>PLMF01000191.1 GCA_003142355.1 Bryobacterales bacterium
AAACATTCTCGGATTAACCGGCCAATCCGGTGAAAGTCGACGTACTTTCTGCCGCCAACCTCATGGGCCTTTCCCCATACCGGCGGCAGCGCGGCGTTATTCTTTTCCAGGTGAGATCTGTTTAGGAGGAAGGGCCTCGCACCGGCCCGTCGATCCTGGCAAGATGACCGGGCCGGGCGGAGCCCTCATCGCTACGATTCTGTTTATCCCACTCTCGGCGGCGCAATTCAACCTCGAAGCCGATTGGGCCGAGGCCGGCATGCAGGTCATCCTGCGCCATTGCCCGATTTGCAGTCAGGATTCGATCGTCGGTCATGGCCGCCGCCGCAAACAGGCGCACGATCAACACCATGATTGGATCGGGATTCGCCGCGGCCTTTGCAACCGGTGCGGCAAGACGTTCACCTTCCTGCCGCCCTTTTCTCCTCCCTACGGCCATTACAGCTTCATCGCCCGCAGCCAGGCGCTTCAGCGCCGCTTCCTGGAAGGCCGCTCCTGGGAAGCCGCGGCGCCCACCGTCAAAGACCCCGATCGCGTGGCCGATCCCTCCACGCTGCGCCGATGGTGCCAAAGCCTGGATTCTTCTCAGCCGCCGTTCTCCTTCCTGCGCAAGACGATCCGGGCTGTCGGCGCGTGGCTCACCAGAACGGAGATTCTCGTGCACGATTCGCCCCCATTGCGCTGGCACACCGTATTCCCGTTTCTCGCCCGGTTCTGGCCCTTGCGCATTTAGAACGAACCCGCCGCCCCACCATCCTCGCCTGGGAAGAGGGCTGCTTTCCGCCTAACCTCGACTCCGGAGGCGAAAACAGCGCCATGGCCGAGAGTCTGGAGCGGCTCAAACAGCGCGTCCCGCTGCTGGAGTATTTGCAGCGCCACAACTGGAAGCCTTGTCGTACCAGCTCACGCCAGGAGTTTGTCGGGCTGTGTCCCTTACATCAGGAAACGCGCCCCTCCTTCTACGTCAACGCCTCCAAAAACCTGTTCTACTGCCACGGCTGCGGCCGTGGCGGGGACCTGATCCGCTTTGTCCAGCTATTCCTCGATCTACCCTTCCGCCAAACGGTGGCTCATCTCGAACAGGAACTGTCCCCCGCTCCCGTTTTCCGATTGCTGGAGGAGACGGCCGCGTTTTATCAGCTTCAACTGCACCGTCATCCGGAAGCTACAGACTATTTGGAACGTCGCGGAGTGCGCGACTCCTCTCTGATTGAGGAACTCGGCATCGGTTATGCTCCCGGCGGAAACTTACGGCGTCGTCTGGCTGCTGGGGGCTCCTCATTCGATCAGTTGTTGGAGATCGGATTGATCAATCATCACGGCCGCGATGCCTTCTGCCGGCGGCTCATTTTTCCTTGCCCACAGCACGGGCAGATCGCCAACCTCTATGGCCGCAGCATCGGCGCGGCGTTCCCCCACCGTTTGCTGCCGCGCTCCAAAGGCGGATTGTTCGCCTGGGAATCCGTCAGCAGGTTCTCCACTGTAATCCTCGTCGAAGGGCTGTTAGATCTGGCCGTGCTGTGGCAGGCCGGTTTCCGCAACACCACCTGCGCCCTCGGCGCCCAGTTGACGCCCGCTCAGTGGGCACAGCTTACCGATCAACCGGGCCGCCTGGTCTATATCGCCTTCGACCGGGATTCAAACCAGGCCGGCCAGAAGGCTTCCCATCAACTCGCCCTGCGCCTGGAAAATGCCGGCCTTCCGGCCCACATCGTACAGTTGCCCGACGGCCACGATCCCAACAGCTACTTCGTAGCCGGCGCCCGCGCCGCCGACTTTACCGCCCGTCTTCGGGAAGCAGACCGGCTATGAAGTTCTCCGTGGCCTGGCGACCATCCGTTTCCGCCAGCGCTTCGCCCTGGCGCGTGCTCGATGAGCGCAGCCGGGAAGTGGCCTGGGCCAACACCTTCCTCGATGCTCAGCGGGTTCGCCAACTTTCCCTGCGTTCGCTGCGCGCCTATGCTTATGACCTGTTGCACTTCGCCCGTTGGGGAGCGGAACGCCCGCCGCTGTCGCAAACCACCGAATCCACCCTGCTCGATTATGCCCGTCACCAACTGGATCAACAACCCAAACCCGCGCCGCAAACCATAAATCATCGCCTGGGCGTGCTGCGTTGTCTGTACCGCTTCCATTACGGACAGGAGATTCCTGGCGGCCAGTACCACTTCCAGCGCTTCTATAAGACCAGACCCCCGCTCGGCGACGGCCAGGCGCACCGAGCCCTGACGCGGGGACTCCGCCTGAGACAACCGCGACGCGTGGTTGTACCGCTGTGTGCCGAAGAAGTGGCCCGGTTCTGGCGCAGCTTTCGCACCTTTCGCGATCTCGCCCTGGTGGGCTTGATGTTACTGGACGGTCTGCGTTCCTGTGAGGTTCTGGCTCTCCGACTCGAGGATCTTCAGCTCGCCGACGCCCACATGCGGGTTCTCGGCAAAGGCAACAAGAAACGCGTGATGCCGCTGCCGCCGGAAATCATCGAAGTGCTCGAAAAGTATTTGCGACTGGAAAGACCGCTCACCAATTCCTCTTCCCTGTTCGTTTCTCTGAAAGGCCGCCAGCGGGGATGGGCCATGACACCCGCCGGACTGCGCTCCCTGTTCCGCCATCATCGCCTGCGCAGTCGCGTTCCGCAGGCCAACGCTCATCGGCTCCGCCACACCTTTGGCGCCGATATGGTGCGCGCCGGGATCTCCCTGCCCGCGCTGCAACGCCTGATGGGTCATTCGCAGATTCACACCACCATGCTGTACGTCCAGCTTGCTCCCCAGGACGTGTGGCGTGAATATGCCCGCGCCATCGAAAACCGCACGCGCTTGTCCCCTCCGCCGATCCCATGAACGCGTCCAAAGTCAGCCTCGAGCAGATCTTCGAATCTCACATCCGGAGCCTCGCCGTGACTCACCAACCCGGCACGCTGAAGGCCTACCGGGGTGCGGCGCACCGTTTTCTCCGCTATCTCCATCTCGCTTTCCCGCAACTCCGCCGTCTGGCGCAACTCCACCGCGATCCGCATCTGCTGGGCTGGTTTCGTTGCCTGTGCGAACAGGATCCGCCATTGTGCAACCATACCCGCAGACAGCACCTGATCCTCATCCGCCGTATGCTGGAGGATCTGGCCGCCCACGGCCACCTCGTCCAGCCTGGCCTGATTCGCAGCGAGGACCTCCCGCCGCGGGATCGATGGCTGCCAAAACCGCTTCCTCTTGAAGACGATCAACGACTGCAACAGGAACTGCGCCGTACCGACAACCTGCTTTCGAACCTCCTGCTGCTCACCCGCTTCACCGGTATCCGCATTGGCGAATGCATCCGCCTGCCTCTGGACTGCCTACGCCAGGTTGGGCCGGATCAGTGGGCGCTCCACGTCCCCCTCGGCAAGTTGCACACCGAACGCCTCGTTCCCGTCGATGCCGAGGTTCGGGGCATCATTCAACGCATTCTGGCCTTGCGCCCTCTGGCCCGGCCGGAACTTTTGGCCCGATCGGAAGGCTTCCTGTTGCCTCGTGGTGGCCCGTGGGGCGCCTATCACCGCCTCTTTGAAACCTTGGCTAATGCCGCTGCACGAGCCGGTTGCTCGGCTCCTGTCACCCCTCACCGTCTTCGCCACACCTACGCCACAGAAATGCTCCGTCTCGGGGTCGGTCTTCCTGCTCTCATGCAACTGCTGGGTCACAATGACATCGCCATGACCATGCGCTATCTCCAGGTCACCCAACAGGATCTGCAGCGCGAGTTCCATCGCGCACGCCAGAACGCGCCCCACTGCCTGCCCCCGCTTTCTCTTCCCGAGCACGCCCCCGCCGCCGGCCTTCCCGCCATCCAGCAGGCACTGGCGGCCGCCCGCCACCTTCTGGAGATGCACCGTCGCTGCTTAACCGATGAAAAGGCCCGGCGCCAGTTCCAACGTCTCGATCGACGCCTCCGCGCCGTAGTGGATCAGCTCGCGCAAATCACTACAGCCGAAAAATGAGGAAAGATTGGCCAGTCAATCTCGGAATCTCTGCGAGTCGGCCGCAGAAGGGCATGCCCTCGGCCGACGAAAGCTTATGTCAGCCTGACGTGTTGACCACGTCGAAGTTCCGCGCCTGGGACAGGCATTCTGGAGGCAAGTGCAGTTCTCAGCTTCGCGTTGTCCACCTCGCGCCTTATGAATCCGTTATCGTCGGGCGTCAAGCGTGCCCGCAGACTGTGCTCCTCGGGAAGATGTCGCAGCAGTTCCTCCAATTCGGGAACCGGAAGGGTGATCGAAACGCGACAATACTCCGATGGGATTCTATCGACACTGTCCACGATCAGCGAGTCCTGGCTGTTCTTCCGAAGCGAAATCGTGTTCAACCGGCCCTTCATGCGCAGCAGACCGCGAGTTTCCATGAAGTACTTGAGAAGTCCCTTCAGGCGCTCGACCTTGTTTTCGGCCGCGGCTTGGCGGGACTGTAACCGATCGATCTCGGCCTTGGCATTCCGCGCATCGAATTCCTGCGACTTGATGTAGTTCGCGATGTTGTCGACTTTCGCCCCGAATGCCTCGCAGTAGTCGAGCAAGGCCTGTCGGAGTTCCTCCGGGATCTCTCCATTGTTGTTCGCCGCCTCGTCCGTTGCGGATTCCATTAGGATCGACAGCGATTCGTCCAACTCAAACAACGTCATCTCCGACGCAAGGGTTTGTTGTAGCAGCAGGGGTGTTTGCGACGCCATAGAACCTCCATTCTTGTCTTTGGAAAACGCGCACCCCGAACGGCGTCCGCCCAGTTCAGGATTTTCGGAATGAATGCCAGCACCGGGCGAAGTCAAAATAGCGAGAGTTGATCCGAAGAATCCGAAGAAGTTGCTAAAGTGGCTCTGCGCCGCGCAGCAACCTGCGGCACGTCCTGCCCAAATACCAGCGAGGGAACGAATCGCGGCACGGAGATCCGCGGCGGCGGCTCCACCACCGGTTCCGGCGCAGTTGGCTCGGGCGTTTCGCTCTGCGGCTGTTGAACTCGCAGTGCCCTCCAGACTTCGTCGGCAGATTGACCGACGCCCTGGTGCATCACGAGTTCCCGTGCCAGCGTGGTAAGCACATCGGCGCCATCGTCCATTGCCTGCAAACCGCTGTCGGAGAACTTGCCTTCCAGCGCCATGGATACCAGCAGCTTCTTTCCCATGAGCCGAAGGCAACCGACCTGCGCCGTGTTCTCATAGCAGAGAAAACGCACCGTCACGGGCTTCGTCTGGCCGATGCGCCAACTCCGGCGGCTCGCCTGCCTCAGCGTAAACGTGGAGTACCCGGTCTGGTACCAGATAATTGCTGGGCAGAAGATCAAATCGAGTCCCGTTTGAACAAGACGTGGGTGTCCGATGAAGGCCTGCACGCCGGCTCTGAGCTGGCGCTCGTACCATGCCTCTCGGTCCTCCGGCGGCGTTTGAGTAGTGAGCACGGCAGCCTTGATGCCGGCCGCGTTCAAAACTGATTCGAGCCGGCGCGTAACGTCACGCTTCTGAGTGTAGGTAGCATAGATTTGGACGGCCCGCCGATTCTTGACTTCCGATTGAACCATCTCGACGAGCCTGCGCTCCTTCGCATAAAGGACGGACTCATCGAGATCTGGTGGATCCGCAATCAAGAATCGTTCGCGCTGCTTGGTCTCCTCGTCATAGGCAATGCCCCACAGCGGTCCAATCGAAAACGGCCGGTCGGGATACAGCAGCAACGCATTCAGGGCCGTACTCACCACCGACGAATTGCCGCGGTGTTCCTGAAGGGCTGCTGCGATGTCTTGCTCCAGGTCGGCGTAGGCCTCGGCCAGCGGTTTATCCATCGGAACACTGATCACCTCCTCCGTATATGGCGGAAGATTGGCAGAGATGTCTTCCAACGAGACGAATGCCCCAATATCCATGAGGAATCTGCCGAAAAGCAAGGGAGACGCTCCGGGCCGCTCCTTGACCCGCTTGGTCACCTTCGCTTTGGAGCAGGCGTTCTCCTGGGGATCGATGGTGGTGATGGTCTCCAGAACGCCGTACGTCTCCGTGAAACTTCGGATGCCAGCGTCGCCGTATTCATAACCCTGGGAAACCATTCGCGCGGGATCGATGCGATACAGGATGTTGAACACGTCGGACGCCATGCCGCCCGTCAGCGTGCCGGTCAGCACGATCGTCTTGTCGACGGCGGCGGCAAGTGTTCCGAGCGCGTTTCCTTGCGCGGTGTCGGCGGCTTTTGCCTCGTGGACTTCGTCGGCGATGCCAAATTTGAAGAAGTGCGGAAGAAAACGCCCGATGAATTCAATGGGTGCGTAGCGGCGGATTCTGGCGCCGTCAGCCTGCCAAAGGGGACTGTAGAGAGGTTTCCGGGGCTTGGTCTTGTCACCGCCACACAGCGCAACCGATTCCAGGGTCTCGGCGTACCGTTCCTGCTTGCCGAAGTCATCGCGCAACAGTCGTTCGTCATCGAAAACAATGGGACGGCCACTGTCCGGGTTGATTACTGCACCGTTGTAGTTACCGCACCGCGCGATTTGGTAACTGTGCCGCCAAAACGCTCCCAGCTTGGCCCTATCTCGGCCGCAGATGACGAAATGCGGCCCTGGCCCGTGCTCAGCAACCCAGCGGTCCCATGGGGATTTGTGTTTGCCGCGCAACCTCATGTCGGTGAGCGTGGTGTGAACACCATCGCGGACAATCCGGCCATTCCGAAGCCGCAGTTCGTTGACTCCTTGCGGGCCAGATTGACCTGGTCGTAGCGACCGCAGGCTGTCGATCACATACGTCCTGGCGCCGGGGATCGTCTGCAGAATCTCGCGCGCCGTCTTCTGAAGCAATTGCGGCGGTACGACGAAGAGACAGGCGTACGGGCGTCCTGCTGCAAATACGTGAGCGATGGCCATGGCCATGAGCGTCTTGCCAGTGCCCATTTCGGCGATGATGGCAACCGAGTTGGCTTGCTGGAGCCTTTTGACGGCACCGGCGATTGCGACCTCCTGGGCGGCAAACGGCTTTCGCAGAAGTTTTCCCAGGATTGGCGAAACAGGTTCGCCGGGGGCGTGGAGCGCGGGGAAGCTGGTTAGTATCCGGTCTCCAATTTCGACCGAGAACTCTCTCAGGTACTCCTCGAGTGTTGCGATTGCCATAGGTCCGACTCCATAGGAAGGAATGTAGACCTACGGCATTGCCGCGTCGGTCTACGGTGGAGGGATTTGGATGTGGCCGCTCTTCAGGCCGGCCCCGATCCATTCCAGAAACTCGCTCTTTGTGCCCCGGATCGCCACTGGGGCACAATTCAGGCCGGACAATGGCCTGACACGACCAGCTTTTTGGAGGCGAATACGGAACCACTCGCTCCAGTCCGAAAGCAGGGGCAAGCCGTGGAGATTTGTGACGGCCCGCAGGATCAGATCGGGAGAATCGCTTTTCACGATGATGCGAGCCTGGTCACCTTCAGCACGGAACTGCGTGGAGACCACCACCAGGTGTCGAACTGGACGCTTCCGTCCGGGTATGGTCAGCGTCCCGCGATACACCGTAGGGCGCTCGCCAAACTGGACCATATACGGTTTCAGATCCTGGCCGCCGACCCGTATCGGTTCCTCTCCAAGTATCGCCGCCCAGAGAGCCGCGATCTCGACGTCGGTACCGAACGCCGAAAGCAGATGCCCGGCTGAGGGTGCAGATCTCTCTGCCCTTTCCCCAATGAAACAGTCGGCGGTAAGCCGGACGCGCGTCGTCGTGTCCCTCAGCTTCTTTTCAAACTCCGCAAAACCAAATCGCTCGTGTGCATTCTTCATTCGATCAGCGCCGTTTCTCCATTCGCAAACGCGATGGCCAGTTCGTGGACGAACTGTTCGCGCTCACGGATAATGGTCTTTTCGTCTTCGCTGTCCTCGGTTCTGATGACCCGCTTTTTGGTCTTCCAGGCAGCGACGTGGAGACGGTCACCGGACCCAAATCGTCCATTCAAGAGGCCGGCTGTCGAAAGGAGGCCAATGTGCCCCTTGTGCAAAGGAGTCAAAGGTTGTGTCGTGATGGAAATAGGCTGAGGATCGAGTAACTGCGCAACCTGCCGGTACGCCGGCGACGTGGGCAGCAGGTCCTCGATGGTATCGAAAGGCAAGCCAGCGTAGGAAACTTCGGCGGGACCGGTCGGTGGAACCCGTAGTTCGACTCGCCTCTCCGACAAGATCGGCAGCATCTCATACTGCCGCGCGGTGGCCACCAAACGGCTCCTCCAGAACGAGATTTCCGAGTCGCGAACGCGGTCCCGCTCTCGCCGGGAGCGTGCAATTGCGAACACCACAATCTGTTCGTACAGAACACACTCGGCGGATTCCAGCCGAAATACTTCGGTGTCCCGGAAATGTGAGGCAAGAACCTGGGCACACCCCGCCAGTTGTTGTGCCGGCAAGACGTAGAGGAGCACGCCGCCAGGGACAAGCCAGCGGGCGAAGTGGGAGAGGAACAACACTTCATAGCGTTGGTTGCCCGACTCCCCGAATTCCGCATCAAAGGGCGGATTGCAGTAGGCTAATCCGAACGATTCCACGCGCGCGTGCGCACTCAAGGCATCGCCCTGGATGACATGGTCCAGAACCCTCGCGGCAGCTTCTGCGCGGTAGGAATCCAGCTCGATCCCATATCTGATGGCCTTCGAGGACCCTGTAATCACTACCATGGCCCGGCCTTCGCCGGCGCAAGGGTCCAGTGCAGAGAATGGTTGGTCGGGAAACATGAGGCAACTTCGAATCAACTCCGCTTCCCGATCCGGAAGCGGGTAGTAATTACAGCGGGCCTTTGCGGCGAGCCTGGCCATTGAAAGACGCTCCTTTTCGTTGCCTATCGGTTGTTGTTCTTTTCCATAGAGCCGATGGATCGGGATGCCGGCCGGCCGACTCACAACGGCGCGCTTGATTGAATGCCGACCGAGCGCAGCGAAGCCGCGATCAATTCAAGAGACCGCTTGTGAATCTGTGAAACGCGGCTCTCGTTGACCCCAAAGCGATTCCCGATTTCGCGCATGGTCAGTTCCTGGCGGTAATAGAGATCAATGATGCTTCGTGACCTATGCGGCAAGGCGGTCATCGCGCTAATCAGTAGTTCCTGGAGGCGGGAGCTCGCGCTTAATCGGTCTGGCTGGTGGCGCGGATCTGCCACTGCCTCACTGCGAATGGTTACTTCTGTCGCACCCCTTTGGCGCTGGCAGCCCAAAGCGTTCACGTCGGTCAGCACCTTTCGTACGCGCTTGAGATCGATCCCCAGCCTTGCCGCGACCTCAACCTCAGTTGGGGTCCGCCCAAGCTCTGCCGCAAGCGCTCGCGTGACCGCTTCGATTGCTTTCTGGCGCTTCCGGAGGCCGCGCGAGGCCCAGTCCGCATTGCGTAGGCTGTCCAGTATGGCCCCTCGGATTCGGTACTTCGCGTAAGTCTCGAACAGGACCTTCTTCCCGGTGTCGTACTTACGGGTTGCGTCAAGAAGACCCAGGGCACCAGCCTGGACAAGGTCATCTAGGTCCACATGCGCCGGAAGGTTCCTTCGGATTCCCGCGGCGATCGCTTTTACAAGTGGCAGGTGCTTCATCACAAGTTGATCCGGCTCCAGTTCCTGCCTTACGTTCCGGCACTTGGATACACTCCGACTTTCCATGGTTTTCTCCTGATTGTTCGGTATCCGTTTCGATTCAAGTACTTGCAAGACGGCCCGCCGAAACGGGTCGAGTTCATCATTCAGAGCGGATGACACCTTTTTTGGCGCATCCTCAATCTGCATTTAGATTTGAAGCAGGCGGCGAGGAGGAGTTTGCCCGACATGTCGTGCCCCGAATGCGGATTCAGATTTGATCCGGACAATGAGTCTCAGGTGGTCTGTCCCGGTTGCGGCGCCGGCCCGGCTAGTTCACTGGCGGACGAGGGTGCCGAACTCGCCGCCGCATTCGAAGACGGCGAAGCGTTCGCGGAGGCGCCGGTGACCCTGACCCAGGTGCTTGGATGGGATGCGCCCATGGAACCGGAAATCGATTACGTTCCCGATCCCGAACTAGACCTCGCAATTGCCAACGGCGAAGCCTTGAGGGAAGCGCTGACGGAAGGGCCCATTCTGGTCGCCGGGAATACGCTGATCAATTGAGGCTCGTCTGTGCCCGAAGCAAACCTCCAGGCTTCAAGCCGTCCGCGCCAAGCCGGGCCGGTGTTGCGCATTCGCAGTCTCCGACTGGACGGTCCGTCAGTCCGATGCGCGACTGACGGTGAGGACGTCCTGGTGCCGCGGATACCTGCCAGCTACTTGCGACCGGGCGATGACCTACGCGTCGCCGTGTTCAGTTCGCCAATCCATGAGTACCTGGCCACGCAGAATGGCCTGCGCCGGAAAGCGCGGCAACTCTACTTCGGCCGGATAGGCTATGTGGCGCAACCGAAAGCCGACAAACGGGGCGAGCACTTCGTTCGTGCAGAAGTCCTCGAAAGCGCCCTTGGCATTCGCTCGCTCCATCTACCGAACAGCTCTGTGCGAGACTACTTTTACTTTTTCACCCAGACGCCACCCGGGAAGAGACCGCCGACTCTCTACGAAGTCTTACGGACGCGGCCAACAGCGACGCCCGCCGATCTGCGGCTCTCGTACAGAATTTGTCGCCTGGAGCATGAATCCGATTCCGCCGCGAAGGCGGAGATCCGGAGTGCAGAGCGGGCCTTCAACCTCTTGGCCCATCCCGACCTTCGCTCCTGTTACGATGCGCTGTTGCAAGACCCGGACGCTCCGGCGGTCTTCCCGTACGGCGGCTTCGGCCAGTGCGTGGTCTCCGGCGAACTTTCGGAGGATGGAACTACGGTTTTCGTGCGGCGGCTGCTGTCCTATCTGCCGGACCAGCGGCAACGCCAGTTTCGCGCTCCGCTACGCCGTATCGAGTATTTCGATGGTTGTGCGCTCTACCGGGATAGTCGCCGGAAAGCTGATGTACATATCGATCCCTCGCTTCTTCCGCTCGGGTGGGATCCGACCTGGAACCAGTGGAAGCACCTGGTGCCGACGAAGATTGGCGTCACGGCAACCTTTGTCGAGTCCGGCAAATACCGAAACAAGAACGGCGAATGGGATCTGGTGAGGTGGGAGACCGCTCTGCCCAGTCGCTTGTGCGTGGCGGTGCCGGCCGACGCCCACAAGGCACTGGCTGACGCTCGCCGCTTGTATCAACGCTTTGGCGAATACCATGACGCCATAGAGCAGGTTCGAACGCGTCTTCAGCGGGAACCGCTGGATCAAAGGGAACTGGGCGACCTTTGCCGCCGCCTGGGAATACCCTCCGATTTCGACATCGCTCAATTCTGTTGGAAGCCGGACTACGATCCATACTTCTACCAACAACTCAAGAAACGCAGCCAGAACGTCCATCTATTTCGCGATGAATACATCTTCGACTGCCGCGCCGCGATTGTCGCCGAAGTCCCTCAACTGGGGCACGCCACCTACATCTTTGCCAAGGCCGGCGATGTCCGCGAATTTGTGAACAAGTACGCCACAACCTGCAGAGACGACATCCGGAAGAACCGGAGCAACGTGGCACAACAACTGGGCTTCATCGCGCGTGTAATGCACGGCAGTAACCCGCGACGATGGGATCGTGATTTGCGCGCGCGAATCGGCGAAGCAGCGGACTACTCTCTTTCGATTCCATGATGATGCCGGACGATCAGCCCTTCGTGCCAATCGCTTTCGTGAAGGTGTAGACGAGGGTGCCGTCCACTGCTTCCGGTCCTGTGAGCGCGGCCGTGGTAATTTCTGGATAGCTGGCCGCATACAAGCACCGGACGCTTTCTGCGTCGAGGGCCGGCGCCGGGTCAGGCAGTACCAGCCCGGCGTATCTGAAGCTGCGGGTCATTTTGCGGATGGTCATGTGCCACTCCTTCTTGTTTTGTAGGTTGACAGAATTGCCGACAAGTTTTGCCACAGATAATAACAAAACGTGCCACGAAAGTTGGCAAACTCCTACCGCAGGGCGTCGGTATGCCGATCCGTGGCTGATAAGCGGGGCCACCCGGGCGGAGTCTACCGTCTTCTTTTGGCCCGTCGCTCGTGATCCGACCGGAGCACTCAATTGCGGGCCGAAAACATCGGTAAACGCTGCGCGAGCAGGGAGGATTCATGTGCTCAGAACGTCAGGTTCGGAACCCATCTGCCAGGCCAAAGTCCGAGATGGCGACGATAGGTCAACATGGCGGGCGCGATTCGGCGACAAACTACTTTATCGTGGGGGAATCACCGCGACGCATTAGGGAGGACGTGACGCCGGAACGTTGACCTATGATCCTATCTTGTCGATTTCTGCGAGAATCCGTTGTGCCTCTGCTGTCAAATTCACGAAGGCGCCACCACAATCTCGCTGGTAATAGCGGCATGCCCAAAAACGTCTGCCTCCCTTTTCTTTTAGGTTCATTTGCCTGTCACAATTAGGGCACTTGGGAGTCAGCTTTTCAAGCTTCTCGTACAGGGGCGCTCGTTTTGCACGAAGTTCTGCCTGCCGCGCGTAACCAGCGTCGATAGCATCTTTTCCCTTTTGCAATTGCGCCCGGGCCGCTAGTGAATCGAGAATCTGCTTTCCTTTCGCAGCGCGTCGGTATTCCTCGGCTGTTATCGGTCGCTCAGAATCTTTCCCGATGCTCGCACCCCCAGCGCGAGGCGCAAACGAAACCCTCTCTTGAGCGACCACCTCGACAAAGCCCTGGCCCTTGCGGGCAACAACGGTTTCCCAAGTGATTTCGAGATTGTAACCGCTCTCGACTTCCGTCTCACCGCCGGAAACGAAGACAATGTCGGTCAGGCCCCAATCAACGTACTGCTGCAAAAAGTAGCTCACGAAGGTCTCTTGGCTTATTGTACCTGTCGCCGGTCCCGAAACTGCCGCCGTTATCGCCCAGCGGTTATTCAAACAGCGAGACGAGACTAACGTCGCTTGCCGAGCGACGGTAAACCAGCTTGGACATCACGAATGCCCCCGCGTCTTCTCATGAGAACGCCCAAGGTGAGGCTGCTCTTGATCCCGCGACGTGGGCCGACGCCGCTTCCCCGCGAGGGGTCTCGAAAGCTCTGCTTCAATTCCTTCCTGCAGTTCGCGCAGACAGAATCTCGTGGCATTCGCTGCTTCTTTCTGCAGATGCAGCACTTAAGAAGTCGCTTCCGCATGCCTTTTTGTGAGGAGTTCCCTTCGCTGCCGGTCGCCGCTCGGCGTACCGCAGCAAGCTGGGTGCGTTCTGTCTTTGTGGTCGACGCGGCTCGATTCGGCCCAGTGGGGATGGAGCTATCATCTGCGGGGGCTTCCCTCGGGAGACGGGCCGATAATCGACCAGTGCGCCCGTCAGTCTCAGTGCTCCCTATGTGTCTAGCCGAAGCGGGCAGATTCGTCTCTACCGTAGCCGTAGCGCGTACCTTTCGAACGCGTGAGCTGGGACTCGAAGTATTGCGCTGGGACGGATCTGATTCGGATGCTGAACCTCCCGTCGAGCGCGCCTGTAGCCCGAGATTTCTGGAGACGATCTTCATTAACGGCTTGCGCCCGGACGGCTCGGTAATTTCGGTGCGACATTGACCCATGGAGCGCCCGAACAGATCGACAATCAATCCAATGTTGTCGGCGAGAAGGAACCGCCTGGTTGAATTGAGTTTTGGGAACCGGATCTCTACCGTGCTCCCAGTGCAATCNNGCAACTGACGACTCGTCCGAGTCCGTATGCGTTATGATCAATCACCACGCCGCTCGCCAGATTACGAGCCACTGATTTAGACGGCAACGCGTCAATCACAGCCCTGAGTTCATCCGCGATTCCGGCGCCGTGTTTGCCGGGCCTACCAACGCAGGTTTGTAGTCGCCGTCCTGATGTGAAAAGGACTTCGACAAAGAATCTCCCGACTTTGACGATCTTGCCAAACCCTTGGCCCTTGCAGTGAACGCAGTCGCCAAGCTGGAGAGTGTGTTCAGACTCTTTGCGATCCGCTGACATGCTAGGTCACCTCGGGTTCCTACCATCTCCAAGTGTGAGTGACTGTCACTCTGCCACAAGGTGCCGACCATCTACACTCCGAAAGGCTCGGGTGCCCCTTTTTTCTTCTTGATGTGTAGTTCGTAAATATATCCTCCCAGTGAAGATCTTCGACCAGCCTGGCGCGGAGGTTTTCCACTATTCAGCCCCCTGATGAACGCTCTCAGAGGGCATGAGCAGATGGACGGCACCAAGATCTACGATACCAATACTGCAGCTACCGTTGCTCCAAAACCTGAATGGCCGTACGGCGTGCCCCGGGGTTGACCCAAGATCCCTAAGGGGTCGTCCTGGACAGCAGATAGACATCCGCCTGCGGTCACTTGGCTGATAAACGCCCATCTCGCCTTCTGGACGGCCTCGCGTGGCACGGCGGCATATGGATGGAACCGCCGGCGACAATGGGTCAAAGCGGTCGCCAAAAGCCACACGTGCCGTCAAAACGGGGATGTAATAATTAACGGAGCGCTCCGTGCTTAATCAGCCACCTCTCTGCACGCTGGATGTTGACCCGGCGTTTTCGCCCGTCATCCAGCCTCTTCTCCGCGAGTTGCCTCGTACGGGCGGCGACGGCATTGAGAAGGCCTTTCGGCGTCATTCCTAGGGCGTCAGCTATTTTCGTTGCCCAGAATGGCCTTGGAACCCGCGCCCCCGACAAGAACCGCGAAAGGCTGGAACGCTCAATTCCGACCAACCGCTGCAATACGGGCATGTCGACGGATACACCCCCGAGAACGACGGTGTGCCTTGGCCTCGTAGTGATGCAGCGCGTTGGACCCGGCACATACATGGATGAGTCAGCGAGGTTAACTCGTTTGTTAGGTCTCATGGAAGGAGTATAGAACATGTTTACCCGATTCCGACCCACAAATTCCATTCTGGCCCGCGAAGTGGCCGTTTTAGCGATCACCCGGCGTCGCCCGTATCCCTATACGAGGGCACAGGCTGCTGGGGCGTCCTGCGGCGATTTCCCGGCAGTGTAATGACCGCAGAACCCGCTTAACGGTTGTGGCGGCTTCTCCGGCACCAGGCGTCAAGCTTTTCGGGGCAGAAGGAATATTCTAACGCTTACCGAATCCGCCGACTCGTGTCGTTACCGTAAGGCTGGTTGCGGAGTGGAGTCGAACTCTTACCGAACTTCGAACCGCTCACCGTGGCCGGTCATGGCGGCTGGCTGAGTAATCAGAGACAATGGACATGTAAATGACTGGTGCTGCTTCGACCCAAAACGACTATCTCAACTGCGTATTGTGCGGACAGAAAGTCAAGCGAAAGAGGTATGACGGACACGGCGTCAAGGCGCATGGAATGTTCGCTGGGTGGTCGAAATTGTCGGTTTCGAAGCTACCGCGACGTGTTGCCAAGGGGATGCTGGAATGCCCCTCGTGCAAGTTCCGCGTGCTTCCGAAGGACTTTACGGCCCATCAGACGAGTGCGCATAAGCCGGGCCGCCGTCAGCCAAGGATCGTGCAAGGTGGGCTGGTGAATCCACGCTGAAGCGCCGTGAGACCTTCCGTCCCGGTGGCGCTTCGCGGACTAGTGTCCCGATCCCGTCGAGGACAACCGTCGATTCCGAGGGGACCGAAGGGCGAGCCGGCTTCTGTTCGGCTGCCCCGGTCACTTGGGCGAAGAACGCCCGTTGCTGACATTTGCCGGGCACAGCGAAATAGAATCCTGCCTGAACGCCGAAGGGTTTAGCGTCCTGACCAGTGGGCGGATCGTCGGCCATCTTGAAAGCCTGGTCTTCCCACAGAATGACGCGGCGAACCAATGCAACCCGCATCGCCCGGCTCTGGTCGCCAAGGAGCGGCACAACGGGGCGGCGGAGCGCAGCTCAGGTAGGATTATGCCAGGAATGGTGGCACGAATTGGCAACAATTCTGGCAAACGTTCGTGACCGTTTAGAATCAACGGGCGGAACTGGCAACTACTGTGGCAGTTTTCTTACAGTCCGGGCAGTCGCGCCGCCGTAGTCTCGACTTCCGGCTCCGATTCGTCCGCCGGTTCTGCTACCTCTGCTTGAGGCGCCCCGACCGGCTGCCTGTCAGGTGACGCTGCCCGTTCCTGCTGCGACTCTCCTGAAACCGCTGCGGTCGCGTGCGAATCGAACAGGCTCGGTGTTTCCGCGGTGCCCGTCTTGGTCCCGAACACCGGTTTACCATCCTTCACCACTGGCCCCGGTTTCGCCTCAGGGGTCGTTGAGGAAGGCTTGGAAATGGATCCCTTTCGCTTGTTCTCGATCTCCTTCTTCTTCTCCGCCTCAACCGCCTTGACCGCGGTGGCGTGGGCGGCTTCGATCTCGGCAAGGTTGGATCCGAGCTTCGCAAATGCGTCGGTGAACCCGACGAGTTGGCCGGCGAACTCCCGGTCCAGCTCGTCCGGCGCGCCAGTAACGGTCAGCGGCGTTGTCAAAGCGTCATCGCCAGAATCGCTGTCCTTTAAGCGCTTCGGAATAACGTTTACACGGATGGCGTTGTCACCCACAAGAGCGAGGGTGAGCATTACCGGCCGGTTTCTGAGGATCGGCAATAGTTCAGCAAACATGTTTCTCCTTTTGAATTGAGCGGAATCCGCTGGTGGCGAGGCCCGTCCATCTATTGATCGGCGCGCGCCAGGCTCCGCGGTCTGCGGGTCAAATACGCTCGTTCCTTTTCAGCCTGGAGTCTCAATCGCGACCATGTGGCCGGGTCCACCGGCAATGGTGTCACGCGCCCTGTGGCCAGATTCACAAACCCTCCGTGATAAGCGATGCGCCCGTGCCGGAACAGCCGAGCCAGCAGCGCCAGCACATGATTGGCGATGGTGCTGTTGATATACGGCTCTTGGAGCGAAATTGCCTCCGCCGCGCTGCACGCCGGCAGCCGATCCCTCCTGTCGGCCTGTGCATGGACGATGGACGGAAAGAGTTCGTGAGCACACGGCAATCGTTTGGCGCGATCTTTACGGTCCTTCCGCAGCGGCTGGCCCAGCACGAACTGGCCGCAATCGGCCAAATTGCCTGTGTCCAACCAGTAGAGAAAGCGCCGCGATTTCAGGCTCACCACGCGGGCGATCACAGCCCGAGCAGCGCGGGTGTCAACACAGGAGATCAGGAAGTCGGAATCGGGCACGTCCTGTCCGCAACGAACGAAATGCGGCACGGCCTCCCAGTCGAGGCCCCAGAACATNNAGGAATACCCGCAGCCCATACGGATGCCCGGTGGCCAGCAGGGCCTGATGCAAATACGGCATTCCCGCGACGATCTGCGACCCGGTGCCGCCGCACCCGACAATCGTGATCACGATGCGGCGGTTCCGCCAATTCGCCAGGGGCAAATGCTCGGTTAGCTTCTGTGGCACGGCCACTCCTCCAACGTCCCGGCCGGAATCAGCCACTGCAGCGGGAACGCTTCCCGTCCGGCCAGGTCACGCCAGAGCCCGAGATGGCCTTCGGGATGGCTTGTGATCTTGACGTTTCCAGCGTGCGTGAATTCGCTTTGGAAGAAGCCCTCGACCCACTCCCCCAGGCCGGCCAGCCCGGCCGAGCGCGGTGTGACCATTGAGCCAAGACAGACTTCCCCGGCCTGGTTGACGTTCCAGTAGGGCGCAATCGCAATGGCGCTCCGCGGCGCCGGCCGGCGGTCTTCCAGCAAGGCGCGCACGCTGAGCCTGTGCTCGCCGTCAACCACAAACACCAGCGGCGGATGCGGGTAGGGTTTACCATTCAGCGTTTTGCCGTCCGAAGTCTCCGAAAAGAACATCGGCCGGACGGTAGCCGGGATCCACCACGCTGTCACCTCCGGCGTTCGCATCACGACCGTCTCCGGCAGGATCTCCGGCGCCATCCCGAGGCCCAGTCCACGAGCCACCGTGCGCAGGAACTCCGTGCTGACTGGCCTGCCCGCATCGAGGTAGGGTGCGCCGCCTTCCGGATCGCGATACGGCTCGTGTACGGACGCAAATGCTATCCGCTTCGCTCCGCCGTACAGCAGGATCGCGGCTTTTAGCTGAACCGCTTCGGCATCGCCGAAATGAGCGTCGAACCTCATTTTTGCTCCTCCAACACATCGCAGCCGGGCAGAAGCGCCAGGAGATCGCCCAGCGCTTCCATCATGCGTAAGAAGTGGCGCAAGTCTTCAAATCCGTTGACGATCGATTCGCGGTCGTTGGGACTGAAAGCTATTGCGAAGGCTGGACCCTGCTGTTCACCGCCGTTCATCCAATCTTCTTCGTCACTTTGGAATGCCTGGCAGACCAGGTCCTGCTCGTGAAATGCCAGGATTGTGAGTGGGACCGAGAAACTGCCGTTGGGATAGTATTCGTCCCAAACATCGCAGTACGGACGTTTGCGTTCACGAGCTTTCGAAAGAGCCTGGAGGCGCCGAGCAGCCTCCAAAATCCGGCGTGCCCGCGACCTCGCTTTCAGGGACTCAATAGCCGCTCCGATTCTGGACGACGGCAGCGGCTTGAACCTCTTCGCCAGCCATGGCCCTTTTGCATTCTCGATGGTCTGCGGCTTCTCCAGACCCTCCTCACCGTTCTCCTTGGCCTCTGCGTACGATTCCATGCTCCACTCGTAGAAAGTCTCGCAAGCGGACTCGTCGTAGCAGAGGATCCAGGGCGCCATGCCTTCGAGCAGCATCCAGTAGAAGGTTGCCGGCAGCCGGGGGTGCGCCTTCCCGAGCAGTTCAAGCGTGGGGCGCAGGTAGACGATCGAAATGTGAGTGGCCTCGACCGCCAGGAACACCCGGCCCGGATCTTCGTATTGCTTCTCCTGCCAGTTCGAGATGTAGGGGCTGGTCCCGAAGAGGATGTCGGTGTGGGCAACCGCATCAATCGCCCTGCGATTGAAGGCGGCGGCGGTGTGCTCCACTGTTTGGAGCATGAACGCCACCGGATCGCCCTTCGACCGCTCCCAATCCTCGAGCCGTCCTACTCCAGCCAGCAGCAGGTTACGCGCCAATTCGAATGCCCCCGAATGGGTGTTGGACGGCAGAAAGGGTTCCAGGCACCCAACCGCCAGCCGTGGGACGGGCAATGCCGGCCCGGGCGCCATCAGTCTGGCGGCACACTCGCGGGCGGCGGCGCGAGAGAGGCGGATCGGCGCCGATCGGCGTACAGATGATCGCGCTTGCGAAGATGTTCGTAGGCCTCGGCCAGAAGCCGGACGGCCTGCTGTGTATCGCGGCATGAGGTCTCCTGTTGGGCTACCGGTGGTATGGCAAGCCCGCCGCCCAGCCTTTTGATGTCTGCCAGCACTTCCTCCAGCGTCATTACCATCGCCCTCCTTGCCCAGGGGCACGTGGACCGGACCGCATCCGCAGTGAAAATCAGCGCTGCCCTGGCAACCCTACCTGCTCTGCCGTCGATGTCTCGGATGATGCCCCGTGGCCCGGCCCGGCAGGGCTGACGCGAGATGTGTACGGACCGGGATTCAAGCCACTTCCAGCGGCCAGTGCATTTGGTACACAGTCGCCGGCGCGTCCGTGGTTCCCGAGCGTTTAGGGATAGGGCCTTAACTTAACCGACCCTAACACCGCGCGGGAACTGAACTGCCCGGCCCCTGAACGATATGGGATTCCATGAACGGTGGCACGACAACCGCCACACGCTGGTCACGGAACTCGCTGAATCGGGCGCCGGCGACGAGGTGATCATGAGCATCGCCGGGCACGTCTCCCGCGCCATGCTCTCGCGCGACTCCCACGTGCGGATGGAGGCGAAGCGGCGCGCCCTCGACGAGATCGCCGCACGCCAGCGCGCTGCCGACGAGAAACGCAAGGCGGAAGCCGAACGGCAACAGGCGGCTCCGGCGGTCTCCCAATCGGCGTTGGTTCAGTGATCGTCAGCAGTTCACGCCAAATCGCTCCTTCACGATCCGAATTGTCGCCGCAAGCGCCCTCTTGCCGAGAGACCGGCGAGTTGGGGTCCCGAAGAATTGAAAAGGGGCTTGCGGTGCGCTTACAGAGGTTGTATTGTGGATGGTTCCGTACAATTCCCAAAGGACATGTGCATGGCACTCGTCGCCAGCGTTCACCCGGTCATACTGTTGAGCACCGCGCATCGCCGCCACACGAGGTTCACATGAGCACGACAGGCTACCGCCACGGTTACGTCCGCTACCAGAACCACGAGTACAAGGTCACGTGGCACCCGATCTCCAAAGAGGTTTACGTCTTTTGGGGAACCGACAGGTACGCCGGAAAGGCGTATGACCTGCAAGAGGCGCTGGACATTGCGCTCTCATGGCTGAACAGCCACGCACGGTGATGCTCGATTACTGAAGGAGAAGATCATGGGTCTTTTTGGCAGTGGCAGCAAGACGGTCAAGATGCAGTACAAGCTCGCAATCCCTTACCATCCTGGAATGGATCGAGCGATTGATCAGATCTATTCCACCAAGGGCATAAAAGGAGTGGTGTTCGAGGGCCTGAGTGCAGTGGAGATCGAGTATGATCCCTCTCGATTGACGCCCGCTGATGTTGACCGGCTGTTAGATGCCGGTTTGGACGCTAGGCGGAAGTCGTAGGCATTGGGAAGACACAACCATGGCACATCGAGACTATCTGAAAGAAGCATCGAGCGTGATTTTCAAAGACAGTGTGTCCTTGTCTGACCTTGCTGAGTCGGATCATCACCAAGTGGTTGCCAATTTGTTACGGGTAATTTATGAGGCGCGAAACCCAATGCAAGCGATGCTCCGGAAGGCCGCAGCATATGGGCTTGGGCAGATTGGCGAACCAAAAGCTATGAAGCAATTACGAGCGGCCTACGATGCTGAGTCTGCTGACGGTGTGCGCGATGCGATGAGAGCATCGATGACCGCCATCAAGCTTGCCCCGATGCCTCAATATTCACAAGCCGAGCGGTGTCAGATCATTTGAGATGTTTACGACAACCGCCGACCGGCTGATTGGAGTTGAGTGCAACGACGTACAGGAAGTGCTTGACATTGCGTCTCAGCGTTGAATGACCACGCAAGATAGTAACAGAAAGGAGCTGCTGTTATGGCCGGGGATGAGAGCAAGCCAGTCGAATGGGTTCCGTTAGCGGACGGGAACGCTGATGCTCTGTTCGTCTTTGATGTGCAGCAAGCTGTTTCAGACCCCTATAACGAAGTCGCCCGCAAGTTCATCGAGAAGATTCCGACGCTTGCAGTTCAATGTTTAAAGTGCGGCAGAATGCATCCCTTTGCCGCCCGTCTCAAGGGCTGTCCTGTTTGTTCCCGGACAAGTTATGCTTACCGGGGAACGCCATCGCGTTTAAACGTCGTCTGCACTCAATGTGGAGCGGGCGTTTTGGAATCTGTCCAATGCGAGTGCGGTAGCGTAAACCCACTGAACGGGACTACACTTCGGAAACCCAAGGCGAAAGGTGGCTGCTTCGTCGCTACCGCCGCTTGTGGTGATCCGTTTGCGCCTGAAGTCATCGCCTTGTCCGCTTTCCGCGACGAAGTTTTGCTTCGAAACCAAGTGGGGTGTGCGTTCGTGCGCCTGTATTATGCCGTGTCGCCGCCAATAGCCGCAGTCATCGCCCGATCCAATGCGCTTCGCCAAATCGTGATGTTAGCGTTTGTGAGGCCCACCGCACGCACGGTAGCCATCTTTCGGAACGCACTGAGCAGGAAAGGAGCGGCACCTAAATGTCGGATCAAGCAGTGATTCTCTTTGTCATCGGGGCCATTGTTCTCGTCGTGGTTATCCTGATGATCGCGAAGAGGCAAGCGACAGAAGGCGAGAAAGCGGCAGAGAAAGCGAGGCAAGCGAACGAAACTCCGGGGGAGGCATACAGGCGTCTCCACGGTGCTTTCCGTGGAGCATTAGGATCTCCAGGCACAAGCCCGAGCATCGTCGGCAAGCACAGCACAAATTGCGAATGCAATATCTGCCTACATTGAGCGAAGCCAGACAATCGCACATAGGATTGCGCGGAATCCTGCGAAACGACGCAGAATAGGACACTTCCATGGACAAAGACTTTGATCGGATCGTCAATTGCCCGTTGTGCGGCGGCTCGCTCGAATGCCTTCATTGCAATTGGTTGCTGGAGCAGAATCGGCACAAGTATTTCACGAATTCAGTAGGGCCTGACGAGCGAAGCGGCGCGTGCAGTTATACACGCGGTCAATGTCCGCTTTGTGATGGTACTGGAACCGCTCTTGGGCGTCTAGCCGACGCGACGATGGATTGCAAAGCCTGTTCTGGCGCAGGATCGGTTGAAACTACCGTCAAACTGGACATTGGGTCACGCAAAGAGAGGAAGCAGTGCTCTGCCTGCGGTGGAAGCGGTAAGAGAAATCAGCAGCGTATTGAGATTCAAGGTTTCCAGTCCGTTCGCGAGACATGCTACATCCGATTCGACGGGAAGCACTATAGCCTATCCCATCACGACAACTTTGTAGCGATTGACCTCGAAGGTGAGGCGATGTCCTTTTTCGCTAAGTGGCAACCCGCCTCTCAATCCACGTACCTGCGTGAAAGGCGCGCGAAGGAGAAGAAGCAAACGGAGGAACGCGCAAGGCAGGAGGAACTGAGACAACAGGAGCTCACACAACGCCGCATAAACGAAGGGCTGTGTCTGACCTGCGGCAAGGGATTGGGATTCATGGACAAGATGTCAGGTCGGCAGATACACAAACACTGTTCTTGATAAGATAACCGTTCAAAATAGTTGGAGGCACCACCGATGACATACCGCGCTCAATTTCAAGGCAAACTCACGGCACTCGGAGCCTCGAGCGGGGCATCCGTTTCGAGAGGTCAACTGATTGCGAAAGTGACCTGGACGGACGAGCGCGGTAGGCCCACGACTGGTGGTACGGATGTCGCGATCACCGCCCCGGCCAACGGAACCGTAGTGAGCTTCGTGGCGCCGAACAGCCAGTTTTTGGAAGGGGAGCCGCTCTTTCGGTTAGATCCCGACGAATCGGCAAAGGGAGCGCCAACTGGCGGTGACGTCCGTCCGACGCTGGAGAGAGCGCTAGCTGCCGCAATGCAAAACAATTGGCAGTACGCTGGGCAACTCTGCAAAGAAGTCCTGGATGCCCACCCGACAGATCCGTCCCTCGAGTTCATTGCGCTAAAGTACCGCGCGCTGGCCCTTGGATTCGTTGGGTATCAAGCCGGCGATCGAAGGCTTCTGGATGAAGCCCTGATTGAAGGGCGGCGGGCGCTGGCTGCATTCCAGCGAACCAGCGAACCGAAGCGGAACGTTGCCGGAGTGTACGCAGCAATCGGCAACGCAGTTGCCTTTATGGTTGCCAACGACCTTCTTAGAAGCGACGAATGGCGCACACTGTTCCCCGAAGGCTATAGCGCGCTGAAGAAGGCCGTCGACCTCGACCCGGATGATGGTCAAGCCCGCAAACACCTTGGAATCATGGGCGCGGCGATCCCTGTTGCGAAAATGAACGGGGCGAAGTTGTAGGAATGGCATTCTACGAGAAAGAGGAGTGTATATGTCAGCTGGTGAGGCGGCACCGGATTACCTGCTGGAAGCTGAGAAGATTCTGCTTCGTCCAGACATGCTTTCTAGGGCGGCTGGTATTGAACCTACCCCGCGCCCGTTGCAGCACATGTTGATATCGTCCGACCCGAAGGACTTCGACGCGGGCCTGAACGCGCTCGTTGCTTTGGCGCAGGGTCCGAACGGCAACTACAGAAAGATCGCTGTTCTGGCCATCGGGCAAATCGGTTTCGGTCCTCCGAAGATGTTCGAGTTCCTTGAATTCTTGAGGGAGAACGAGAAGGCACCCGATGTGCTCAGGGCGATAGCCAGCGCAATCGCAATGCTGCGGGACAACCCTGCGTGAACCGGGCCCCTGGAGAGTAAAGTCGCCAGCTATGGTATGTCCGAAGCGAGATTGGTCCGACGAGCAGATTGTCGGAGAATGGAGACGAAATGAATCACAAAGCGAGTGCAAGGTGCAAGAACGGCCATACGTTCGAACTGGGAACCTGTAAGGCCGAGGTTAAAAAGCTGTTCGGAGGAACGAAGGTGTGCGGTTCGAAAGGCTTCGAACAGGACTACTCCGCCGGAACAATTCGCTGCGTCGGTTGCAAAACTGTCTACCGCAGCATCGCATGCCCCCAGTGCGGAGAGGGCGTGCCGATCCGAGAGTTTGAAAAGAAGGGTTTCACCGCCAAACTCGGGTGACGATGGTGACACTTCAGACGCGCGAACTGGAGCCGTTTAATATCCCGCCAGTGGACAACACGCAGGCGGCATTGTTCATGCGGCGGTTGACTGGGCGTGAGGCCTTCACGTTTCCGGGTGCTCAGAAACCGATTGGAATGATCGTCTACGATCTGAAGTTCGCCCACCCTCGTCACAGCTACGCCCACGGGTTCCTGCTGTCGGTCAGCGCCGACGCCTTTCAGCGGGCTTGTGAGACCTCGAATGAACTCACTATGGAGCCACTTTTCAAACGATACGTTATTGGCAAGATTCACATCGAGTACGGTGGTACGTTGCAATCGACCGTTGTGACTGCGGAAGCACTCGATCTTAGCTGAGGGTCGAGACTACAAAGGAGCCTCGCATGGCGACATACAGGATGAGCGACTTTCTTACAAGGTCCGACATCATCTTAGACCCTGATCTCAAGGAGCGTCCAGACCATCCGGTGAGCGACATGGTCGCCAGGGTGTTTTTGGAGGACTTCAAGGGCGCAACATTCAATTTCGACGGACCTGTTGGCTTCATCTTCATAGACGAAGGCGACATATTCAAATCATATTTGGCGGGGAATCTTTGCAGAGAGACCATCGAGGAAGTCCAGCGGCTAGGGCGAAACCCGGAGACGGTCGGGCGCATCAGATTTGAGGCAGTCGGTCCAGATCGAAATTTGACTTATCGAGTTCTTGTCGAGCCAGTTCGCCGTCGTTGGAACCAGTTGCCTCCGTGGTGGCGCGACTTTTCGAAGGGAGACGTTCACCGGCTAGTGAGTGCCGTCGAGACCAATCTACAGCGCCGCGAACCTCTGGGGCAATCCGACACGGTCGGATTCGTAAGACAACTCGCCGTAACCGGCGATCCCCGCGCTATCCCGGTCTTGCGGAAGGCGGTTCGCCACCAGAGGCTTTCGCTGCGGATAGAAGCGGCGCTCGCGCTCCACGCGCTTGGCGATCCAGAAGGCGTGGCCGCGCTCATATATGATTACCAACACTGCCCTATAGATGAGACGGACTTCCATATCCTGAAGGCCCTTGAATGCACCAACGATCCGCGAGCGGAAGCCGTCCTTAACGAAAGGCGGGCAGCAGAGGCGAAGAGGGAGGAAGAGAAGCAGAATC
This sequence comes from Bryobacterales bacterium, assembly GCA_003142355.1. The sequence continues at coordinate 25,277 of PLMF01000191.1, forward strand.
GGATTGCCAACGGGCTGTGTGTCTCTTGCGGCGGGGTTTTGGGTTTTACGGACAAACTCGCAGGTAGGCAGTCTCATAAACGATGTTCGTGAGGCATACCGCCCCGGGCCGCCTACATTAAAAGCAGGTACACAGCAGCCGCAGCAGCGCTCATCCTGCCGCCGCCGCTGATGTTCGCAATCGGGCCACCCATCTTGGTGCTCCCCTTGTAGACGTACTCGCCGTCCACCGAGGCGATGGGGGCAGACAGGAATCCCGTCCCACTGTACACGTACTCGCCCTTCACCGTCGCGATTGGTGCACCCCACGACGTGCTGCCCCGGTAGACGCGTTCCCCGCTAATCTTCATGATCGGCTTCCCGAACACTGGCGTTCCCTCGTACACCCAGCCGTTGTTGTCAACCGTTAGGATCGGTGCCCCGAAACTCGAACTGCCCCGGTACACGTGACTGGACATTACCGGCCTCCAGCCACGATTCTATCCGAAGGATCAGCTACCCATCCAAGTGACGCCTGTTCGGGTCCCCCCAGAGTCCCCCCAATTAACGCAATAATCCGCATCTTTCGCGCGCAAGTAGTTGTGTTTGCAACGTGAGGCGGCTACAACCGGTTCGGCTGTTAACCGAAGGGTTGTAGGTTCGAGTCCTACCTGAGCACCGGCAAATTCCAAACGCCCGCGACTACTCGGCGGGTGTTTCGCGCCCCCTCCCGGTTGATTGGGGGTGAGGAATCCCGGGTCCCGTCTACAGTCCCCGTGACGCGCCGGTCGCGGAAATGGGTAATGGCAGGTCCTCCCAACGTCCGGCTGAGTGTCGGCGACGGCGACCCAAACCTCATATCTCCAATGGGGTCCGGCCGCCTTCCACCTGTCTTATGGGCTTTTCGATGCAAATGCGAAGCGCCTCTACCTGGCCGCGCAAAGCATCGAGTTGCGCGTTCAGCTCCTGATTCTCGAGACGCCCTACCATTTCGCCAAGCGTTCCTTCAAATCCCTCCAGGACGCCGGCGACAAACAGGGGATGAAGCGGCATAGCTGGCGTGCCTCCGTGATTGGATCAATCCTCCAGGCGGAACTTGCGGGCGCCTTTCCGTACGATCATCGTGTCGAGCTGAGCGGCAATGTCGTTCATACCGGCGCGGACGTGACTCCGCAGTTCAGCAGCCGTCTTCAAGTCCTTCGCGCTGACGCCGGACAATAGGCCTTTGGCTCGTTCCACCAGGCTCTTGAGTTCGGCGTCGTCCGTGACGTTGCGGAAATTGAAGCCATCCAGGAATTCCACCAGCTTTGAAACCGTCGTCTGGTGAAACCGAGTGGGCTTTCCGTCTGGGCCATCCTTCAGCCGGTCGCTCATATGGTGAACCAGGTCGGCCATGGCGCTCCGCATCACGACCTGGACTTCGCTCACCGCGTCCGTCATGAGTTTTGCCGTCTTTTCCCGCTCCTGGTCCCAAATCTCCGACGAGATCTCTCGCAACTGGTCCGGCACCCCGAAGCTGACGTACCGCCAACTGAAGTCGAAGGCGGCCCGCACTTCCTCGACCGGCGGGTAGTCGAGCGGATTGTGCAGCGCACGCAGTTGGCCAGGAGCGTGCTGGCACAGTTCCGGATAGACGGCGACGAACGCCTCCACCAGATCCACACGTTGGTCGGCAAACTCGCGCATCTTTAACTCGACCTGTTTCAGCAGCGGTAACGGGCACAAGTGGATGCCGCGTTCGAACGGCAGGCACGTGCTCTCCAGATACCGCGTGACTTCGCCGTCGAAATTCCGAATTGCGGCGTATTCCCTGGATGTGAATAGCCGCTTGGAAACGTTGATCATGGTCTTGTCGGTATCGACTTCGACCTGGGAGCTGTTGACTTTCTTCGAATTGCCCAGCCGGCTTCGCTGGATCTTGATGCAGACCGTCCGCCGAGCCAGATCCTCTCCTGCATCCTGAATTTCCAGGAAGGGCATCGCATATGTTGCCATCGTTGTTGTTCTCCTTCTATCGATTGCGGCGTTCAGCCGCGAGTGACATGCTGGCCGCCGTAAATGCTGAACAGCCCTGCGGCTTCCATTGGGACTTCGCGAGAATCGAGGGTCCGCAGCTCACCAAAGACGATGCTGTTGTCCCCACGCGCGTAGAGTTGCTGAACCAGCAGATGGAATGCCGGCGTCTGCAACGTCACGCTGAGGCCCTCGCTTGTTTTCCCGAAGCCCGATCGGATCAGCGCATCGATGCCGGCGCCGGCGGCGGCTTGTACCAACCGTGGATTCGCCTCTCGCATCGCGGTGAGGTCGGGGATGAAGCAATTGCTATCCAGCCCCATAAGGGCGCCTTGCGCTCCGGTTTGCCGGGCCCGGTTCCGGAATGCCCTTGCGACAGCCGCCTTTCCCTCCGCGGATGCGAACAGGCGTGGTGAGAACGTGAGGACCTCGCAGTCTCGGTCGTACAAGAGGATGAACGCAGGCGCAACAGTCCCTCGCTCTGCAAGCTCCTCCTTCAACGAACGCATCAATTCGTATGCGCACTCCACCAGTGCATTCGGCTCCATAAGCCCTCCAAATATTGACCTGAACTTCGCGGAAGTTGGCTTGAATCAGGCCGGATTTCCCAACGTCGGGAAGCCCGTGGTTCGGGTCAGCCCGCTCGCCGCGATGGTGATCTCCACCGTTTGCTCGCCGAAGTCACTCTCACTGTAGCGGCCACTGAACTGCCGCAATACCTGGTTCGCGCTGGTGCGCATCGGTGCCTGAGAGGGCTGAGAACGGTTGAATCGACCCATCACGGCGAAATCGAGTTGACCGCGGATCGAGCGCCAGAGCGCCTGCCGCCGGTCCCGGTCGACGCCATGCCTCGTGAAATAGCGGCCAGTTTCGAGTTCCTTCTCCGAGTAACCGGTAAACATGCCGAGGCTGAACGTGGGTAATGCCGATCGCAGGCCCGGTAGCAACTCCGCCAGATCGTCGGCCTGTTGCATTGGTTCACCGCCCGAAAACGTGACGCCACCAAGTGCGTGCTGGCGGTGCCAGTGGACCACTTCTGCGAGGATTGCCTCAATTGCGAGCTCGGCCCCATGAAATGCGTGGCTCCGGGGGTTCCAGCACCCAGGGCAATTCAGATTGCAGCCCTGGACGAAGACAACGCACCGCAAGCCTGGCCCGTTGGCACGGCTTGCGGGCATGATCGCGTGAACCAGCATGGCATGGCCTCACTGATTTCCCCGCTGGAGCTGCTGGCCCCGCCCGTGGTTGTAGTATTCGGGCTTCCGGCGTTCCGATAAAACCCGATCACCACCCCTGAAATCGTCCATCACCTTGCCGCAGGTGTTATCGGCGAAGCCATCCAGGTCGATTTTGCTGGTCCCATCCGGTTCCAGCGTCACGGTAATCAGTTTCTGTTGCATCGTTCACCTCGCAGCAAACTGGAGCCGGATCTGCAGACCCTCGGGCGTTTGCACAACCTCGCGCCCGCGGAATACATATCCCTTGGCCTTCGCATCCACCAGCGTCTGCTGTTCCTTGTACGCCTGGTGCACTCGGCCCAGCCACTTCTCGTCGAAGCCGATTCCGCGGTCGTATTCGCTCAGCACTGCCCCGAAGGTGCCATCCGGTTTGCGCACGAATCCGATGTCATTGGACGCATCTCCGATCTGGACGCGCCTGATGATCACGTGCGCCCGTTCCGGCCGTTCGCGCCCCTCGTACCCGACCAACGCGGCGCCGTCCGCGTGGATCTCCGGCTTATAGCCGAGCCCGGCCAATGCTGCCACCAGGTAAGCCTGGTTGCGGACAGTTGTGGCGATTTCAGCATATTTCGACATGGTGCCCTCCCTGTTGGTCGCCGTCGTTACCGTTCATCGAGTGCCCGGAACGCCCGCCCCTTCGGCGTTGACACGTTCCTGTTGTACTCGTAGACGCCCGGATGCGACGCGCTCAAATACTTCCCTGACGATTGCTGGCGGAGGCTTTCGATTTGGTCCGCGGCCGACCTGGCAATCGGAACTATGTATTCCGCCGATTGCCGCAGTGACATGCGAAGCCGGTAAGCCTTGCGGCAGCACTCCTTGATTTCCGCGCCGGTCCAGTTCTCGTCCTGAGGCCGCTCGTCCTGCACGCCGTATTTCGAGGTATAGATCTGCCAAATCGCCTCGCGCTCGTCCGCGGCCGGAAGATCGAAGAAGAAGGTGCCCAACGTGAAGCGCCGACGCAGTTCGGGCGGAAGTGAGCCGATGGAGTTGCAGGTTGCCAGCCACAGACTCCGGCCACCCGATACAGCGTCGATAATGCTCAGGGCGCCTCGCAGGCGCTCACCCGAGCTGCCGATGATTCCATTCTTCATGGCGCTCAGATCGAATGCGATCGTTGGAATTCCTGCCGTGTTTCCGGTGGCCTTCGCTATCATGCTTTTTGCCGTCCCGGGCGGCCCGATGAGGATACAGCCGTCCGCCTCGCGGTTCTGCATCCAGGTAAGGATCGTTCCGGTCATCTCGGTCGTCACTCCCGAAAGATCGGTTCCGGTCCCCGCGAATGCCTTCTCGATCTCATCGCAGAAGACCACAACCCGCGGTGCCTCCGCGCCATCCAGGACCGACTGCAAGAACGCCTTCACGTTGGCGCATCCGCCCACGTCCGTGAAGCCCTCGCCTCCGCGCCATACCGTCAGTCCCGGCGCCTGTTCAATGACCTGGCGCTTCCGTTCCCAGAGCTGGTCGTGGTCAAGTCCGCGTTTGGATAGCGACATCGCCACCACCTGCTCCGCCGGAAACGCCGCCAACCCAAGCAGCGCGTCAACGGCGCGGCTCTCATCGTTCGTAGTCGGCGCCGCCAGTTTCGCGTTCTCGAACGTCGTTCGCAGAATCGCCCGCAAATCGTCGTGGGATGGTAGCGGCTCGTCGATGACCAGGACATCTTGCGTAAGCTCCTGCGGGAGTACGCTGCCAGGCGGGGTCACCAGCACCAGCACCGCCCCGACGGCCTTCAGAGTGTCCCGTAAGTTCCACAGGCCTTGGACGATGACGGGGTCTTGCCAGAGGCGCTGCGGGTTCGCATAGAACATGACCGCGTCGTCGCCCAGCTTCGCAGCGACGGATAACGCATCAGCCGGCCCCACGGTCTCGGGATTGCGTTCCCCGATGATCGAGTCGAGCATCTTCTTGCCTGGGCCGTTTACCGCCGAAAGGCCAGTCATGATGTCCCAGGACAAGAGGGGCGTGTTGTCAGCGTCGCCGTTCAGGCTTCGCGCTGCCAATGCAATCGCGCTGGCCGGATCTGCTGTGCGAATCGAGACCAGCGGTGTTGACGCGCGTCGGGCTGCCCGTAGTGCAGCCAGAAACTCTTCGGTATTCCGGATCATGTGAATTCTCCTGGTTCTTCAGAATCGGCAAGCTGGCGGCCTGCACCACGCGTGGGAGGGATTTTGGAGGGTGCAAAGGAAGGATACGCGGTGGGTCTCACGGGGAAAGAAAGAGGGACGTGGTGCCCAGACCGCCAGCGGGAGCTCTTTCAACTATGCTATTGGCACTGGCCCACAAGGTACGCGGTGAGTGAAGAAGAGGCCTTGAGACCAACGTCGGAGCTCTCTTACATCCGATTCAGCCAGATCGGGGATGGCGGGAGCGATCAGCATGGCTCGATCCACCAGACCGTTGCGGTCATTGGCGAGGATCATATCTCGACACGCATCACACGCCGCCCAGTCGGCATCGCTGGCGCCCGCCAGGGAGCCGTAATCGACGACAAAGGGTCTGGCTTGGAATCGCCAGACGGGATTCGGAGCATTACAGAAATCACAGACCATACTCGGTGTTCTCCTTTTCTCCTTCAGCACCATCGCGTCGGGCGAGTTGGCGCGGGGCACGTTCCCCGGCGTCCTTCTCCGGCGGTGATGGCCACAACCGGCGATAGAGGTGTACGGTTAGGGGTACCGCCGCGAGCGCCCCGAAAAAGGCACTGACAGCGTTGGCCTTCAGTCCTTGGGATAACAGGACGCAGTAAACAACAAATAGGCAAAGAGCCAATGTTGCGTCTTTGGCACGTTTCATGGTTTGTTCCTTGCGGCGCGCGCTGTCACTGGACCCGAACATTTGTGGACCTGTCCCACATCTGTTCGCCACGCTTATCCGTCGCCGGCCGCCGCCAGACTGCTTGCATCGGTAGTTTCTCCTGCCGCGCGAGTATCTGTGCCAACTCTATCCTTCCGTTTGGGCAAGACGATGGGTGAAGTGACATGTCGAGCGGGCTCAACCAGGAAATGCGAATGCGAACATGCGGGACAATTTACGGCTGCCGAGACCGCTTCTACTGCCTCCACAAACTGAGCCGGCAATTGGCGAGCCTCTCCTGCCCTGGTGAAGAACTCGGGCGCGATCTTTCCCGCCTCCGAGCGGTCTTTCTCCACAAGATCAAGCGGGAGTTGTCCCTGCCAACCGCGAAACACCAACTGCGACCAGATCCGCGGCCGAGCCCCTTCCTTTGCCGCCCGCAGTTCATGTCGCGCAATCAGCAGCTCATACGTGTGTTCGACCCGTAGCGCCTCGACGCTTACCAGGGCGGGAGCGAGAACTATCGCGTGGTCGCCGTTGCTCGTCAGCGAATCCGGCCGGACAAACCATGGCAGACGCTCCCCGCCCTCACCGCAGAAGGTGACGTAATGGCCAAATTGCTTGATCGCTCCGCCGGATTCCCGGCCGCGCAGGACGTGCCGTTTGGTTGCGTGCTGGAATTCGACGGTGATGTTGGGAGTGCAATAGATTCCGGACTTGCGAAGCCGCTCTACCGCGGCTGCCGGAAGGGTCAGCCGCAGCAACGGGTTGGTCTTCTTCTTCATGCGTACCTCTTCTGCGTGATTGGCCGGCCGAGTGCTTCCCGGATCATCTCCTTCGAACACCCGGCCCAGCAGATGTACTTTCTTGGCTCCTCGACCGCGATGGCGAGATTGTCGCCGCTCCTGTCCCGACCGGCGTGCGCGCAGGATGGGCAGCGTGCGATCCAATTCCTGCCAACTTGACGCCGTACCTGAACGTAATCGAGAATCCGGAACTCGCTGGGCGCAGAGGTGTAGTACCGCCCTGGCACCTCGGGCCGCTTCGAGTGCTGGGCGAACTCAGCCGGGATTTCTTTGCCGGCCACGAATCTGCCCAATTCCGCATCGGTCACCTTGCGCAGACGCCGAAGGTAAGCCAGTTGGTCGGTAAGGGTATAGTCCGCGTTGTAGAACCAGAACCTCCAGCCGCGGCTTTCCTTTGCACCCCGATGAACGCCGAGCGGTGCCCGGATTGCGTTGCCAAATTCATCGGCACCGATTTCGTCCTGACGTGGGAAGATTTCAATTCCTTCTGGCAGTCCCGCGCCCTTGATCGGGAGCCCGAGCCGCAGGGCGGTGTGATAGATGTAGACCCGGCAGTCTCTCGCGAGCGCCGGCTTCTCGAAGAAGATCCACAGATGGCCGCCGCGGTTTGATTTCTCCAGCGCGGGCTCGACTCCATC
>PLMF01000301.1 GCA_003142355.1 Bryobacterales bacterium
AGAAGCCGTCGCCAACATGTTCGGGACATCCGCCGGCCTGGTCTCGGTGGCCGCCGCCCTGCTGTCCGTGGCCGGTATCGTCCTGGTCGGCATGGCCGGCATGTCCAAGGAAAACGAATTGCCGGAGGAGGTCAAGAAAACGGCCGTCGCGGAATTCAATTTCAAGAAGGGGATCCTGGTGGCGATCTTCTCCGGACTGATGAGTTCAGCCATGAGCTTTGGCCTGCAAGGCGGTTCCCAGATTCAGAAACTGGCATTAACCATGGCGCCTTCCACCTCCCCGACTTGGGCTGGAATGCCCGTCCTGGTGGTGGTGCTGCTGGGCGGGTTCATAGTGAATGCAGGCTGGTGCATAGTCTTGAACGTCAAGAACCGGACCGCGGGCGATTACGTCGCGAAGGGCGTTCCGGTGGTTCCGAACCTGGTGTTTGCCGGCGCGGCGGGCGCGATCTGGTGTTCCCAGTTCATCTGCTTCAAGACTGGCGAGCCGCAAATGGGGCCGACGTCTTACATCGGCTGGGCGGTTCTGATGGCCAGCATGATTCTGTTCAGCCAGGTATTGGGACTCATGCTGGGAGAGTGGAAGGGCACCAGTAAGAAGACGATGGTGCTGCTCACGGCCGGGCTGGTGCTGTTGATCGCCTCGGCGGTGGTGGCGGGTTACGGCGGGTATCTCGGACAGAAAGCCCTGTAGGGCGCAGGAGAACGTAATGAACGAAGACAAACTCACACAAACGTACCAGACGGCGAAAGAGCAATATGCCAGCCTCGGAGTGGATGCGGATGCCGCCCTGAAGGCGCTCGAAGCGATTCCCATTTCCCTGCACTGCTGGCAGGGAGACGATGTGGGCGGTTTCGAGACAGTGGGCGCGCAACTGTCGGGCGGAGGCATTCAGGCGACCGGCAACTATCCGGGCAAGGCGCGGACGGTTGCCGAGCTGCGCGGCGATATCGAGAAGGCGCTCAGCCTGATTCCCGGGACGCACCGGCTGAACCTGCACGCCTCTTACCTGGAGAACGGCGGCAAGTTCGTCGATCGCGACGAGATCGAGCCCGCGCATTTCCAGAGTTGGATCGACTGGGCCAAGCGCCACCACCTGGGAATGGACTTCAATCCCACGTTCTTTTCCCATGCCAAGGCGGCCGATGGCTTTACGCTGGCGCACGCGGACAAAGCCATCCGCGATTTCTGGATCCAACACGGCATCCTGTGCCGTAAGATTGGCGCCGAAATGGGGAGACAGCTTGGCACGCCCACCGTGACCAACGTCTGGATTCCGGATGGATACAAGGACATTCCGGCCGATCGCACCGGGCCTCGAGAGCGCCTGGTGGATTCCCTGGACAAGATATTCGCGGAAGCCATCGATCCGAAGATTCACCTGGATGCGGTGGAAGCCAAGCTCTTCGGGATCGGCGCCGAGAGCTACACGGTCGGCTCGCATGAATTCTACCTGGCCTATGCGGTGTCCCGGCAAAAAGTGCTGACCCTGGACGCCGGGCACTTCCATCCGACGGAAGTCATTTCGGAAAAGATCTCCACCGTATTGATGTTCTGCCCCGGGCTTCTGCTGCACGTCAGCCGTCCGGTCCGTTGGGACAGCGACCACGTCGTGCTTCTGGACGACGAGCTTCAGAACATCGCGAAAGAACTGGTCCGCAGCGGCCATTTGCACGACAAAATCCACGTGGGCCTCGACTACTTCGATGCCAGTATCAATCGTGTGGCGGCCTGGGTGATCGGCGCGCGAAACATGGCGAAGGCGCTGTTGATCGCACTGCTGGAACCCACGAACACCCTCAAGCAAGCCGAACTGGCCGGGGACTTCACGCGCCGGCTGGTGATGCTGGAGGAGCAGAAGAGCCTGCCATGGACGGCCGTCTGGGATTACTACTGCGCGAAAAAGGGCGTGCCTGTGGGCGGGGCCTGGTTTGATGAAGTCAGCTCGTACGAGAAGCAGGTATTGTCCAAACGCTGAGACGCATGGGGCCGCGAGCAGACTGAATCTCAAGGAAAGCTTGTGACCTTGGGCCGCGAATTGCCAGCCGCGGCACCGCCCGTGTTGTTGATGACGTTGCCGATCTCGCCGTTGTTGCCCAGCCGAACCGTGATCATGCTGTGGAACTTGACGTTGGGCTGGTTGGGAACCTCGATGGCCCGNNGTGCCTGGCGCGCTCGTGAAGCTCGGCTGATCGGGAGGGTCGTAGGGGATCTCGGACTGATAAAAGTACACCCGCCCGCCGTTGGCGTTCCACACCACCTGGTATTCCTGGTAATGTTCGACGAAGAGGCCGTAAATGGTGACGTTGTTGCCATTCACGATGAGCCCGTTGGCGCCGGTGTTGCTTTTCCAGCCGACGCCGGAGCCGTGGTCGGCGCGCCAGATCCAGGTGTGATCGACGATTGTGTCGTGGCTGTNNCCCCACTTCGAGCAGAACCGGCGAACTTTCGGCTCCCGCGTCAAACAGGAGGCCAGCGATAATGACGCCGTCCACATCGGCGACGGTCATGGCGGTGACGCCGTTTGTGGGCCGCAGAGTGGCGAAGCCGAGCCCCAGAACGACCGTGTTCGCACGGGCCACGCGGATGGTGTCGGTCAGGTCGTAGATGCCGGGGATGAACAGCACGTTCTTCCCTTTGGCCAACTGCGCGTTGACGGTTGCGGCGGTGTCGGCGTTTGGCCGGGCAACGTAGAACCGGCCGATCGGGATGGACCTTCCCGGGGTCGTCCCGGCGCGCCAGGTGATGCCCGAACTGTTAGCGCGGAGCGCCGGGATACGGACGCTATAGTTGCCGGAGGCATCGACCTGGAGGAACGGCTTCTCGCGAACGATGGGGACCTGGGCGATCTTGGTATATGGCGGAGCAGGCCATTCGCCAGCCGGCGGATTGACGACGCCGACGAAGACCATGTTCCAGTTGGCGCCGGTCCAACTGCGCCATTCGGTGTTGCGCGAGATCCACTGCTGCTGGGGACCGGCGCTCACGTTGCCGTCAATGAGGGCATCGGACATCCAGCCGCCGCTCGCCCATCCGTTCTTCTGGTGGAGTACGATGTCGCCGCGAACGTGCATGCGGCGGAAGGGGACGGCTTGCGAGACGGCCCACTGCATGGTGCCGCCGGCGGGGGTAACGGAGAAGCCCTCGGCGGCCTTCCAAAAGGTGCAGGTCGCGTTGTTGTTCGGCAGGGTGGCGTCGGAACGGACGTCGCCCGCAATGTGGACGTCGTCGGGCGAGGCGCCGAGCCCGAGTACCTGGGTGTAGTATCCGACCGGCACATCCACTTTGTACTCGCCAGGCGCGAACAACAGAGCGTAGCGCGCAGGACCGAACTGGCTGTTCTTCTGGATGGCGTAAGCCTTATCGATCTGTTCCTGGATCGCCGCGGCCGGCATGGCCGGGTCGAAGACGAGGACGTTGGGGCCGAAGTCGGGCTTGGCGGGGCCGGCGGCGAGCGCGGGGTAGGGGAACTGCGCGAGAAGAATCAGAAACAGGGTGAGACCGGCGAGCGGTCTGTAGCGTTCGGCGTTGCGAGAATGGTGCTGCTTCGCAGTTCGCATGGATGGCTCCCTTGGGAGATCGAGTTCGAGATTGCACCGGCGGCTGAATCTTCGACTCGCCGGAAATACCGACCGGCGAACGGCTCTCGATCTCGTGGAGAAAGGTTGATGGCCTAAGTTCGTATGGTAACCGGGTGACGAGCGGGACGCCAGGGTATAATCGCTGGTTGCACCTACCCCCCGGCAACGATGTGGCACGGGCGATATGGAGAAATCGATGCAAGCCGATCAGGCGGTACACACAATATTGAGATTCGCGGCGGCTCTGGCGCTGACACTCGGCATCGGGAGTGCGCAGACAGCCTCCGGTGGCGGCAAACCCGCGACGCTCGACTCCGCGGAGTACATCGCTCGCGCTGAAAAGGGCGATGTGAATGCACAACTCGTGCTGGCCGGCATGTATTTGCAGGGCCGCGTCGTCGGAAAGAACCTCACAGAGGCGGCCCGTTGGTTCGGCAAAGCGGCCGATCAAGGAAGCGCCCAAGCCCAGGCAGCCCTCGGGGCTCTATTTTTGTCGGGTCAAGGGGTCGAGAAGGACATCGGGAAGGCTTTGGAATGGCTGGAGAAGGCAGCTGCTCAGGGGAACTCGGACGCGCAGTATAACCTGGGCGCCATTTACCTTCAGGGAAGCGGAGTTCCGGCCGACGACGCCAAGGCCATGTCATGGTTCCGCAAGGCCGCCGAAAACGGCCACGTCTGGTCCCAGATGAACCTCGCCGGAGCGTACTACGAAGGACGGGGCGTAGCCCAGGATTATGCCGAGGCCGCACGCTGGTGCCGCAAAGCCGCCGACGGAGGAGACTCTACGGCGCAGTTCCGTTTGGGAATGATGTACCTCAAAGGGCAAGGCGTACCGCAAAGCAACCGCGACGCCGAGCAGTGGATTCGCCAATCCGCAGCCAAGGGCTATGGGCCCGCCATCAGCATGCTGAAACAGGTGCCGCCCGAGAAGTAACCGCCTCCCATCCCCGCCTGGTCACCATGAGGACCACCGTCGGGCCAGCCCGCATGGGTCACGGGCGGTGGTATGGCACCGGTGGGGACGGGCGGAAGCATTGCACGTGCTGCCAGGTGAGGCGGGCGGGCAGGGCGGCGAATGCGCGCTCCACGATGGCGCGCAGCGATTCAGGGTCGGCGAGCGCGCGCAGGTTCAGTAGAATTTCGTGCCTGGCGGATGGCGAGGCGTCGAGCGCGCCTTCTACCACGGGGTCCTGGCCGTTGGCGGTGAGCGCGGCCTTCAGGTAGCCCGCGTCCGATTGCGTGAACAGCTTCAGGTGCACGATGCGGATCTGCGGCTCCAGGCGGTCCAGCAGAGGGCCTACCAGCATGGGAGCGGAAATGGGCGGCGCGGCGTGCGCGGTGACGCGGGCGTTGAGCCACGCCAGCGCGGCTTCGGCCTCGGCGTAGCGCGCGTAGTCGATGTCCAGAGTCTTGGCGCCGGCCGGAACGGAGCCGGAGAGCAACCGGTCGAGCCAGGCCGGCACGCTTTCACCGCGCTCGAAGAGGAGGTCGGCCTCGGCCAGTTGGTTCCGGTAGAGGAAGTCGAGGTCGGGGTTGTCGAAGGTCCGCTGCGGGTGGAGGACCACGGTCAGCGGCGCGATGCGGAAGCGATCCCCATGGTCGCGGACGAGCGGCCGCAGCGTAGTCGCCACGATGTCGGTGCAACTGCCGGCGGCCTCGGCAAAGATCACGTGGGGCTGAGATTCGAGGAGGCGGCTGGCGGCTTCGACGAGGTCGGGGAAGCGGCAGCAGAAGCAGCCGCCGGTCACCTGATCGCAGGCGACGCCCAAGGAGCCGGCGTAGTGGGTGTCCACCAGGTCGTCGCCCTGGTCGTTGAGGATGGCGGCCACGCGCAGGCCGCGCTGCTGGAGGAGGCGCGCGGCGGCGAGGATGAGGGTGGTCTTGCCAGCGCCCAGAAAACCGCCGACTACCGCGATGACGGGCTTCACAGCGCCAGTTCCTGACCTTCGGCGATGGTGGCGTTGGGCGTGGACTTCTTTCCGTTGACGCTGGCGGTGCGCACCGCCAGCGTGCCGTGATCGACGCGCAGGATGGCGCCGCCGGCGGTGACGCGGAAGGTTCCCCACCCCGTGGCGGTGCTCCAGAAACAGCGGAAGCCCGGCGCGGCCTGGATGGCGACGGACTGCTCGCCGCCGTGATAGCGGAAGCCGCTGGCGGCCAGGAGCGTGCTCCAGCTCGACATGGCGCGCGCGTAGTGGTGGCCGCACTCCGGCTCGTTCCACGGGTTGCGGCGCTCGCCATCGTAGCGCGCACGCACGTTGCGGACGGCTTCGACGCCCTCGCGCGTCATGCCGGCGAAGAGCAGGTGGGCCGCGGCGAGGTACTCCAGACCGGTCCAGGATTCGGCGTAGTAGGGGAAAGGCACGTGCGGGCGCTCGGCCTTGCCGTAATCGCAAACCATGAGGGCGGGCTCGTCGTTGAGCACGTAGGTGCGCTCGACGCAATCGTGGCCGACCAGCGTGCGCTTGTAGTTGTAGCGCCAGATAGATTCGAGGGTTTTGCGGATGTTGGCGGCGGAGACCAACGGGCCGAGGCCGGCCACCTCGGCGAGATACTGGCCGATCAACTGATCGAGCAGACAGCCGCCGCCCACCTGGTATTCGGGCGTTTCGGTGTTGGCCGAGCCGCTGTCGCTGAGCAGGTTGGGCGCGATCTTGTCCTTGGCGACTCCGCGGATCTTCTGGATGTAGAACTCGCCGTTGAACAGATTGGCGTCGATCCACTGGCTGCCGCGCTCGAACACCGCGCGATACTCCGCCGCGCTGGCGGTGTCGCCGACGGCGCGGGCCATCTCCTCGCCGGCGCGGAGCGCACCCAGATAGAAGATGCCGCATTGCGGGTTGGGGCCGTAAAACTCGACGTCGTAGGTGTTGTGCTGCACGCCTGTGAGGACGCCCTCTTTGCCGGCATCCCAACCGCCCGGGACCCAGGCGAACTCGATGGCCTTCTTGATGCGCGGCCACATTTCGCGGAGCCACGCGGTGTCGCCGGAAAGGAGCCAGTCCAGGTAGGCGTGCATGATCTGGCCCATCTGGCCATCGGCGGCGGCGAAGCCGAAGCTGTCGCCATGGTGGGGAAGGCGCTCGCGGAAACGGATGCCGCCGGCTTTGTCGAGCTGGTAGCCGAAGGCGGAGCCGCGCAGCGAGCGGGCGAAGCTCGGGAAGATGTGGGCCGTGGCGGTCTCGTAGTTCCAGACGTGGGCGCAGCTTCCGTGGCAGCAGCCGGCGTGGTCGTTGGCGCCTTCGAAGCCGTGGAATTCGCCGTCGGCGGTGCGGAAGCAAACGGGCGTGACCAGGGTCGAGAGGTTGGCGCTGGCGGCATCCTTGATGGCGGCGGGGATAGTGGACTCGCGCAGGGCGGCGGCAAACCGGCGGGTCTTCTTCTCGAGGGCTGGCAAGTGTTCGGCGGCGTATTCGGCGGCGGCCCAGGCGTCGGGGAAGCGCGTGGTGTAGTGGTTGCCGATGAGGGTGTCTTCATCGCCGGGCGCGGCGCTCCAGCCGCAGCGGCGCGGCGTGCGGTTGGGGAAATGCCAGGCGAGAAGGAACGTGAAATCGGCGTGGGCGCCGGGCGCGATGGTGCGGCCGAGCGAGAGCGCACCCACGGGTCCGGGGTCCTTCGACTCGGGGCCGAGTTCGCCATCGATGGAAAAGTCGTCCCAGAAGAACATGGGCGAGTTCCACCAGCGGCTGCGCTCCCATCCGCGAAGGTAGGTGACGCGGGCGCCGGTGGAATCGAGCACGGAGACAAGGAAGCTGCCTTTGAGCGCGTCGTCGCCGGGCAGTTCCGGGCTGGTCATGAGAATGCCAGCCAGCCGTTCGGAAGTTTTGTATTCGTTGACGCGCGTGTCCTTGGCCGGGGTGCGGCCGGTGGGATTTTCGACGGACCAGGCGATGGAGACCTTGGCGGACGCCGTGCCGGGGTTGGTGACGCGGTAGCGCAGGATGGCGACCGGCAGGCCGGATTCGTCGGGTTCGTGGGGGATGAAGGGCGAGAAGGCTTCGAGCGAGACTTTGACGGGCAAGGTGGAATCGGAGAAGTCGACGCGCGCCAACGGGAATTCGCCGGTGAAGGTTGCGGAAGCCAGGCGCGTGAGGCCGGGCACGTTGCTCGCGCCAAGCCCGCTGGAGCCTTCAAAGGGCGGCTGGATGCGCGATTCGAGCACGCGGGCGACGGGCTGGCGGTTGCCGGCCTGCGCCCAGATGGCGGGGAAGGCGTAGGAAGGGGCGTTGCCTTTGTCGGGACGGTTGAAGATTTCCCAATCGCGAAGCTGTCCGCGCCCTCCGAGGCTGACACACCCGGCGCAGACGCCGCCGAGCGGGAAGGCGATGGCGGTGAGGCGCCGTCCGGTAAAGACGCGGGGGAATGCGATTTCGGGAGCGGCGGGCGGTGTTGGCGTGGCCGGGGCCGGCGTTGGGACTTGCGCGGCGGCCTGAGTGGCGGCACTGGCGAGGGTCACCTGCTTGAGGAAGGTTCGGCGCTTGGTGGACATCAGGTATAGAGTAATCCCGGACGGGCGAGAGTGGAGAAGGGGGCTGTTGAATTGCTGTAAAGGGACGGCGGGCGGCCCGTCTGATCATCCGATAATAGGGACATGGAACAGCGATTTCTCGGCAAAAGCGGCTTGAGCGTCTCGTCGC
>PLMF01000317.1:0-2733 GCA_003142355.1 Bryobacterales bacterium
GCTCTTGCGGCGGCTCGTCGAATCGGGCGAGACGCCCGTGTTGGCTATCGATGCCGACCCTTCCAACTGCCTGGGCCCGGCGCTCGGCGTCGCGGTCCCTCAGACGCTGGCCGACATGCGTGAAGAGCTGCGGGAGAACAACCGCCCGCCCTCCATGTCGTCCGCCGAATGGCTGGCACTGCGCGCGGAAGAGGCGCTGGCCGAGAATCCTGGCTTCGACCTGCTGACCATGGGCCGCCCCGAAGGAAAGGGCTGCTACTGCTATGTCAACAACCTGATTCGCGATCACCTGGACCGCCTGGCGCGCGGGTACCGCCACGTCTTGCTGGACTGCGAAGCGGGTCTCGAGCACCTTTCCCGCCGCACCAGCGGCCGTCCGGACGCGCTTATCTGCGTGGTGAATCGCTCCCGCATGGCCGCCGAGACCATCCGGCGATCGCTCGAACTGTTTGTGAGTCTTCACGGCCAGCTTCCACGGCGCGTCCAGCTTGTGCTCAACCAATTCGACGAGGGAGAGCCGCTCGCTGCCCAGATGACCGCTCTGGCCGGTGGTCCTTTCAGCCGCGTTGTCACCATCCCCAGAGACCCGCAAGTGGCTGCGCTCGAATCGGCGGGAGAGTCCCTGCTCACGCTGAGCTCGACCAGCCCCGCCATGGCCGCGCTCGGCGCATGGGAGGTCGGGCCATGAAGGTCGCCGTAGCGGGAAAAGGCGGAGTCGGCAAGACCACCGTCTCCGCATTTCTGGCGCGTTGCTGGCGCGACCTCGGTCGCCAAGTGGTGGCCGTGGACGCGGACCCGGACGCCAACCTGGCCGGAACGCTCGGCTATCGCGGGCCGGACATCACCCCGCTGGTCAAGCTGAAGCGGCTGATCGAGGAGCGCGTCGGCGGCGGCGAGGGCTGGGGCGGCTTCCTCAAAATGAATCCGCGCGTGGATGACATTCCCGGCGAGGTCGGTGTGCTGGTGGATGGCATTCGCGTGCTCGTCATGGGCACCATCGAGCGCGGCCGGAGCGGCTGCGCGTGTCCCGAGAACGTTCTCCTCCGGGAGGTGCTCAACCACCTCATGCTGCGGAGCCGGGAACACGTGGTAGTGGACATGGAAGCGGGCGTGGAGCACCTGGGCCGCGGCACCGCCGAGGGCGTCGACACGATGCTGGTGGTGGTGGAGCCGGGGTGGGCCAGCCTCCAGACCGCCGCTCGCGTAGCCGAATTGGCCCGCGACCTGGGAATACGGAACGTGCAAGCGATTGCCAACAAGATCTCGGGAGAAGCCGACTTGGCTTTCGTGCGGGAAAATCTGGTGGGGCTGCCGCTCATCGGCGTCCTGCCGCTCGACCGCGACTTGGAGGCGGAGGCCCGCGCCGGAAGCATATCCCGCGACCGCCCCTTTTATAATGAGATGCTGCGAATCGCCACGGAGGTCCTATGAGTTTCGATAACCGCTCTGTTGACCCTGCCGCGCAGGAGATGCTGGTGCATGCGCACGATCTGGGCGCGAAAACCGTGTGGGACCGCCATGACGACATGCAGCCCCTGTGTGGATTCGGAGACCTGGGCCTGTGTTGCGATGTCTGTTACATGGGGCCTTGCCGCATCGATCCTTTCGGCGAACGGTCGCAAGTGGGAGCCTGCGGCGCCGATGCCCACCTGATTGTGGCCCGCAATCTGGCGCGGGCCGTGGCCGTCGGCGCCGCCGCGCACAGCGATCACGGACGCGAAGTGGTGGAGGCCCTGCGCAGCGCGACTGCCATCGCCAACCCCGAGAAGCTCAAGACCCTGGCGGCCGAGTGGGGAGTCGCGGCGGACCACCGCGATCTGGCCGCCCGCATGGCCTCCCAGTTTGGCTCCCAGGAAGGTCCACTCGTCCCCTTGCTGCGCGCCCCCGAGGAACAGCGCCGGCGATGGGAGAAGATGGGCATCACCCCGCGCGGAATCGACCGCGAGATCGTCGAGCTGCTTCACCGCACCCACCACGGCGTGGAATCGGACCCGGTGGCCCTGTTGCGGGCGGCCATGCGCGCCGCGCTGGCCGACGGCTGGGGCGGCTCCATGATCGCCACCGACGTGCAGGACGTGCTCTTCGGCGGTCCCCAGGCCATCCGTTCTCAAGCCAACCTGGGTGTGCTCGAAGAGCGGAAGGTGAATATCCTGGTGCATGGCCACGAACCGATTCTGAGCGAGATGATCGTGGCCGCCAGCCGGGACGCGGACCTGCTCGCCCTGGCGCGGCAGGCGGGCGCCGAAGGCATCAATATCGCCGGGATTTGTTGCACCGCCAACGAGATCCTGATGCGCCAGGGAATGCCGGTGGCCGGCAACTATCTGCACCAGGAGCTGGCNNGATCGTGACCACTTCCTCCAAGGCCCACATGCCGGCCGCGGAGCACATGGCGTTTGATATCCATAACCCCAAGCAGACGGCACGGGCCGTTGTGACGAGCGCCATCGAAGCTTTCTCGCGGCGCGACCCCACGCACGTGAATATTCCGCGCCACAAGATGGACCTGGTGGCCGGCTTCACCAACGAGAACCTGCCGCACTACCTGGGCGGCCGTTTCCGCGCGGGGTACCGGCCGCTGATCGACGCCGTGGCGGCGGGCCGCATCCGCGGCATTGTGGGCGTGGTGGGTTGCAACAATCCGCGCGTCGCGCAGGACAGCCACCACCTGGCCCTGGTCCGCAGCTTGCTGGCGCAGGACGTGCTGGTGGTGCAGACCGGATGCAGCGCCAT
>PLMF01000317.1:2745-10045 GCA_003142355.1 Bryobacterales bacterium
GAGGGCGGAATGGGCGGCGATCTTTCGGAGCTGCCCATCGCCGCGGCCGCGCCCGAGGCCATGAGCGAGAAAGCCATCACCATTGGCCTCTACGCCGTGGCTTCCGGAATCTTCACCGCCTTCACCCCGGCGCCGCGCATCGCGGGAAGCAGCGTGGTCCGCAAATATCTCGAGGAGGATGTCGAGAAGGAAACCGGGGGCAAGTTTCTGTTCGCCCGCGACATGGACGACGCCGCCAAGGGAATCCTGGCGCACCTCGATGCCAAGCGCAAGGCGCTCAAGCTGGCGCCCCGCCCATTGACCACCTATGTTCCCGCCACGGGATTGCAGTCTCTGGGATGCGGGCAGGCCCAGAAACACAGCCAGGAAAGGGTGCCAGAGGCCTGACGTGCGCGCCCTTCTGATTTTCAATCGCGAACGCTGCCTGGCCTGCCGCGCCTGCGAGCTGGCCTGCTCGGTGGCGCATTCCCGCAGCGGGCAACTCGAGACCGCCATCGCCGAGGAGCTTCCGCCCAAGCGGCGCGTGACGGTGGCCGCCGGTAAGGATGGCATCGACGCGCTTCGTTGCGAGCAGTGCGCCGAGCCGTTGTGCGTCTTCAGTTGCAAGAGCGGCGCGCTCCATCGCGACCCCATCAGCGGCTGGATCGCGCTGGAAGAAAGCCGCTGCGTGGGATGTTTCATGTGCATGATGGTCTGCCCGCACGGCATTCGTCCCGATCCGGCGGCGGACCGCGTGGTTCGCTGCGACGTCTGCCTCGGCCGCGAAACGCCCGCCTGTGTGGCGGCCTGTCCCACCGGCGCGCTCGCAACCGAGCCGCCGCCGGCCCGCCCCGCGCCCGGTGATTTCAAGGGACAGGTGGTGGTGGTGGGCTCCTCCGCCGCCGGCATCGCCGCCTGCGAGTCCGCGCGCGAACACGCCCCCGGTTGCTCTATCACCCTAGTCACCGCGGACGCCCTTCCGCAATACTCACGCCCGCTCCTCTCGTATGTCCTCGCCGGCCGGATCGGCCGCCCCGCGATCTACTGGCCCGAGAGCGATCTGCAGATCCGTGTGCTGCACAAGGTGGGGCATGCTTTAGCTTGCCAGTCTTTGCTTCTTGAAGACGGCACCGAACTCCCCTTCGACCGCCTAATCATAGCCACTGGCGCCCGCCCCGCCACCCTCTCCATCCCCGGCGCGGCCCTCGCCGGCGTCCACGCCCTCCGCAATCTCGAAGACCTCGATCAAATCGAGAAGCTGGCCACCCCCGGCCGGCGTGCGGTAGTGCTGGGTGGCGGCAACGTCGGTCTCCAGACTTGCGAGGCCCTCCTCGCCCGCGGCCTCACCGTAACGGTGGTTGTGACCTCTCCGCACCTGCTCTCGCAAATGGTGGATCGGGAAGCCGGCCGCCGCATTGCCGATCTGTTCATTCGCCACGGACTCAACCTGCGCACCGGCCGCGACGCCGTCGAGATCGTAGGTGAGGGGAAGGTGGAAGGCGTACGCCTGGATGACGGCGAGTTGATCGGCGCCGACCTGGTGATTGTGGGCAAGGGAATCAAACCCAACGTAGAGTGGCTGCGCGGCAGCGGCGTCCGCGTGAACCGAGGAATCGTAGTGGACCTCAGCGGGCGCACCAGCGTCCCCGGAATCTTCGCCGCCGGGGATTGCGCCGAAGCCATCGACCCGCTCACCGGCCGCTCGGCGGTGAGCGGCATCTGGCCCGTGGCATACGAAATGGGCCGTGCGGCGGGAGCCGCGGCCGTGGGGGTAGAGCGCCCATCCGCCGGCGCGCTCCGCATGAACGCCTCGCGGTTCTTCGGGGAGCCGATCGTGTCCATCGGAGAGGTATGCCCGGAGCGGCTCGATGGCGCATCCGCCGAGGTGCTGGCCAACCGCGACGGAGTGTATCGGAAGTTGGTGTATCACCAGGGGCGGCTGGCCGGCGCGCTGCTGTATGGCGATATCTCGGGCGCGGGTGGTTTTTATCGACGGTATAGGGAAGGAAGTTAGCCAATGTCCAAGATCATCGCAGAAGCGGCTATCCGCGGCGCGTACGCTTGTATGAACCGGGCGGAGGCCATGTTGTCGGAAGCCATCGAGCGTCATGGCCGCGCCACCCGCATCGCCTTCCCCGACACCGCTTATGCCCTGCCCGTGATCCTGGCGCTGGTGGGCAAGCGGGTCGAGAAACTGGGCGACCTGGAGGAGGCCTTGCAGACGGCGCGCACCTGGCTCCCGGCGCCGCCCACGGAAAAGCTTTGGCTCCCCTATCTTGGCGGAACGCTGGATGCCGGGGCGGCTACCTTGGTGGCACATGAAGCGGTCGAGGCCATGAAGCCGAGTCTGGCGTTCGACTTCTGGCTGGGCCCCACGCCCGACAGCATCCTGCGCGAGCAAGGCATCAAGCTGGTGGACGGCCGCATGCCGGGCTTCGCCGCCTGCGTGGGCGCCGCGCCCAACGACGAGGTGGCCGAGCAACTGGCGCGCGATCTGCAAGAGCGCAACATCCTGGTCTTCATGGGGGGCAATACCCGCGGCGAGACCATGGCCGCCCAACTCCACCGCCGGGGCGTCGAAATGAACTGGGAGACTTTCCTGGTTCCCTATGGGCCCGATACGTCATCCATCGTTCACGCTCTGGGCTTCGCCTGCCGCGCCGCATTCACTTTCGGCGGGCTGCGGCCGGGCGGCCTCAAGGAGACGCGTGAGATTCTTCTCTACAACAAGCGGCGAGTCATGGCCTTCGTTCTGGCTTTGGGCGAGGTGGACGACGAGAAGTACGCCACCGCCGCGGGCGCCATCAACTTCGGCTTCCCGGTGATCGCCGACACCGATATCCCCGAGATTCTACCCAGCGGCATCTGCACCTACGAGCACGTCGTGGCCAATGTGGCGCACCGCGACATGCCGTCCCGCGCCGTCGAGGTGCGCGGGGTGAAGATCCGAACCGTCGAGATCCCCATCCCGGTCCGGCACGGCCCCGCTTTCGAAGGAGAGCGGGTCCGCAAAGAGGATGTCGCGGTCGAGTTCGGCGGCAAGTACACGCGATGTTTCGAGTACTTGGCGAGCCGTCCCATGGACCGGCTGCAGGACGGGCTCATCCGCGTGGTGGGTCCCGAGATCGCCGGCGTGGCGGAGGGCGCGCGCCTGCCGCTGGCCATCTTCGTCGAGGTGGCCGGCCGCAAGATGCAGCCCGAGTTCGAATCCATCCTCGAGCGGCACATTCATTCTTTCCTGTCCGAACCGATGGGCGTGATGCACCTGGGCCAGCGCGATTCCGTCTGGCTCCGCATCTCCAAGAAAGCGCGCGATGCCGGGTTCCGCATCGAGCACCTCGGAACCGTACTGCTGCACAAGCTCCGCAACGACTTCCCGTCGATCGTCGACAAAGTGCAGGTGACTCTGTTCACCAATTCCGACGATGTCGAGAAGCTCTATCCGGAGGCTGCCGCCGCCTACCAGCATCGCGATGAGCGCATGGGGGCGCTTACCGATGAGAGCGTGGATATCTTCTATTCCTGCGCCCTGTGCCAGAGTTACGCGCCCAATCACGTCTGCATCATCACGCCCGAACGCCTGGGTCTGTGCGGGGCCTATAACTGGCTCGACGGAAAAGCCGCTTACGAAATGAATCCCAATGGAGGCAACCTTCCGGTCAAGAAAGTGGAAGTGGTCGACCCCGTACTCGGCCAGTGGAAGGGCATCAACGACTTCATCCGGAACGCCTCCAACGGCGCCTTTCTCAAGTTCTCGGCCTACTCCATGATCAACGACCCCATGACGTCGTGCGGCTGCTTCGAGTGCATCGCCTGCATTCTGCCGGGCACCGGCGGCATCATGATCGTCGACCGCGAATTCTCCGGGCAGACCCCGGTGGGGATGACCTTCTCCTCTTTGGCCGAGATGACGGGAGGCGGGCAACAGACGCCGGGCTTCATCGGCATCGGCACGCTCTACATCCTGTCGAAGAAGTTCATCAGCGCCGATGGCGGCCTGGCGCGCCTGGTCTGGACCACGACTCGCGTGAAGCAGAAGCTGGGCGAGAAGTTACGGCAGCGGTGCGAAGAAATCGGACAGCCGGACCTCTACGGCAAGATCGCCGATGAGACCATCTGCACCGAACTGGAGCCGCTCATCGAGCATCTGGCGGCGGTCGAGCACCCCGCGCTGGCGCTGGGTGAGATGATTTAGGGGTGGGGCATGCTTTAGCTTGCCCTCTTCACACCTTTTGAAGGAACCACGCGCATGACTCTGGAACTGAAACCGAAGAAATGGGCCGGCGCCATCCGCGAGGTGACGCTCGGGGCTGGCACCCGCCGGCCTCTGACCGTCGGCGGCGGCAACGGTCTGCCGCTCCACACCTTCGAAGCCACCTTCCCGCACCGCCCGCTTCTCGCGCTCGAGATCACCGACGTGGCGCCGCCGCGATGGATCGAGACAGTTCGCCAGCCCTGGAATGGAGTGCTGGGTCAGCCCGCCGCCGCCGCACGCCGCGCGGTGAACGAATTCGGCGCCGACCTGCTGATGCTCCATCTTGTGGGCACGCACCCCGACCGCGGGAATCGCTCGCCCGAAGACGCGGCCGCCGACGTCCGTGCGGTTCTCGATAGCGTGCCGGTTCCGCTGATCGTCAAAGGCCCGGGCGCCGGTCCCAAACAGAACGACGTGCTGGCCCGCGTGGCGGAGGAGTGCCAGGGCGAGGGACTCGCGCTCCACTCGGCCTGCCAGGAAGAATACAAGACCCTGGCCGCCGTCGCCGTGGCTTATGGCCATGTCCTGGCGGCCGAAAGCCCCATCGACATGAACATCGCCAAGCAGCTCAACATCCTCCTGGCGGATGCCAGCATGGACTTGCGCCGCACTCTCATTGACCCGCTCACCGGGGGACTCGGCTATGGCCTGGAGTACACCTACTCCGTCATGGAGCGCATCAGGCTGGCGGCCCTCGGCGGCGATGCCATGCTCAGCTCTCCCATGATCTGCCTGGTGGGCGAGGAAGCCTGGAAAGCCAAGGAAGTCAAGGTGAGCGGCGGCGTCCACTGGGAGGTGGCCACGGCTCTCGCGCTGATTGAGGCGGGCGCGGAGGTGCTCGTTCTGCGCCATCCCGACTCGCTGGCCCGCTTGCGCAAGCAAGTAGACTGCTGGTTCGGAGGTGAAACATGCCGCTGACCGGCCTGCAAGTCTTCAAGCTCCTTCCCAATACCAATTGCCGCGAGTGCGGCTACCCCACCTGCCTGGCGTTCGCCATGAAGCTGGCGGCGGGAAAAGAGTCCCTCGAAAAGTGTCCCTATGCCTCACCCGAGGCCTGTGCGGCCCTGGGCGCAGCCTCCGCGCCTCCCATACGCGGAGTGACTATAGGCCGCGGCCCGCGCGCCATCACCGTAGGTGAAGAGACGGTTTTCTTCCGCCACGAGAAGACCTTCGTCCGCCGCCCCGGCCTTTTCCGCGTGTTAAACTCCGCCTCCGATCTGGATGCCTGGCGCGCGCTGCGGCTTGAGCGTGCCGGAGAAGTGTTCCAAGTGGACGGCGTGGCTATTCCGGAATCTCCCGCTTCGCCGGACGCCGCCGCGGCCGCCGCCGAGCGCGGTTTTCCGGTAGCGATCCTGGCCGCCACTCCCCAAGGCGCGTCGGCCATGGTGAAACGAATCAAGGACCATCGCCCGCTGCTGGTGCCGCCGCCTGGCGCGGACCTGGCGGCATACGCCAGCCTCGGCGTGCCGCTGGTGGTTTCCGGAAGCGATTTGAATGCTCTTGCCACTGCCGCCATGGACGCCACTCGTGCCGGCGTCACCGACATTGTGCTGGAGCCTCCGGGCGCGGATTTGCGCGAGCTCCATCACAGCCTGAGCGCTATTCGACGGGGCGCGCTCGACCGCATCCACCCCGGCCTGGGCCACCCGGTCTTCCTGCGCATCGCCGCCGGAGAGTTCGAACGCGCCGTGCTCGGCATCACCAAGTTCGCATCGCTGCTGGCGATCGAGGACCACGGCGGCGAGACCTGGCTCCCGCTCTGGACGCTCCGGCAGAACATCTACACCGATCCGCAGAAGCCTCTGCAAATGCAGCCGGGCGTCTACTCCATCGGCGAGCCCGATGCCGGCTCGCCGCTCGTGGTCACCACCAACTTCTCGCTGACCTACTTCATCGTCTCGACGGAGTTGGAAGCCACTGGCCTGGCTTGCCATCTGGCCGTGGTGGACGCCGAGGGCTTAAGCGTACTCACCGCCTGGTCCGCCGGCAAGTTCTCCGGCGACCGCGTGGCCAAGTCGCTCCGCGCGATGCAGGCCACCGAGCGTGTAAGTCATCGCATAGCCATCATTCCCGGCTACGTCTCCGTCATCTCGGGCGAACTCGAGGACGCCCTAGGCGACGGCTGGCGCGTATTAGTCGGCCCGCAAGAGGCCTCCGACCTCGCCCCGTTCCTTCGCGATGTGTGGGAAGCGCGTGACAAACCTCCGAATCTCCCGTAAAATCAGGATGGGAACTCAAGCGAGGGAGCTAGAGCGTGACTCTCATTCTGAATCTCGAACCGGATGTCGAAGCCGGCTTGTTCGCGTTGGCCAGTGCCAAAGGCCTCCCGCTGGACCTGTACGTTCGCAGCCTCTTGGAGCAGTTTGCCGCGCCCACCAATAGCACGGAGATGACGCCGGAACGGAAAGCCGCTGCCTTCGAGGAATTGATCGAGGGTCTCCCCGAGATGCCCGTGCTTTCCGATGAGGCTATGAGCCGGGACGCTATCTACCGCAGGGGCGATGGATCACCTCGTTGACACCAACGTTCTGCTGCGGAGCGTGCAGCGCAGCCCATCGCACCGGCAGGCCCGAAACGCGGTCGTGACGCTATTGCGCCGCGAGGACAGGCTCTGCATTTTCCCTCAGAACATCATCGAGTTCTGGAGCGTGGCTACACGCCCGGCGCAAAGCAACGGACTGGGACTCAGCCTGGCCCAGGCAGAATGGTATGTATCCCGCCTGGAGTCTGTTTTCACGCTGATCAACGACACCCCGGACATCTATCGCGAGTGGCACAATCTCGTGATCACCCACGGCATAGCGGGCGTGCACGTCCATGATGCGCGCCTGGTTGCCGCTATGAACGTCCACGCCATCACCAGCATCCTCACCTTCGACGTCGATGACTTCAAGCGATATCCGGGAATTCGGGTGCTGCACCCGCAGGACGTCACTCCGGTGAGACTGGCATGAATGTCTCTTTGACCCCCGAGCTTGAGAGCCTGGTCGACGAAAAGGTCCAGACCGGAATGTACCAGACGGCCAGCGAGGTTGTCCGCGAAGCTCTGCGGCTTCTCAAACAACG
>PLMF01000012.1 GCA_003142355.1 Bryobacterales bacterium
TCGCCGCGAACGATTCCGCCAGGGCCGGCCTGGCCACGTACATCAGCCAGGCCAGCGCGATCCCCATCAAGCCCGCCGCCACCGAGATCGCCACCAGGGCGGGATCTTCGGGCGCTTCCAGGGCGGGGAAGAGCGGCGCCAGGAACTGCGGAACTTTGAAAAGGAAGCCGCCGGCCAGCGACAGCAGCGCCAGAATCGCCAGCGGGATCAGCATTACGGGAGGCGATTCGTGCGCGTGTTTGTCGCCCCGGTACTCGCCGAAGAAGGCCAGGAAAATGGCGCGAAACACGTAGAAGGCGGTCATGCCCGCGGTGAGGGTGCCCAGCCAGTACATCCACGGCGCGTGTTGATNNGAAAGCGCGTGGATCACGCTGCCCGCCCCGAGGAACAGCAGCGCCTTGAAAAACGCGTGCGTCACCAGGTGGTAAATGCCCGCCGAAAACGCCCCGCAGCCCACGCCCAGGAACATGTATCCAAGCTGCGAAACCGTCGAGTAGGCGAAAACCTTCTTGATGTCGTTCTGCGCCAGCCCGATGGTGGCCGCAAAAAACGCGGTAGCCAGGCCGATAACGGCGATGACGTTCATGGCCGCCGGCGCGTGTGTGTAGATGACCCACGACCGCGCCGTCATGTAGACGCCCGCGGTCACCATGGTGGCAGCGTGGATCAGCGCGGAAACCGGCGTGGGGCCCGCCATGGCGTCGGGCAGCCAGACATACAGCGGAAGCTGCGCGGACTTGCCGCACGCCCCCAGCATCAGCAGCAAGCCGATGATGGTGAGCGTGGCCTCGGGCGCGCCCGGCGCCTGCTTGAACACCGAGGCGAAATCGAGCGACCCGAAATTCTTCACCATGTAAAACATGGCCAGCGAGAAACCGAAGTCGCCGATACGGTTGACGATGAAGGCCTTGTTGCCGGCATCGGTGGCGAACTTCTTGTCGAAGTAGAACCCGAT
This sequence comes from Bryobacterales bacterium, assembly GCA_003142355.1. The sequence continues at coordinate 956 of PLMF01000012.1, forward strand.
CAGCAGGTAGCTGCACAGGCCCACGCCCTCCCATCCGACAAACATCACCAAATAATTCGAGGCCAGCACCAGCACCAGCATGAAGAACATGAAGAGGTTCAGAAACGCAAAGAACCGGTAGTAGCCCCCTTCGTGCGCCATGTAGCCGATGGAATAAACGTGGATCACCGCGCCCACCCCGGTTACCACCAGCAGCATGACGATGGTGAGCCGATCGACGGCGAAATCGCAGCCGATATTGACGATGCCGCTCTGTATCCAGGTGAAGTAGTGCTCGCTGTAAACGCCCGCCAGCGCGCCGAGAGCGAAGATCGTCTTCAGCACCCAGGCAAACGAAAGGGCCACGCTGCCAATGGCGACGGTGTTGACGAGCCCCTTGGAAAACCTGCGGCCGAGCAGGCCGTTGATGAGGAAGCCTGCCAGCGGAAGTACGGGTATGAGCCAGAGTTGCATTTAGTTCTTCATCGAATCCACATCGTCGATATTCAAAGTTTCCCGGTTCTTGAAAACCGTCAATATGATGGCCAGCCCCACGGCCGCCTCGGCCGCCGCCACCACCATCACGAAGAACGCGAAGAGGTGCCCGTTCACCTGCTTGAGCTGGTAGGAAAACGTCACAAAGCTGAGGTTCACGGCGTTCAGCATCAACTCGATGGACATGAACACGGTGATCACGCTGCGCCGGAACACGAAGCCCGCCACGCCCAGCACGAACAGGATGGCGCTCAGCGTCAGAAACCAGGAAATCGGGACAGGGACGTCCGTCATGTCAGTCCATCTCCTTCCGCGCCAGAACAATGGCGCCCACGATGCCGATCAGGATCAGGATGGAAGTCGCCTCAAAAGGCAGCAGGTAGGTGGTGAACAGCGCGCGTCCGATATCGAGCGGCGTGCCGTGCGTGAAGCCGCCGAAAACCACCGAGGCGCCTCGCGGGTAGAGGCGCTGGACGAAATACGCCAGCAGGGCGAGCAGAGCGCCCAGCAGCGGCGCGCCCAGCAACTGCGCCATGAGCGACCGGCCATGTTTGACCTCCGCCCCCGCGTTCAACAGCATGATCACGAACACGAAGAGCACCATGATGGCGCCGGCGTAGACGATCACCTGGGAGGCCGCGATGAACTCCGCGCCCAGTTGCAGGTAGAGAACCGCCAGCGAGCCCATCACGCCCACCAGCGAGATGGCGCTCGAAATCGGATGCGTCTGCACCACCACGTTGATGGCGCAGACCACCGCGAGAACCGCGAAGATCAGAAAGATAGCAAGGGTCATTTCATCCCAACCACGCAACCAGAAAGCCGGTCGCCAGCAAATTCGCAACCGCGACCGGGAAAAGGAACTTCCAGGTGAAGCCCATGAGTTGGTCATAGCGGAACCGCGGCAGCGTGCCGCGAACCCACATAAAAGTGAAGAGCACCGAACCCGTCTTGGCGCAGAACCAGAAGAGCGGCAGCAGCCATGCCTGCACCACCGGCAGCAGGAAAACCGCCGCCATCGCCAGGAAGACCGCGCCAAATACCGGGAGCGTGCGCCGGTCCCGCCGGTGGCCCGGGTGCATGCCATGGTAGAGCGCCACCACGCCCGCGCCCGCGAAGATCGCCGCCGGCACGAGGCCCGATCCGTACCGGGCCGGCCAGGGCGCCACCCAGCCGCCCAGAAACAGCAGCACTGCCATCGAGCTTACGGTGATCATGTTGGCGTATTCGGCCATGAAGAACGACGCGAACTTCATGCTGCTGTACTCCACGTGGAAGCCGGCCACCAGCTCGTTCTCGGCTTCCGGCAGATCGAACGGCACGCGGTTGGTTTCCGCGAAGCCGGCGATCAGAAAAATGAGGAAGCTCAAAACTTGCGGAAACGGACCGTGCAGGATGTTCCAGTCCAGGATACTGCCTTCCTGTCGCTCCACCAGTTGCCGCAAGCTCAGGGTGTTGGAAATCAGCAGCGGCGCGGCGATGGCCAGCGAGAGCGGCAGCTCGTAGCTGATCATCTGCGCCGAGCTGCGCAGCCCGCCCAGCAGCGCGTACTTGTTGTTCGACGACCAGCCGGCCAGCGCGATTCCGTACACGCCCATGGATGAGACCGCCAGCACGAACAGCACTCCGATGTTCAAATCGGTGAGCTGCATCCAGGTCCGGTAGCCCGCCACCTCGATCGTCGGACCGAACGGAATCACGCAAATCGGAAGCAGCGCCATGGTCATGGCGATGAACGGCGCCGCCAGGTACAGCGGCTTGTTCACGTACGGCGGTATGAGNNGCAATCACCTTCCGCTCCACCCATTGCAGGTAGAGCAGAGTGCCCAGGAGGGCCGCCAACACCACGGCGGCCTTGATCAGGCTGATGACGATGAACGAGTCCATTTAGAGTCCGTTACGAAATAACCTGTCCACACGCTCCCTGACGGTCGCGGCTCAGAGCCGCTCTCCGAGCCGCGACCGTTAGGGAGCGGTTTCCTCTTGACATGCCCTTACCGGTCCAAGCGACTTTCCACGACCGAATGCAACACCCTGGAATAGCGCCCGAGCGTGCCGGACGCGAACAACCCGTTGTGGTCGGAATGCGCCAGATCGGGCCGGTTCTCAACGGGGATGCCCGCGTTGGCCGTCTTGCGAATCTCTTCCGACACCGCTTCCGGCGTCCACGGACCGAGCGCCGCCGCCGCGCCCATCTCGCGCGCCAGGAANNGTGACGTTGGTAACCGTGCCGTTCTTCTCGTACGCGCACGCCGCCGGCAGCACCACATCCGCCAACTGCGCGGTTTCGGTCAAAAACAGATCCTGAACGACCATGAAGCGCGCGCGCCCGGCCCCTGGGTTCGCCCCCACCACCCACAGTACGTCGAGTTCCGCCTCGAGCATCTCATCGACGCGCATGCCGCCTTCGCCCGGCGTGAGCCCCATTTCCAGCGCGCCGCGCGAGTTCGAGTAGTCCAGCAGGCAAATGTACTTCACCGGGATGCCCAGCGACGCGCCGAACTCCACCAGCTTGCGAACGCCGTCGCCCTTCACGGAATCGTCGAACAGGATGACCAGCTCGGGCTCGCGCTCGAGCTGATCGCGCAGGGATTCGTAGTCGCCGCCGCGCACAATGGCGGCGGCGTAATGGTCTTCGCGGACGGGCCTCGAAGTCACCACGTAGAGGCGCGCCCGGTGGTGCCGGTAGTTGGCGCGGATCTGATACGACAGCAGGGGATGTTCCAGCGCCAGGTCGGCCCCGAGGATGAGAAAGGCCTTGCGCTGGGAGAGGTCGGCGACGGTGGCCAGTTGGCTGCTATCGCCGCTCAGCGCCTCGAGCAGTGCCGGCAGGTCGCCGGTGCGGTGATGGTCGATGTGGTTGGTGCGCAGCACCTCGCGCGCGAACTTCCGCAAGTAGAAATTCTCTTCGTTGGTGGTGTGGTTGGAGCCGATTACGCCAAAACTGCCGCCATCCGCCATCGTCTGGTTGAACTTGTCCGCCACCGCCTTCAACGCTTCCGACCAGGAAACCTCTTTCAGTTCGCCCTCGACGCGCATCAACGGCGATTGCAGCCGCTCCGGATGATCGTAGAAATCGAACCCGTAGCGCCCCTTGATGCACAGGAACTCGCCGTTGATGCCGGAGCGGTCGCGGTTGGTGCCGCGGATGATGCGGTCGTTGCGAACGCCCAGCGTCGTCTGGCATCCGTCCGAGCAATGCGCGCAGATGGTCCCCACGTGGGTCATTTCCCACGGCCGCGTCTTGTACCGGTAGGCTCCGCTGGTGAGCGCGCCCACCGG
>PLMF01000294.1 GCA_003142355.1 Bryobacterales bacterium
CCCTTAGCACTTAACGTTGTAATCCTAGGATTCTGCGCTGTCCGGGGTCTGTGATGGGAAGTCGAGGGCTAGCAAAGCGAATGCAAGGATACTCACCCCCCGTTTCGAGACCGAGTTTTGCAACGCCAGGCGCGTCAATGCCGCGCCCGAGAAAGCCAAAGTCGATAAGCAGTATTGAGAAAGGTTCTTGAGACGCACAAGGGCCTTGTTTTAGGGCCTTCGCATTTCATCGCAAAACTTACCCATTTTGAGACTTCTTCGAGTTGCCGAAAACACGCTGCTCGAACGAGGTCAGCGTACGTTCGCTGAAGCCTAAGAGCATGGCGACGCCCAGAAGAATCAGCACTTTGATGCCCGTGCATGACGTGGCGGGAGATGTAATGCAGGGGGCTACTGTGCAGGCGTTTAATGCCTCCGCGAAGGTTTGGTTCTGAATAGCGATAGGAAACAGGCCCCATCCAAGCAATGCACAACCCATCAGGCTTGCGACGACGCCGACACCGATTCGGCTCAAAACCCGGCGCCCATAAGCGTCGAGTTCACCAGCAAGACTGACGTCTAGCGCGGGCATCTTTGCCATGACGCTAACGCAACTGCCCGCGGCCCCCGCGAATAATAATCCACATAACAGCAACGGTGAAAAACGGAAAGCGAGGTGCGGGGCAATGATAGCCAGCAGTAGCAGGACCATAGTTGCCGTAAAGAGCCGGCGCGTATAACGCTGCATCCTGTCTTCGTATTCGTCCGTGTAATCTCCCCAAGAATCTCGTTCTGCAAAGAGGGCGTGTAACGCGCCTCGGGCGTCTTCCGGGTTGGTGGCGGCGTTCTCTAATTTCTTTCCGAGCGATTCGCGCAGCTTTTTGATCGCCGTCTTAGGGATGCCCCACCCCTCTATCTGGTCGATAAGCAAATTGCCTTCATCCTGTATTTCCGTCGCTGGACAGAAATAACTACTGAAAAGCCCCTGCAACTCCGCGTCGTCAACTAAATCGTCGAGATCGTCGGTGTGAGTCGCTTGTTTGGCGCTCTCCTCAATTTCCCGCAGACGGTTCAGCACCCTTTCCAACAGTGTGTTGTCTATGGTATCGTCGGCGCTCCGGGGACGTTGTGCCATCAGCTCAACCTGCAATCGTTCCCCAGTAATGTCTGACAGGGCGTCTATGCGGTGTTTCTCAAGTTTCCACTTGTTCCGCCAGCCGGGTAGCCACCACCACCATTTAGGCATTCAAAACATCTCCGGGCGGGGCTCGCATGCTCCCCTCCAGCAAGTCTACCGCACTGCTCTGCATCTCGAATCCACGGGGCGCAAAGAAAGCATTTTCGAGACACTGGGGGCCTTAAACCAGTTCCAACCGTTTCAGCTTCATCCGGTCGGCGGGGATGTGGGCAAGATCGTACTGCGCCTGCTGCACAAGCCAGCTTTCAGCGCTGCCGCCAAATACCTTGGACAGCCTTACGGCCATTTCGGGAGATATGCCGCGCCTCTCGTTCACTAATTCCGATAGCGTGGTGCGCGTCACCCCGAGGGCAGCGGCGGCATTCGTGATGCTCAAGCCAAGAGGCTCAATACACTGGCGCAACACAAAACCTCCGGGGTGAGGGGGATTTTTCATCGGCATGGTTCAGGCTCCTTTCAGTGGTAATCGGCATAATCAACGTCAAAAGCGTCGGGGTCAACAAAGCGGAAAATCACCCGCCAGTTTGCACGTACCGTTACCGCCCAAAAGCCTTTGAGCTCGCCCTTGAGCGGATGCAACCGGAAACCGGGCATATCCATATCAGCCACAACGCGGGCCGCGTCGAGCCTCGCGAGTATATCGCGGAGCTTTCCAACGTGCTCGGCGAAAACGCCACGCGGGTCGTCGTCTTCATGAAAGCGTTTCAACCCCTTGTGGCGTATCGACCGAATCATTTTTCACCGTAACGCGTAATATAACGCATGTCAAAGAAACAATTGTAGCAGCCTCGCCTTTTCCTTTGCTGGCATCCGTGAGGCGTGAGCCGAACGCGCGCCCCCCGCGCCTGGCCAGGCGCACATGGGCCACGCACACAGATCGGGGCTCGCGCCGATTCAAAATCTCATCCCTTTTTTGAGACACGGGGGTCTACTCGGCCATCAGGCTTTGAAACCACGGAATGAATGTGGCCCGTTCCTGTTGGTCCCGGAGGGCGCGGCTATCTTTTATCAACACCACGCTCTCAATCTCGCCGTCCTGTCCGCCCTTTCTCAAAATCACCCGGCCCCCAAGAACAGTGTCTTCCAGCGCGTCGTAAACGTGGTCTGATTCCATTACCTCGTGTTGACTACTGAGCAGCGAAAGGCCGTGCACGTCAACAAAGCACTTGTTGAGCTTCCTGTTGTAGTGAGAAGTGTACGAGTTAATCACATGCACATCCTGCTGGCCTATCCAACCGTGGCGCTTCCAAAACTTTTCGGCGGCTTCAGTACAAAACTGCGAATACTTCAATTCCTCCATCCGGGAACCCACAGGTGGTTGTCTTGACATTGTTGAGGCAGGTTCGTGTTGATCTGCAACGCGACAGGCAAAGCCGAAGCTGGCGAGCGCGGCGGCGGCACCACCGATCAAGAGGCGCATTTTGAGTTGTCCTATCCTTTCGGCTTTTCCTCTGCGGTCACTTGATCGCGTCTTACCCAAAACAGCCAAAGAGGGGCACACGGCAGACGCGACAATGTCCCTCATACTGGTACTGCAAAATGTCCGGCTCTGAGGGTACCGTCTCCGGAGGGCCGATGTTCACAGTCTCAACCTCTGTACCTGAACAAGCCGGGGTTGGACATTTCTTGATGGAAACTCGCATTGCTCATTTCTCGCGTGAAAAAATCAGCGTGTAACTCGCGCCTCCGGGGTGTAGCTCACCATGACTGATAGCGCCCGCGCGGGGCGCCAATCCCAGTTCATCCAATTTGTTCAGAGCATGAACGAGGGGAAAGCCTTTCAGTCCGTCGAATTGGGTTGCTTCCGGGCTGCCATTCGCCGCGCCGGTGTCAACCCGATAAATTACACCCGCGTTGATGTGCACGGTAGCGTATTCCTTCGCCATGAGATTTACGGTAGCAGAAAGCGGGAGCCTTTCACAGGGGTGCCGGGTCGACAGGGGTGCCGGGTCGCAATGCTGATAGCCTGAGGCGGGCTGCTCCGGTGCCTCGGGAAGAGCCGCAGGCGTCGGGCTACTTCCTCGCGGCGCTCCTGTCGCATCCCGGCAACAATCCACGATTCGGCGACGTTGCGCAAAGGCCCCTTGTGAGACACCCCAAAGGGCCTCAGGACGGCAAACCTCAGCCGAGCGGAACGACTAACGCAGACAATTCCTGCCAACCCCTCCTGACGATTGTGGCCATAAAGCGGGCTTATCGGAAAGTTGGCGGTTCCGGCGCACGCCCCTCCTATGCCTGGATCACGCGCCACTCGGAGAGAGGCCCCCTCAGGAGCCGGCCTGATGGATTAGTAACGATAAACGCCCTTGCCTCTGGGGATCCGCTTTCCACATGAGCGTATTGTCCCCGACTCGTGCTTAACTTCTATTCGATGCGAGTCCCAAAGGGTGCCATGCCCTTCGTTAGCACAGTCTTCGGAAACTCGCCGGAACCGCATATCGTGAATGAGCCGAAGTCTTTGTACCATTCGCCCTCGGGTGCCCATGGGACGGCATTCACCCACTCCTGCAACCGGCGAAGATCTTGAAGAGAAATCTGACGCTCCTCGACACGCGCGAGGATGTGCTCCCAAACAGGTCGCGGCAGATTAGAGAAGCGAATCCTCGGCAATGGCGTCTTTCCCGAAGACGGCTCGGATCAGGTCCTTTCCCGCTTCGCTTCTGCGCTCGGGATCGGCCTCGCTCATGAACCGCCGATAGGTCGCATTGAGATTAGCGCGCGCTGCGGCTTCCGCCTCGGCCCCGCGCTGCGCAAGGACGACCAGGGCCCGGCTCTTCGTAAGATGCTTCTTCCTGGCCACGCGCTCGACCTCAACTGCCAACTGCGCCGGAATGGTGACACTCTGGCGAACGGACGATGCCGTTCGAGTTCGTGCCGTTGACGCCCTCTTCATACTCATATGGTATCAAGCGCACCAGCCTGGTGCACCGGGCGGTTGCTGATGGATCGGCCACTCGAAAGCGATTCATCTGAGCGAAAAGTCGCCGGCCCGTGTTCGCCCGCCCCCTTACAGCAGCACCCCATTCTCCGGATTCCGGCTCTCCCCCACGCTCGACACCAATATCGCCGGCTGCCCCTTGATCACGCACTTATTCGTGCAGATACCGCATCCTATGCACAGTTCCAGATTGACCCGCGGCTGCTTCACCGTAATCTTCTCGCCCAGGTCAGTAGTGACTTGCGCTTCTTCGAACCAGATGGCCTTCTTAGGCGTCGGACAATGCTCTTCGCAAACGATGCACGTCCGCGCGCTGGCGTACGGCAGGCACCGGTTGCGATCGATGTACGCCAGCCCGATCTTGATCTTCTGCTTCTCATCCACCGTGAGCTGCCGGATGGCGCCCGTCGGGCAGACCTCGGTACACAGCGTACACTCGTACTCGCAGTAGCCGATGGTCATCCTCATCATCGGCGACCACATGCCCTCGAGGCCGGCTTCGAGCGCCGCCGGATGGATGCCGTTGGTCGGGCACACCTTCATGCACTCGCCGCAGCGCACGCACTTAGCGAGGAATTCCTCTTCGCCCAGCGCCCCCGGTGGCCTCACCAGCTCGGGGTTGTAGGAGCGTTTGCCGCCCAGCGGATGCGTGCGGAACAGTAACGCCCCGCCGACGCCGGCCACCCCCGAGGCCAGCAACTGCCGGCGGCCCAGGTCCAGATTCGCGTCCTTCGGCGGCTTCAGAAAGCTGGTCCCCCACCCCAAGGTTACGGCCCGCGAGGGGCAATCCGACTCGCAGTTGAAGCAGTAAAAGCACTCCGCCGGCTTCCATTCGAGGGTGTTCCCCACGTTGGCGCCGCCCTGGCAATCGGCCAAACACAGGCCGCAATGGTCGCAGGCGTCCGGGCTCTTATCGAGGCGCACCAGCGGATTCTTGCCGACAATTCCCAGCAGCGCCCCGAGCGGACAAATATACTTGCACCAGAACCGCGCCCGGTAGAAGTTGAGGGCGACGGCCACCCCGAACAGCACCCCGATCAGCACGTTCCCGAAGTAGTGCGGCTGCTGGACCGCGAGCAAATGCCGGCGCAGAGAGTCGTTGACCAAGAGCGGATCGATTGCGCGATTAACCGCCGGGTACACGGCCACCGCCATTCCCCGGAAGAAGAACGCAATCGGGTCGAGCCAGCCCACCACGTTGACGCCCAGCAGCGCGCCCGCCAGAAACACCACCAGCACGTAGTACTTCACCTTGTGCCAGCGGCCGTACCCGCCCGCGTCCAGCCGGGCCTTCACCGAGCCCCCGCGTAGGTTCGAGCACAGATGGTGCACCGTGCCGAACGGACAGATCCATCCGCAGAACCAGCGCCCGAACACGAAGGTGACGCCCAGCGTCGCCACTGAAAGCAGCATGCCCGCGGCCAGCGCGTGCGACGCCAGCCAGTCCGTCGCCATCACCAGCGGATCGAGCTGGAAAAAGAGTTTCACCCCGCCGCCCACGCGGTTGATGGGGTGGTACTCCGTTTCCAGAAACAGGTAAAGGAACAGCAGCAGAAACGCGGACTGGACCACGCGGCGGAGCCACACCAGCGTGGTCGTTCGCGTCTTGCCCGCCATCTAAATCTCCACCCGCGCCGGCGAGAGCGCCGCGTAATTCATGTTCCCGAGCCCGCGCGCGTGGCCTTCCACCACGTAGCCGATGTCCGCCGGCCGCAGCCCCAGCAGCGTGGCCCCGAAGGCATCCACCGCCACCTGGTCCATGCCCGCCACGATGGTGTCGCGGCGTCGCACGTCGGCCAGGTTGCCGCCCGCCGGCCCGTTGGCCGCCAGCACGCGCACCGCGTCCAGCACCACAAGCTGCGGCCGGATGAACCCGGCCAGGTCGGCCACGGTATTGTTGATGTCCTGGTGGAAGCGGTTGCGCGCGCCCCCCGCCACGCCCATCAGGTTCTTCATCCCCAGCACGGCCCCCGTCAGGCTGTGCTGCTTGACGATCCCCACGTTGATGACGCGGTCGGCCTCCACCACATCCCGATA
>PLMF01000341.1 GCA_003142355.1 Bryobacterales bacterium
TTGGCCGAGGATTTCTGCATGATGGCCTCCGTGTGGGTGCGGTGCGATGCAATCGAGACGATGGCCAAAACCACCGCCAGCACGGCCGCCAGGACGCCGACGCGCTGTCCCGCCGGATCGATCGCATGTTCGCTTTCGTGATGAATCTCGAGTTCAGGCATAGTTATTCCCAGTATTATCTCACTTACGACGCCATCGTCATCACCAACTGCAAACGGCAACCGCTGTGGGGCAGCTTGTTAAGCTGCGGCCGATTGCCAATCGGCCCCCCTGCCCCACACTCACACGCTCCCGCACTCCCGCGCGGCATCGCGGCACCAGACCAGGTTCTCCCAGGGCGTCGGCAGGGGAGTGGTGCAGCTCGAAGCAAAGATGAAATGACGCTTGTCCGCCATCGACGCGAACAATGCGCGGACATATTCATGCAGGCGGCTCTCGGCGTCTTCCATGATCTCCAGGTGAGGCGCGTCCATCCCGCCGTTTACGGTGAAGTGGTCATACCCCGTCATGCGGCGGGCCTCCGATAGTGGCACGTTGCCCATGGGCGGCGGCGTGAGCCCTTCCAGGCAATCCACGCGAGACTCCCCCACCAGGGGCATGAGCGCCCGGTTGCGGCCGCAGGCGTGGACCACGAAAATCTTGTCGCGGCGGTGGATGATTTCGGCCGCGCGCGTGAAAAAACTGTGGCAGAAATCCCGGTAGAAACGGGGCGGATAGAAAGCCGAATCCAGGTTGTCGAGCGAGATGAAGACCTGCGCGTCGGGGTTGTCCACCATGCTCTCGAGCAGCCGCAGAGCCTTCTCTTCGTGGATGCGGGCCAGCGCCTGCATCGCCTCCGGGTGATCCGCCACCCAGAGGCTGGCGTTTTCCGGGCCGGCCAGCCAGTGGAGGGCCTTGAGGGGCGATTGCGTGATATGCGCCATCATGACGCCGTCATCGCCCACGCGCTCCACCCAGCCATGGAATTCGGCGGCGTCGAAGGCGTAATTTCGAGCGTCCAGCAGAAAGCGGATGGATCGATACTCGCTCCAGTCCTTCCACCAGTGCTCGGATTCAAAGTCGGCGCCGGCCTGCTCGGTGAGGGTCCAGGTTTGAGTAAGCGTCCCGTATGGCGTCACGAATCTGCGCCGCCGTTGGCTGGTGTGGGGAGGATAGCGATTGAAGGCGGTCACCAGCGGACGGGCATAAGCGCTTTCCCCGATGTACTCTTCGGAGAACTCGCCGGCCGTATAAACCTCGCGGGTGGCGTGCTCGCTGTCCCATCGCGCCAGGATGTCGGCGCCCAGCGCCCGCAAAGCATCGAACGGATGCCGGGCACCCGCCAGCCGCGGCGGCAGCGTGCCGGTGGCGAGGCGGTTGTAGAACCAGTAGTAAAGGTTGGGGCAGAAGGGGACGGTGTCCGGGCGCTCGCCGTGAAACGCGGCCAGGATACGCTGCCTTCCGGTCATGAACCCAGTGTAGTGCGCCGCGAGGAGAGCCATCCACGGGCACGGCTCTCCCCGACAGCCGCTTCCCGCAAGATGTTACTCTGAAGCCGTTTGCGGATGGGAGGTTGTGATCCATGTCCCCGAGCCAGACCGTTGCCGAACGACCGACGCGGGTCCGTTATTGGGTGATCGTCTTCGCGGTCACCCTGGCGGCGGTCACTTACATCGATCGNNTCCAGATGGGATGGGTGTTCGCGGCGTTCAACTGGGCCTACGCCATGTTCGAGATTCCGGGCGGATACTTGGGCGACTGGATCGGCCCGCGCAAGGTCCTGATGCGCATCGTGCTGTGGTGGTCCACCTTTACGGCCGCCACGGGGTGGGCGTGGAGCTTCCCCGCGCTGTTGGGCACGCGCTTCCTGTTCGGCGCCGGCGAGGCGGGTTGCTTCCCCAACGTGGCCAAGGCCTTCACCACCTGGCTCCCCGCCGGGGAGCGCGTACGCGCGCAGGGCATCATGTGGCTGAGCGCGCGCTGGGCCGGGGCGTTCACCCCGCCCCTGGTGGCCCTGATCATGGGTATTGTGGGCTGGCGGCACGCCTTTGAGATCTTCGGCTGTCTGGGCGTGGTGTGGGCCGCGCTGTTTTTCCTCTGGTTCCGCGACGACCCGATGCAGAACCCCAAGCTGAACGCCGCCGAGCGCGAACTGCTGCGCGGCAGCTCCCAGATGGCAGCCGGCCATGGCGACGTTCCCTGGGGCAGGCTGGTGCGCTCGCAGCAAGTGTGGATGCTGTGCGGCCAGTTCTTCTGCCTCAACTACGGGTGGTGGTTCTATGTCACGTGGCTGCCCACNNCCGGCCTGCGTGCTGCTGACGCGCGTGGTGACGCGCAGGACGGGGAGCGTGGCCAAGGCCCGCCGCCTGATGGGCTACCTGGGATTCGCGGGCGCCTCGGCGTTCGTGCTGGTCTCCACCACCTTGCGCGACCCGCTGTTGGCCATGCTGGCCATCGGGGTGGCCAGCTTTTCCAACGACCTGGTCATGCCTGGCGCCTGGACCGCTGCCATGGACGTCGGCGGCAAGTACGCGGGAACGGTTTCCGGCGCGATGAATATGGTGGGGAACATCGGGGGCGCGATGGCGCCGCTGGCCATCGGCTACATGCTTGCCTGGAGCCACAGCAACTGGAACCTGACGTTCTACATTTCCGCCGCGGTCTACGCCATGGGTATTCTGTTTTGGGCGTTTCTGGACCCGGTCACGCCGATCGAGCGCGAAGGTTTAACGGGGTGATTTTCTATTGCCTCGGCCCACATCGTGCTGGTTTTTGAAAATGAATGAGGCGACGTCGGTGTCGACGACCACACAGGTCATGCGGCGGGACCCGCCCTCTTGTGCCCGCGCCACTCATGGAGTGCCGCGCGGTGATCGGACCCTTTCCCTGTTGGGCGATTATCTCGTCCAGAGATGGGTCGGCGTCGAAGTTGTAATGAGGATCATTGGCTCTGTCCATCTTCGGCCTCCGACGCCGACAAGATGTTCGAGGCGAGAGGCGCAACAGAACCTGGGCTAGCTTAGTACCCTGATTCGGAATTACG
>PLMF01000367.1 GCA_003142355.1 Bryobacterales bacterium
GCCGCGCTGGTGGTGGAAGATTCGGAAGCCGGCATGGCCAGCGGACGGGCCGCCGGGTTCGAGGTGCTGGCAGTGGAAGGGCCCGCCGATGTCCGGGAACGGGTGCTCGGCAGGCTCTCGAAGGGGGTATTGACATGAGCCGAAACCGGCGTGAAAAACACGCGCAGCGCACAGGGCCGCCGGCGCGGGATGGTGCGCCGTATCGCGGCCCCGAGCATCCGTTCGCGGCCGAGCGGGCACTCCGCGAGGTTCAGGCTCTATTGGAGGGCCAGCATTTCGAGAGCATCGACGAGGCTAATGCGCGACTGGCGGAGATCACCGCCGGCGGCCGGCTTTCTCAATTAGCGGGGGCCTGGAAGCGGGACGACCCCAAGTGGCGCGCCCAAGAACTTGCCTACGATGCCCTGGAGACGGACAGTCTGGAAGAAGCCCTCCGGCTTGTGAATGAAGCACAAAAGCTGGACCCGGATTGCACCGATGCGCAGCGTCTGATGGTCTCGATTCTTCCCGCGTCTCCGGAGAACAAGCTCGATCTAATGCGGGAGGTTGTCGAAAGAGCGGAGCATAACTTGGGCGAGGCATTTTTCCAGGAGCACATGGGCCACTTCTGGGGAACCATATCCACGCGGCCCTACATGCGGGCCAAGCAGCATCTCGGTGAATTGCTGGTGGAAACGAGACGGTTAGCGGAGGCCGCCGGCGTTTTCGAGCGGTTGTTGGAACTCAATCCCACCGACAATCAGGGCATGCGCTATCCGCTCCTGGCGCTGTACCTGGCCGCCCAGCAGGCGGAGAATGCCGGCCATCTCATGTCGCGCTTCCCGGGCGAAGAGAAGTTCCTGGCTTCCTTCGCATGGGCGCGGGTCCTGGAGCGCTGGCTATCCGGAAAGCTGGACGAGACCGCAGCGGCCCTGGCGCGGGCCCGCAAGGTCAATCCGTTCGCCGAGCGGTACATCTCCGGCATGTGTCGGCTTCCGGCTGAGACGCCGGAGTACTTCAAGCCGGGCGATGAGACGGAAGCCCAGGTGTGCGCGCGGGAACTCTCCCTGGCGTGGGAACGCAACCCCGCTTTCCGCGAATGGCTGCGCGCGCAGTGTAATCTGAAATAAGAGGTATCTGGTGGCGCCATCCAAACCGAAGGGGGAAAGTTCGAAGCACCTCCGCAGCGTGCTTCCTTTGTTGAAGGAACTGGTGCGCCCGCGCCGCGGCAAGCTCGCGTTGGGCTTCCTGCTGATGCTGATCAACCGCCCCGCCGGCCTGGTTCTGCCTGGTTCCACCAAGTTCCTGGTGGATAGCGTCGTCATGAAGCACCAGACCGGGATGTTGCAGCCGCTGGTTCTGCTGGTGCTCGCGGCCACCATCGTTCAGGGCGTCACCTCCTTCATCCTCACCCAGTTGCTTTCGAAAGAGGCGCAACGCCTGATCGCGGAATTGCGGCGCAAGGTGCAGGAACACGTGGGCCGCCTGCCGGTGGCGTACTACGATTCCAACAAGACCGGCGTGCTGGTTTCCCGCATCATGACCGACGTGGAGGGCGTGCGCAATCTCATCGGCACGGGCCTGATCGAATTCGTCGGCGGGATTCTGACGGCATTGATCGCCCTGGTCCTGCTGCTGCGCATCAGCCCGCTGCTCACGGGGCTGGCCGTGCTGTTTATCGCGACGTTCGCGCTGGTGCTGCGCCAGGCGTTCGGGCGCATCCGGCCGATCTTCCGCGAGCGCGGCAAGATCAACGCCGAGGTCACCGGGAGGCTCACCGAGTCGCTGGCCGGCGTGCGCGTGGTGAAGGGATATCACGCCGAGGCCCAGGAGGCGGGCGTCTTCGGGGCCGGTGTCAAGCGCCTGCTCGATAATGTGCTGCGCAGCCTGACCGCCATCTCGCTGATGAGCCTTTCCGCCACCGTGCTGATGGGGTTGGTGGGCGCCACCGTGATGTACCTGGGGGCGCGCCAGATCCTCGCCGGAACCCTGACCCTGGGCGGTTTCATGGCTTTCACCGCCTACCTGGCGTTCCTGGTGGCGCCCATGTTCCAGGTGGTGGGGATCGGCACGCAGATAACCGAGGCGCTGGCGGGCCTCGACCGCACGCAGGAAGTGCTGCACGAAAAGCCCGAAGACGAGGACGCGCGGCGCACCGAGGCCATCGGCGCGATCCAGGGCTACGTGTCTTTCGAGCACGTGACCTTCGAGTACGACCCCGCCAAACCGGTGCTACACGACGTCAGCTTCGACTCGCCGCCCGGAACGGTGACCGCGCTGGTAGGACCGTCGGGATCGGGGAAATCGACCATCATCAGCCTCATCGCGGCCTTTCACGAGCCGACGCAGGGCGCGGTTCGCGTGGATGGAACGGACCTTTCCGCGGTCCGGCTGGATGCCTACCGCACGCAGCTTGGCGTGGTGCTCCAGGACACGTTCCTCTTCGACGGAACCATTCGCGAGAACGTGGCCTTCGCGCGGCCGGGCTCGAGCGAAGAGCAGGTGCTGGCGGCCTGTCGCATCGCGCGCGTGGACGAGTTCGCCGAAAAGCTCGAGAAAAAGTACGAGACCATCGTCGGCGAGCGCGGCGTGAAGCTCTCCGGCGGCCAGCGGCAGCGCGTCTCGATCGCGCGCGCGATCCTGGCGGACCCGCGGATTCTGATCCTGGACGAGGCCACCTCGAGCCTGGACTCGGAATCGGAGTCGGCGATTCAAGAGGGCCTGGCGTACCTCATGAAGGGCCGGACGACGTTTGTGATTGCGCACCGGCTCTCGACGATTCGCCGCGCGGACCAGATCCTCGTGGTGGAAGAGGGCCGGATCGTGGAGCGCGGGACGCACGAGTCGCTCTACGCGGCGCGCGGCCGCTACTACGATCTGTACACGCGCCAGCACGGCATCGACGCCAACCTGTTCCTGGCGCCCGGCGAGGGCGGCAAGGAGCCGGAAGCGGAGGAGAAGCCGCGGATGCCGGCCGGCGTGGGCGGGGCTCCGCCGACCGCCGCCTCGCTGCTGCGCGGGGGGATTGCGTAAGGAAGCGGGGCGGACTCGCTCCGGCATGACGTCGCTGCTGAATCGCCGGTGCAGTGGGCTTCCGGCCAAGCGTCCAAGTGGCCGCGCTCGTTTCCTTCGGCTGACGTGAGCGGCGTTTCACGGGAGGAATCGGAAATAGCTCTCCGACTCATTACAGGATACTGGCCGGTCTTGGAGCACCAAGGGAAGGTTCACCTCGGCGCGAGGCGTGTATTGCTTCCGGTTGGCTCAGTGGAACCTCAAAGCGTGCCCCGCCAAAGTTGCGCGCGCGTAGATTCTACGCTCCCGCCCGCTCAGTCGCGAGAAGATCAGCAGCCAAATCCGCAATTGCCCAGTGCTTGTGGTCAATCATTCCGCAGAGTGCCTCCCGAAACTCGTCATCAGGCCAGAGAGGCAGTCCAAATAGCCGAACGCTCCCGAGGGCTTCGGAAAGTACTTTGTCGTCTTTCGAGAGTTTGCAGGTGCGCTTGACCAGCTTCAGCGCGTGTGCTCTCTCGTCGGGCGTAAGATACGGGGAGCAGGCGCTTAGAACCCGCACCCCTCGATCATCCAAGCTCGGCATCGCAAACACGCCCAAGCCTTTCTGCCTGAGCATGCTGGCAAGGGCGTTCCCATCCGCGTGAAGAATGGTGCTGATCTCCCCATTTGTAGGGGCCGGTCCACCCAGGAATATCTGTTGTGGGCGTTCGACCCCTGGGAGGCCGTCCTCCAGAAGCCACCGAACTGCCAGCGCCTCGCCCCCTGCGAGGGACGATTCCCGATTCTCGTAGCTGGACATGACTCTCGCCATCAGCCACCTCGTACGGGCTCGGCGCCTCCCGAGCCAGAGCCGAACGGCCTCTCGAATGCGAGCACGACTCTCCAATGGAGGGTCATCGAGTAAACAAAGGAGCGCGGACCTGCTGACTTGAGCGAGGGGAGACCACAGCTTAGCAAGCACCTCATCAAGCGTAGAGACCTCGGACCGGAACATCACGTAAAGCAGCGGCAAAAGCAATGCCTGGTCGTTGCCCGTGCCCATATTGAGACCGCGATTGAGATCGCTTCGAATTTCGCCGATTTCTTCCGGCGAGCAAACTGAAGCGAGGCACCTAGCTACTGCTAGACGGTTGCTTTGCAGCCGAAACAGCCCTGGACCTAAATCGCCGTAGTCCTCTGCGAAGAACCGGCGGCTTCGAACTGTCAGGTCAGTTAGTATCTTCCAGAAATGCGCGCGGACGGTTTCTCGCTCTCCCGGCAGCAGAAGCCGTGTCACAGACGTTCCGAGTCCAGCAAACCCAGTCATCGCATCGGCTGAAACGCGACTGAACATGTAAAGTACCTGCCTCTCGGGTCCGTCCTCAGCCAACTCATACGCTCCACACATTCCCTCAGCAAGGCTCATGAACGCGGCAACAGCGGCCTTCCTCGCGCTCTCACCAAGAACACCGGCCTCATGCAAAGTTATCGAGAGGGAGATCCCGCGCACTTGCAGATCGAGCATCGTCGATTTCAGTGCGGCTACAAGTGCTTCGTTGACCGCTGGGGCACTGATCCCCCACCGCCGCCAAATCTGAACGACTCCCTGCAGAGCCGCGGTCTGAATGGCTGTGTCACTAACCCGAAGGCCCTCGCATTGCAAGCGTAGGAGACGGGTCGCGTCTTCTGCGTCGATAGCGGAGTTGCAAACCCAGTTTCCGTATCGCTCAAAAAACTGCGGTTGCGAGGCGAACCTCAGTAGATAACGCTGCAATTGGGGCAGAAGATCTAGAACCGGCTCGGAAGCAAATCGCACCTGATACAAAACCCGCAGCAACCGATCCGAAACATCTCGGCTAACTTCGATGGAGTCGACCATACACTGCGCAGCGAGACGAAGTCGTCTGCCGAAGCGATCCTCGGCCGGAGCGTCAATGAGGCGCGCTACGATGTCGGAACTCTGTCGCTTCATTGCCCCGTAGAGCGCAAAAACTTCGCTCCACCAACTCGTCATTCCGAAGGAAGTGTCCTCGGCGGCGACGTTCGTCGCCTCGAATGGGTCCAGTTGGTTGGCGAACAGGTACGCGGCAGCGTAAAACTCCTGGAATGTCAGATGACTGAAAACGTACCTCTCGGAGTAGCGTTCAACAGCCACGATCACACCGCTTCTGCTAACAAGCTTCTCAAAGAGGGAGTGCGGGTCAGCATCGTGGATATCGAACTTCAGTAGTAGACGCGAAACGATCGGCAGGATCTCTTGGCGGGTGGCCTCCTTGCGCCCGTACTGCGCCCCGATCCTGCCGGTGTGCAAGGCGAACGCTACTTCCTGCATTATCGTCTCCTTGCGAGCCAGCGTGAGCTTCGTATCGTCTACAGGGATTCCTTTTTCGCGGTCCCACTGACCGAGTAACAGGTTGCTGCATTCTCTGTACAGACTGAGCCGCTCCTCAGGCAAGGCCTTTTGAGAGTGAACAAAGCATATTATCGAGAGCAGCAAAGGGTTCGCTGCCAGAGCGTTCAGACTAGTGCTGCGCGACAACGCCTGCTGCAAATCACCGGCCCGATCCATGGCGCGACTCGCGCGATACTCGCGCTCGACGTTCGTGTCTCGGCTCCTCATCTGCAACGCGCGGTTCTCCTCAATGGCGGAGTACCAACTTCTGATGAATCGTACCGCCTGGGCCTCGCTGAGGTCCTCGACGTCGAAGAGTTTGAAAGAGCTGCCCACGCCGCCCCGCCATCCTGCGTAGCGGGAGGTTATGAGGAATTTATTGCCCGAATATTGAGACACGAGCCCCACGATCTCTCGGATCAACGCCTGAGACTGACTGTCTTCGGAGACCTCGTCTAGGCCATCGAACAGGAAGATACATTTTCTCGCCGCGATCATGCGCAGAAAGAACGCGGCATCGCACTTATCACGAACTCCCGAAGGCAGGATTTTCCGCCTGAAAGCTTCGACGATCAGGTTGCCAAGTACGTTTGGATCCGCTCCTTCGACGAACGCCGCAATTTTCCGAAGTGGGATCGGAATGGGCATCAGCCAACTCGTGGCCCCTAAACGGCGGCGCAATACACCTCTCCGCTTCAATCGCCGCTCACCGGCCTTTGCTTGGCCAAACGTCAGTGCAAGGAATTGAACGAGTGTGCTCTTCCCTGAACCCGGCTTACCGAGAATCGCAATATTGTCGGAAAGCAACAACTGACCGAGCTCCTTGGTGTCTTCCTCCGGAGGAGATGCCGCGCCGCGCTTCGACGTGATTGCGATCACAACAATTGCGAAAGCAGACGTCGCAATAAGGGCCAGCGGAGCGGCATCGTGGCGGGCGACCCGCACTGCAATCGCAGCGAGGACCGCGCCTCCGAAGAGCGCCACGAAAACCGAAGCCATGGCTTTATCAGCCGCACCTGTGTCCTTATCGCGGAATATAGCCACGCATGCGGCCGCTATCGTGGTCCAGATCAGACCAGCCCAGGCGTTTCCGAGAGTGTTAGCCGAACGGTTTTCAAAAGCGCTCCACGATGGCCACAGGACTATGAAGGCGAACCCCACCAAGCCGAGTAGCACTTCGAAAACGCTGTAGCGGTCAGCCCAGCGACGAAGGCGCAGGAACCTGCGGCTCGGGAAGAGCTTTGGCGAGAAGACGGTGGCGCAGGCTGCACTCCCGTCGCGGGCCCCAGAGAGTCGGCCAACTCGAGATTTTAGGTGTGCTATGGCGGCCCTCAACGGCCTCAAGGCTTTCGTAAGCCGGCTTCGCGGCTGGGGAGCGCCGGGTGCCTCTGTGGGTCGCTCGGCTGGATGGATCTTCACAGATATGAATACCTGCTCAAGCTGGGGCTTTTCAGCCGCACCGACAATGCCCGTCAGATTGAGGTCTCGATTCTGCAAGATTACCCAGTTGAGGTACTCTCCGAGGGCTACCCTGCGCCGAAATCGGCTTGAGACCCGACCCAAGGCGCGAGTTCCGATGCTGCTCCCGGACTGGAATATCCAAGGAAGGCATTTCGTGAAGACGAAAGTCACAAATCCACCGACCGTCAGGAGGGCAATTTCTTTGTGGCGGGCATACAAGCCCGCGGCTACTTCGCATATTCTGTCCCCGATCTCTAGTAGGGTCTGCATGTCATTCCGGGGCCACTGTAACACACCGCGTCGGGTTTGGGGACTGTTCGGGGGTGCGGGGCTCCGGGGCGCAGGCGCTGTTGCCGGTAAGCAGCGCCCGGACCAACTACTCGCTGCGGTGAACCGCACCTAGATTGGTAGCAGGGTCATGCGAAGAGGCGGCGGCTCTGCGGAAACGCGAATCTGAGCGATCACTCCCGTGACGTCCCCTGTCGCGTCAACTGGACGGAAAACGCCTCTCGCTTCCTTATACCTGATACCTGAGTCGATCATGCGCGCCGACGGTAAGCCGCGTGCACCGCGAGGGCGCTCGCTGGTCGTGGGTTCCAACGCAACTCATCAGGGAAGGCGCTGGCGCCATTTGTCCGCGTCGCGAGAGGTATGAAACACGGCGTAGATCGTGACCGTCGCGTCCGACAACTCGTAGAACACGGCGTGTGGAAAGCGACGTATCAGGGAGCGCCGGTAGCCCTCGTGAACCACAGCGTACATCTCGGGCCGGCGCCGGATGCTTTCCAGACACGCATCGACCGAACTCAGGAACTCCTCACCCAGTCCGGCTCTCCGGCCTTCATACCAGAACAGAGGCAGGCTTCTGCAATGTCCAACTCGGCTTCCGGAGCGATCACCAGCTCAACGGCCATGGCGGGCACGCACCTTGCGCTTCACGTCTTCCCAGGACAGCCCCGAAGCCGGGTTCTTCAGTAGATTCGCTTTCCTCCGTGCCAGTTCCTGCTTTTGCCAGTCGTGGACTGGCACCGCCTCCGATGCGGCCGCAAGGTCGTCCCACAGATCTTCGACAAGTTGGAGCTTCTCGGAGGGGCTTAGATCAAAGATCGACGCTGAATTCATTCGGGCCTCCACTGCCAATTCTCTCAAGTTGCCTGGCCACTTGGACGTCGAACGCCCGTCGCTGACACGCGCAGGTCCAGCGATAGATCTCCCCTGTCGCCGAAGGGTTTAGGTTCCTGGCCCCCGGCGAGGGCGGCAAGGAACCGGAAGCGGAGGAGAAGCCGCGCACACCGGCCGGCGCGGGCGCGGCTGCTCCCACGGCGGCCTCACTGCTGCGCGGCGGGATGGCGGCGCGCTTAGCGGGACCTCTGTAGCAGGATGCTGAAAAAGTCCGGAAAAACCATGTTGAGCCGCAGATCAACGCTGACGAACACGGATAAAACAATGAGAACAGGAAGACGGTAAGACGATAGCAAAACCTTGGGCAAGATTTCGGTTTTAGCTTGGAAGTGTTTATTTTTGTTCTTCTTATCCGTGTTCATCCGTGGCTAATAAGGTCTGGCTTTACTCCCAATCCTCGCGGGTGTGGCAAACTAGAGATAGGGAGGAGACAACGGTGACCCCGGTAAAGGAAATACTAGTACAGGAGGTTGCGCGCCTTTCTGAAGAAGACGCCCGGGAGGTCCTGAACCTGGTTAGGACAAAGAATACGGGTGCCGTGACGCCTGACCGGCCCAAACTGACACGTGAGGAGCTAATCAGGCGAGCAGCGGGCCATCCGGGAATCCACCCTCCGGATCCGGATGCGCCGCCATTCGAGAAGATCGAACCCATTGAAACTCGGGGCATTCCCGCCTCGCAGATGCTCATCGCGGATCGTCGATAATGCTGTACTATCTCGATTCCAGCGCCTGGGTGAAGCGGTACTTCGACGAGGCTGGCAGCGGCCGGGTGAGACATCTGTTCGCCCAGCATGAAACCCTCGGCTGTTCTCCGCTGGGGCTCATCGAGGTCGGCTCCACAATGGCGCGAAAGCGGACCGCTGGAGAGGTCAAGCCGGGGGAGTTTGAAGGGAAGCGGACTTCGTTGCTGAAGGATTGGCGGCGTTTCCTTCGAATGCAAATGACCTCAGCGGTCGTACAGCGCGCCCTCGATGCCAGCGACACATATGGTCTCCGCGGCGCTGACAGCGTGCATTTGGCGTCGGCCTTGATTCTCAAGGAAGAACTGGAGTTGGACGCCCAGGAGTTCACGTTCGTGACGTCGGACGGGGAGTTGAAGGCGGCGGCGGCGCAGGCAGGTTTGCTGGTGGACGATCCCCAGCAGCAAGCATCCGGTTTAGCCACGGATGAACACGGATAAACCAATTCTTTTGAATCGACGTTGATCTGCGTTCATCTGCGGCCAGCCATGTCTTGGCCCCTTTTTCAGCAACCTCGCTAGCATTCTCGCCGGATGTCTATCTACTGGCCGGGGATCAGGGTGCGCTTCCCGGTGTCGGACTCATAGAGCTGGAACAGCGTGTTGAAAAATGCCGGTCCCCTCGAAGGCTGCACCCATTCGAATACCACGCCTTGACTCGTCAGTTCCTTTTGCAGAGACGCCACTGAGATATCCTGGACCGGCTTCCGCCCCTGGAGAGCCAGACTCGCCGCCACCCCGGCCGCATGTCCGAGGATCATGTACTGCGGTTCCATGCGCAGCGAGGAGTAGGCCACATGGCTCGCCGAGAAGCAGACCGGGACTAGCAGATTGGTTGCCTGCTCGCGCTTGGGCAGCATCACCCGATACGGGATCTGGTAGGGAGTCACGGCGACCTGCATATCGCCTTCGTTTTCCGCGGCGCCATCGGCGTTCGCCACGCGCTGGACATTGTGCGAATCGCTGTTGTACGAGCCCATCCCGATCGCGTCCGGCTTCTTGAGGTCCGTCTGGAGATCCTTCTGGGTGACGACGAACTCGCCGATCATTCGCCGCCCTTCGCGGATGTACAGTTGATGCGGCCAGTTCTCCGTGTCGGGAAACTCATCCTTGGCCAGTCCCCAGGAGTTGACCTCCTGTCGCAGAGAGGCGGGTACCCGAGGATCGTGGCCCAGGAAGTAGAAGAAGCCCTGGGTGTAGTCGGTATGATCCCGCCAGATGCGCGCACGGCTTCGGTAGTCGCCATCCGGATAGCCCCAGCTCTTGCCGATGAAATCGGTGGAGAACGCTCCTTGGTTGTTGATGTCCGCCTTATGATTGGGAATCTCGGCGATCAGAACCACGTCGTTCATCCGCGGTGCGCGGCCCAGCTTCTTGGCCGTTGCATCGAGCAAGCGTCCGAGAAGCTCGTAACGCTTGGGTTCATAGCCGGGTGGCTTGGGGAACGGCGCCTGGTTGGAAGGGTCCTCGGAGAGGATCAGGCGAAAATTGTAGGCTTGCACTTTCTTGTCGGCGGACCCCGGTGCTGCCAGCGGCTCCGGGTTCACCTCGGGCAGCAATCGGCCGTCCGCGTCGAAAGGCGAGACGCGCACCTGGAATTGATGGAAGGGCGTACGCTCGCGCACGCCGGCCAACGACTCGCCGTACTGGCTCTGCGACTCGCGTCCGACAGTGTACTGGACCCCCGCCTGCGCCATCAGGTCCCCTTCATACGAACAGTCGGCGAAGATGCCTCCGTTGAATCTGGTTCCGTCTTCCGTGACGATCGCCGTCACGGCCGTCCCCGACTTCTCGACGCCCGTTTTCTCGCGCAGCCGATGGCGCATGAATACACTTACTCCGGCCTGCTGGAGCATCTCACGGAGCACCTGTTCTCCCACCTTCGGCTCGTAGAACCAAGCCACGTCCTGTGCGAAACGCTGGATGTCGTACTTCCGCCCGACGCGCCAGTAGAATTCCAGCGCGCGGCCACCGATCACTTCCTTTTTCCCGTAATCGGTTCGCGACAGTCCGCCGGTCGCCATGCCGCCCAGGTGGGAGCCGGGTTCCAGCAGCGCCACCTTCAAACCTTCGCGCGCGCCACTGACGGCCGTGATCACCCCGCCCGCCGTGCCACCGTAGACTACGAGATCGTGCGTCTGCTGCGCGAAACTGGCGAGAGCCGACGCGAATAGAACAAGAATTCCTCGTTTCATATGCGCCACCGCGGTGAGCGGTTTCAGTCCACTTTCTGAAAACGCACGGCCATATAAGGCTTGGCCGGCAGCTTCAGAGTGAACTTACCTTCGAATGTGCCGGCCACCGGCGTAATCGTCATCTCCCAAGGGTCGATCGTGTCGGCCCGATACCGCACTCCTTTGGCCAGGTCGAATTCGTATTCCGCGGGCTGGCTCATGTCGAAGTAGAAAAGGTAATAGCGGCCCGCCTGCCCCGCGCCCAGATAGTAAGTCGCGAGGTTATTCAAACCTTCCGCGGGCGCGCCTTCGAGTATCTTACGTAAGAACGCGATGCGCCGCGGACTCTCTCCATGCAGCACGCCGCCCTTGGACCACCACAGAATGTCATTCGGGTCTAAGTAGGTCTCTCCGTGGCCCACGTAGGCGCCGGAGACCGTACCCAACCAGAAACGCCGCACCAGTTCCTGCGCCGAAATGTTGCCCCAGCGCCGCGGAATATTGCCTTCGTACTTGCACTCGTCGTAAACCAGCGGTTTGCCGTATTTGGCCACCATCTTCAGCGCTCCTTCGAAATCCGAGCTCTGCCAGCTCACGTGCGTCACCCAGGGCTTGGAATGGTCGTACAACACCGCGCCGTTGTGTATCGACCGCAAGCGATGGTAGGGGTCTTTCTCCTGGACCAGGCGAAAGAGCCGGTCCCAATCCGCCATGGTCTTGCTCTTCATGAAGTCGAATTCGTTGGCCATGGACCACCAGACATTGCGGTAAGCCGACAGGCGCGCCACCACGTACCGCAGATATCGGTCGTCCGCCTCGGCCCCCATGGCGGCGTAACCCCAGCGGTCGTAAGGATGGAACAGGATCAGGTCGGCCTCGATGCCCAACGCTTCGAGGTCGCGCACGCGCTGTTCCAGGTGACGGAAGAACGCCGGGTTGAAGCGCGTGAAATCGTTGTGCCCGGCCGCATCCCGTTCGAACGGGTAGTAAACCGGCTCGTTCTGGTTATAGACGTAGCTCTTGGGAAACACGCACATCCGCATCTTGTCGAAGGGCGCGGCCCGCAAGGTGGCGAGCGTTTGCTCCTCCAACTTGTCGCCCTGGTGGACCCAGGCGTAGCACGTGGTCCCTAGCGGCACGTACGGTGCGCCATCCTCGTAGGCGAAGTGCGTAACATAGCGAACGCGCACTGGACCGTGATTCCCCGCCGCGGGCGCGGTCGAGGTGAAACGCCCCTGCCGGCCGTCGAGTTCCGCCGCGTTGCTGGAGGTCCGGTAGCTCCACTCCCCGATCTCGTCGGGCATGAACCGCACGCGGTAGACGCCGTCGCCATCGTAGAATCCGTCCACATCGACCACATGATCGCGATATTGGAACTGTGCCCGCAACTGAACGTCGATGAAGGGATTCCCCGCGCGCGGCCCCTGGAGCGCGACTTCGTACACACCCCACCGCTCCGCACTATCGGCGGCCCGGAGCGGAGCCAGCGCGCTCAAGCCGCAAACCAGCCAGATCCAACTTGTAGGTCGACGCATCTTTCCCTCGCTACTATATTACCCGGCGCCCAGGGTCGGGCATGCGGTACGCACGCGACGTGCCCGGCCCCTACCGAGTTCTGGTAATATCGGCGCTATGATTCTCAAAGTCTCTGTGTTCTGCGTGGGGCTGGCGCTACTGGCCGCTGGGGCCGCGCCGAAGGCCGAAATCACCGCGGCTCTTCCGGTCATTCCCGATGCCAAGTTCAATCTCGCCGATTATGGCGGCGTCGGAGACTACAAGACCTTCAACACGGATGCCTTCAAGAACGCCGTGGCCACAATCGCCAAGGCCGGTGGCGGCCATCTTTGTGAAATCGACACCGGCGACGACAACGTCGCGCTGCAAAGCGGTTCGCACGACGTCCTCATCGAGGACCTCACCTGCCTCCATGGCCACGGCATCTCCATCGGCAGTCCCACGCGCAACGGTCTGAGCCACGTCATCGTTCGCCGCTGCACCTTCAACGGAACCGACAACGGCCTGCGCATCAAGTCCTACCGCGGCAACGGCGGCGAAGTTCACGATATCCAGTATTCCGATATCGTCATGAAGAACGTCAGGCGCCCCTTGGACATCAACATGCTCTACAACGGCAACGCCAACACCCCCACCGACGTAGGTCCGCGGCAGGCCGCGCCGGGGCAGACTCAGAACATTCCCAATTTTTACGATATCCACGTCGCCAACCTGACCGTCACGCGCTCTCCGCTGGCGGGCCGCATCCTTGGCGTTCCCGAGCTGATGCCCAACAACATCACGTTTACCAACGTCAGGATCCAAAGCACTCGCGGCTTTCTGGTGCAGGATGGCAAGGACATTACGTTCGACAAAGTGCAGATCGCGGTTGCCGTCGGCGACCCTCTGGTCCTCGACAATGCCTCGGTAAAGTGGAACGGAATCCAAAAGATCGGCTCCAGCGGCGGTCCGCCCGATCCGTTCTATTGATAACAGGAGCATCGCAATGAAGAATCGCATGATCCTTGTGGTTTTGGCCGTGGCGGGGATTCCGATCGCACAGGCGCAGTCGCAGGCTATCCCCGCGAGGCCCGATCCGAAGGAGATTCCCATTCCTCCGATTGCGACGTCGATGAAGAAGATGCCGGGTGTCAACGAGCTTCCCGCGCGTCCGGAGATGCCCGACGTCCTGACGATGAACAACGGGAAAAAGGTCATCACCGCCGCGCAATGGAACCAGCGCCGCCAGGAGATGAAACAGATCCTCGAGTACTACGCCGTGGGCCAGGCTCCGCCTCCGCCGGGAAATGTGAAAGGGCATGAGGTCAGCTCCGAGGTGGTGATGAACGGCAAGGTCAAGTACCGCCTGGTACACCTGACGTTCGGACCGCAGGAAAGCCTCAGCCTGGATATCGGCATCTTCACGCCTGCCGGGGGCGGGCCGGTCCCGGCGGTGATCTCGCCATCCGGCTCGCCTCCGGGCGCCGCTCCGTTGCCGCGGCTGGCGCAGGGACCAAACCAGGGAAGGAACGAAGATGTGCTGCTCCTGGTGGGGCCTGGCCCGCAGCCCGCCGGAGCCGGCGCGGGACGCGGACCGGGGCGCGGTCCCCGCACCGCGGAAGCAGTCGCAGCCGGCAGCCCGGTGCTGGCCCACGGCTTCGCACTCGTGACGTTTGACAACAACGATTGCGCCGAAGATACCACTCTGCGCAACGCCGACGGCGGTTGGGCATACCGCACCACGCGCTTCTACCCGGCCTACCCGAAATACGACTGGGGAGTTTTGCAGGGCTGGGCGTGGGGTGTCTCGCGGATTGTGGATTATCTGGAAACGGACCCCGCCATCGATAAGACCAAACTCATCGTCACCGGTGTCTCGCGAACCGGCAAATCCGCTCTGGTCGCCGGCGCATTCGACGACCGTCTGGCGATGGTCGCTCCCGTGGCCAGCTCCGGCGGCGGCACTCCGGCATACCGCTTCAGCGGCTCGCAGCCGCCGCGCGGCGGCAAAGAGGGCCTCACCGAGATGGTCCGGAAATATCCCAATTGGTTCTCGGACCATCTGCATGAATTCTGGGGACAACCGGACAAGTTGCCGTTCGATTCGCATTGGTTCATGGCGCTGGTGGCGCCGCGGCCGTTCATTGCACTCGAGGGGACTCACGACCAGAACGTCGTGGCCAACGGTGTGCGCCAGGCCTTTCTCGCCGCCCAGCCGGCCTTCGCGCTATTGAACGTCAAGGATCGGCTCGGCGTCAGTTGGGCAGATCGCCCGCACGGAATGGTCGAGGGAGACTGGGATGCCCTATTCGCTTTTGCGGACAAATTCCTGATGGGGAAAACCGTCACCCGGCGATTCGATGAGTTCCCGCCGGATTAGGAAGAACCGCTCTCTGACGTTCGCGGCTCCGATCAGCGCGACGGGTGTCGTGGCGGGGTGCGACGCAGGTACCGTTACCTTGCCTCGTGCCGGTAGACCTTCCAGCCGAGGTATGTTTCCAGGGCCTCGGTGAGGACACCGGCGGTGTGCGACGCGCTCATGGCGGCGTGGTGCTCGAAGCCGTTCTTGCAGATGTAGCGCATGAGTTGCTGGAGGCGCGGCACCTCGACCACCGCCCGGCTGCCGAAGGTCGCTAGCGGGTCGTCGGTGAAACGGCCTTCACCCAGGTAGGCGCGGATGGCACCAGCCGTATCATCGGTGCTCACGCGACCGAATGTCAGCGGGCCTGCCGGGGTGCGGCCCGACATCGCCCCGTAGGTGTTCTGCTCGCCCAGCGTCGTACCGAGAATCGGAGCGGTTGCGATCTTCGCGTCGGGCGTGAAGCTTTTAGCCCAGTTGCCGCAGTGAAAGAGCACGCATTTGTCCGGGTCGCGGCCATAATTGTTGTTCCAGTCCACCAGGGCGCTGGGCGTGCCGGAAGCCAGTTGCAGCGCATACATGGAGACCACGCCGGTGACATCCGTTTCGCACGCGCTGGGCACCAGGTTTTCGCTCATCATGCTCATGAGGGTGCAGCAGTTCACGCCGAAGTTCTCCTGCATGGAGCTCCAGCATTCGATGGCGGTGGCCTGGAGGCCGTATTCCTCCATCCAGTCAGTGAGCACCACGCCGAGCTTGGCCATTTGCAGCAACGAGGCTTCCGGCACGCCGGAGGCATCGGCATAGCCGCCGATATCGCGCAGGCGGGCGCGGACGCGCGCGTCGCCGTCGCCCAGTTTGCGCGCGCGGCCGAACACGTCCGAGAGATCGATGGTGGAGACGCCGATGCCGGCCGCCTGGAGCAGCTTCTCGCTGTAGCGCGTCGTGTTGAACGCATTGGGCCGGGCGCCGACAGCGCCTATGCGCGCGCGGCGAAGACCTCGGACCACGCGGCAGACCGACAGGAAATCGCGCAGGTCCCGGCGGAACTCCTCGGAGGGAATCGGCACCGTGTGAAGCTCCGTGAGGGTGAACGGAACGCCGTACTGGCGCAGGTTGTTGCAGACCGAGATCTTTCCGCAGAAGGCGTCGCGGCGGCGATCCACGCCCAACTGGCCGAGGTCGTCCGGGTAACCCTGCACCAGCACGGGAACATTCAGCTCCGCCAGCTTTAGCGTTTCGGCGACGCCCTTTTCATCGCCGAAGTTCGGCAGCGAGACCAGCACGCCGGCGATGCGGTCGCGATTCGCCCGGAACAATTCGGCGCAGCGCTGGGCGTGGGCCCAGGTCTCGACCGACCCGAGCTTGCTCTGGCTCTCATCGAGCATCACAGCCTCGATACCGAGCTCTGCAAACAGCCGCTCGATGTCGCGGCGGGCCTCGACGACCAATGGATCGGGAAAGAAATCGCGGTTTCCTACGATGACGCCAAGAGTCGCTTGGGACATAGGTCGCACCTCCCTATTATTTGCGGGCGAACGCGCCAAACTGCTCGATGTTGGCGCGCGTGACCAGCTCGCAGTCGATGGATTGCTTTTCGGGCGCTCCGGTCGAGCCCGAGGTCAGATATCGATGCGCTTCCTCGACTGCCAGCCGCGCGATGCGGGCGGCGGGTTGCAGAACCGTGGCCTGGACATCACCGGCGCGTATGGCGGCGAGCACGTCGGGGCTGCCGTCGAAACCGGCGACGATGACCTTGGTCAGACCGGCCGCTTTCAGGGCGGCGGAAGCGCCCAAGGCCATGGTGTCGTTGCCGGCGATGACGCCCTTAATGCCGGTGTTCGCTTGCAGGATGGTCTCCATCTTCTGGAAGGCTTCCGTCTGGCTCCAGTTGGCGCTTTGCCGGGACACCAGTTTCAGGCCGGAATACTTGTCGAGCACGTCGTGGTAACCCTGGGTGCGTATGCCGGCGTTGGTATCGGATTCGCGCCCCACCAGCTCGACATAAGCGCCCTTCTCGCCCATCAGCCGCACGAATTCCTGCGCGCCCAGCATGGCGCCCTGGTAATTGTTGGAGACGATCTGCGCGACGGCGATGCCGTTGACATTGATTTCGCGGTCGATCAGGAACGAGGGGATGCCGGCGGCTTTGGCTTTTCGCACGGCGGCGATGGAAGCATCCGCGCCGGCGTTATCGAGGATGATGGCGGCGGCGCGGTTGGCGATCGCCATGTCGAAGAACTCATCCTGCTTGTGGGCATCGTCATCGTGCGAATTGACCAGGACGTCGTAGCCCAGCTCGCGCGCGCGGGCGGCGGCGTTATCGGCTTCCGCTTTGAAGAACGGGTTCTCGTGTGAAGGCGTCACAATCGCCATGGTTTTCGTGCCGACGGGCCCGCCGCATCCGCACAGCACCAGAAGGAGCCCGGCCGTTATGCCTTGGATGGCTGCCACTGTAACCTCCGCTGAAGCTGATCCA
>PLMF01000379.1 GCA_003142355.1 Bryobacterales bacterium
GAGTATCAAGACACCAATCACGTTCAGGTCGCCATTTTGCGGCAGTTGATTACCCCGGACTCCTTTCTGACCGTCGTGGGAGACGACACCCAGTCCATTTACTCCTTCCAGGGTTCCCAGGTGGAGAACATCCGCAACTTTGCCCGGGACTTCCCCGGAGCGGATGCGGTGGTGCTTAACGAGAATTACCGCAGCAGCCCGCCGGTGGTGAGCTACGTCAACGCGATCAACGCCACCTGCGAAGGCGCCCTGACCAAAACCCTGATCAGCCGCGGGCCGCGTTGCGAGGTGAAACCCAAGCGCGCCGTTTTTATGAAGGGCGCGCAGGAGGCCGAGTGGATCGTCAACGAAATCGAAGAGTTGGCGAAAAACGAGCAGGTGCCGCTGGAGGAAATCGCGGTCCTGACCCGCGTCGGGCACATCGCGGGCGACCTCGAGCGCCACCTGCAGCGCAACGGCATCCCTTACACCCGGGAAGGCGGCATCAAGTTCGTCGACTTGCAGCACATCCAGTTCTTCATCTCCTTTCTCGAGTTGCTGGAAAACCCTCATGACTGGCTGGCCTGGGAGTAGCTGCTCCCGGCCATCCCCAACATCGGCGAGCACCTGACCCAGGTCATCATCCGCGACCTGCAAGCCAGCCAGGGCAACTGGATCTGGGCACGGCCCCCGGTGTTCTCCCTGGGCCGCGGGAAGCGGTTCGAAAGCCTGATGAATTTCTGGCGCGACATGATTGCCGCGACGCAGATTCCCAAAGGGCCCGTCAAGGATTACCTCAACGCGGTGCTGCCCAGCTTCCGCAACATTTACGCCCGCTATTTCCACGTGTCCCCGCGCATGATCAAGGTCACCAGCGCCGCACAGCTGCCCGACCGTATGGAGGACCATATCGGGGACATCCAGAACTACATCATCGCGCTCGCCACCAGCCACATCGGGCTGGTGAAGGACTTCATTAGCGAGCTGGTGACCAGCCGGGATCAAAAGGAGGTGTTCCGCGGGCTGACGCTTTCCACCATTCATTCCGCGAAGGGACTGGAGTGGACCGCCGTTTTCGTCATCGGCAACACCGAGAAGGTTTTTCCGTCGCCAGGGTTTGGCCTGGAACGCAACCAGGTTGAAGAAGAGCGCCGCCTTTATTATGTCGCGTGTTCGCGCGCCAGGAAATACCTCTGCGTGACCTGCTCGCACAACTACCAGTCCGGCGAGTTTCGCGTCCGGGGCAACATCAGCAGGTTCGCGGACGATCCGAAAACAGTCGCCTTCCTCCAAAAGGTTAAGGATCCTGGGCACGATCCANNCCACACCGGGTGAACTCCTACTTCATCACCCTCCCGGCAGTGAATGGCGCCAAACCGGAGGCAGAACGTGCGCCCGGATGAGCGACAGCATTCCAGTTACGGTGACGCGGAGTTCGCTTACGATAAAGGGGTGTCCGCCGGAACTGGCTGAAGCGCTGGTGTACGTACGCCAGAACTTCTCTTTTGATCACGGAAACCTCAGGACCACGCCCGAGCGGGTTTCCTACGCTCACTACGAAGCCCAGACCAGGACATGCCGCACTTACCCCAATGCGTTGCATCTGGTGGAGGCGGCTGCCAAAGGACTCCGTCTGGCCCTTGAAATCAAAGATCAACGGTTGCGCCCGCCGCTGGACCTGAGCCGGGTCAACCAGGCCGAATATCCAGCGGACTGTTACCAGGCGCTGGAGGTGGTGGCCCAAGCCCGTTCCTCCGGCCTCGTGGTGGGGCCTGCCGGGGTAGGCACCACTCCCATTCTCTGCGGGATCGTGCGCATGTTGCCCCGGCACTTCAAGGTTTTGGTCACCACGGATGAGAAAACAGTGGCCCAGCAGATTCATGCAGCCTTGGCCGAGGCATTGTCCGGGGAGAAAATCGGCATCCACATAACACCCCGTTCCGAAACGGGCCGGATCATTGTCACCCACCTGGATGCATTGAAGGATTTCGTCCAAGGGGACATGGCTTATTGCGGATACGCACTGCGCGACTTCGACGCCTGGATCTGCGATGAGGTCCACCGGCTTCCGGCGCCCAGCCGCATCCCCTTCCTCAATCAGTTCCGGCCGACCTACTGCTGGGGGTTAACCGCCACGCCNNCGGACCGGCCCTGCTCCCCAACAAAGACCACGACACACTGGAGATTCAGGCGAATGATGGGGAGAAGGGGTTCGTTCCTTTGCGAGTGTTCGTGTTTCCGCTGTTGACGCCGCGGCCGATCGCGGACGGGTTGTCACCCTACGAAATGGTGCGCGCCGCCCACCTGAAAAACCCCGCATTAGGCGCAACGTTGAAGGGAATCAATGATAACCTGCCGGAGGCGGCGAAAGTGCTGGTCTTGGTGGACACCATGCGGCTTGGCGTTATTCTCCGCAGGCAATTGCCGCAATACACCCTGGTCCACAGCGGGCAAAGTTTCGAATACCGGCAGGAGGTGCTGAAACAGCTGCGCGCCGGCGAAATACGCCGCGTCCTGTGCGCTGATTCCTCGAGTGAAGGCGTGGATGTGCCCGACCTGGATTACGTCATCGACTGCTCCGGCAAACCCTCGCCGAGCCTCATCATTCAACGCCCCGGAGGCGCAACTCGCAGTGCCGAAAACCAGCGCCATGGAATCTACCTGATGCTGCTTTGTCTGGGATCTCAGCACCTGTTCAACCTCGGTGTGAGCAAGCTGCAAAACGTGAACAAGCTGGGGTGGCAGGTCAGCTACATGTTCCCTCGGGAGGTGGTCGATAATCTCCCCTTCGAACAGGCGCCGCTCCTGCCGGAACTGGGAACATTTCCAGAAGGATAGGCTGCAAAAGCGTTTTGCCGCCCTAAAATGGAGGTAAGCGTGATGACGAGAACGCCGCCAAACAGAGATAATAACATCTGTTTATGAATGACGCACCAACACCGGAACCGAACGACGTAGCCGACATGTACGGCTCGACAAGCGCGGAAGAGGCGGCGAGCCAGAGCAACCCGAACCAGAC
The DNA here is from genome assembly GCA_003142355.1 of Bryobacterales bacterium. The sequence continues at coordinate 2,999 of PLMF01000379.1, forward strand.
CACCAAGGTCGTCAGCGACCTGGTCAAGAACAACATTCCCCGCATCAACTTCGTAGAGGGTGACAACTGGGTGCGTTTCATCAACCCCTACAAGAACCCCTGGTACATCGCGGTGGGCTTCTACAAGATGCATCGCGGCGACAAAGTCGCGCGCGTCATCCATCAGGAACTTTTCGGGCAGCCGAACCTGTTCCGCATCGTGCAGATTTACCTCTACCAGAACCCCGAAACCAAGCCCTACATGTGGACCATGGACAACCCGGAGGGCTTCCGGTTCGACGAGCAGCGCCGGGCACTGCTGGTGGCCGCCAAGTTCGAGAACGCCCTGGGCCAGTTCGGCATCGCTCAGGTCACTCTGGGCCGGCCCCCGCGCAAGGGCAAACCCTACCGTGCTTCCTGGGGCGATGCGCTCATCAATTTGCCCACTGAAAAGAGCATTGATCCGATGGATCCGAAAGCCAACGGGTCTCTGCGCTGGGGCTCCATCTTCGACCCGGTGGACGGGCGGATGGTGAAGTGCAGTCTCGCCAATGCCGGCACGATTAGCGTCACCGCCACCTTCACGCCCGCTGACCGCACGATGCCGTTGGGCAAATTCGAGGACCGGCCAGTCGGCAAGAAGTTTATGCCGTTGCCGCAGTATGCCGAGCAGCTTCGTTCTGCTCCG
>PLMF01000007.1:0-130 GCA_003142355.1 Bryobacterales bacterium
GTCCCCACGTCCCGCCAGTAGGGCATCGGTTTATCGTTGATATCGCGGAAGTCGTAAGCCACGATGCGGGCCCTTTCCAGGTTGCGCGGAATCACGTCCCTGGCGAAATCGTGGCTCGAGTTCGCGTCCT
>PLMF01000007.1:169-3526 GCA_003142355.1 Bryobacterales bacterium
TGTTGGGGCTTTTCCTCGAATCCCGTGATCCGGCAATCCGGATCGATCTCTACCACTCCGAAATGCACGGCCTGTTCCGGCGGCATCTGGATGGTGGCAATGGTGATCTCCGCCCCGTGCTTTTGGTGCCAGTCCAGCATCTCGTGGTAGTTCATCTTGTAGATGTGGTCCGCGGCGAGGATCAGAGTCAGGTCGGGTGCTTCGGCTTCGATGCTCTGGAAATTCTGGAAGACCGCGTCCGCCGTCCCCTGGTACCAGTCTTGGGATACGCGCTGCATGGGCGGCAGCACTTCGATGTACTCGCCCAACTCCGCCGATAGAATGTTCCAGCCGTCGCGGATGTGGCGGATCAGTTCCAGCGATTTGTACTGTGTTAGGATTAGAATTCGACGGACGTTGGAATTAATGCAGTTGGACAGCGTGAAATCGATGATGCGATAAGCGCCTCCGAAAGGCACCCCCGGCTTGGCGGTGTCCCTCGTCAGCGGATACAGGCGCTCGCCGGCCCCACCCGCCAGCAGAATCGCTAAGACATTTTCCATTTCACCCTAAGCCTATGAAAAGAAAGGGTATCCAGATATTTCGACCGGCTGGTCCGGATGGCATCCTAAAATTTAGGCTTGACTTTATCTGTCAACCACCTATGATATCAGTACCTTCTGTGCGAAGTGTAGGAGTTTTTGGGGCCCCGCCCCACTCTCAAGCCGCGCATGGGAATCTTGGTTCAGTTGGGAGGTGTATTTCGTTTGGCTGAAGTAAAGCTTCAGGAGGGCGAAACGTTGGAAAACGCCCTTCGCCGCTTCAAGAGAAAGGTCCAGCAGGAGGACATCATCAAGGAGGTCAAGCGGCACTCCTATTACTTGAAGCCTGGTGAGAAGCTCCGGGCCAAGCAGGCGCTGGCCCGCAAACGGAACCGGAAGAAATCACGCCGGGAGACTGAGTAACGCGGTGGCGGGGTCGAAGCCCCGCCGCCTTATCCGACCACAGTTCAGGTTGATCACGGGGCAGGGTGGCCTATGCCGGAGTTTCAGGATCGCGTCCTCAAGTGTATAGACTGCGAGGCAGATTTCGTTTTCACAGCGGGAGAACAGCACTTCTTCCACGACAAAAACTTCAAGAACGAGCCCAAGCGCTGCAAGGCGTGCAAGACTAAGCGCCAGGGATCGCCGGGATCGGGTTTTGCCAAAGCGGAGACCATGACTACATGCTCCCAATGCGGCCGGGAAACCACGGTGCCGTTCAAGCCGACTCAAGGCCGGCCGGTCTATTGCCGGGAGTGCTTCTTGAGCCGTAAGGCCGCTCCGGCGGCCGTCGGAGGAGACTAGAACCGCCGGGCCGGGCATGCCAGGCCCGTAGAGCGCATTGCTGCCGGGGGAGGAGGCACGCCTCGCCCCCGCGCTGTTCACTTCTTGTGGAGGGCCCGGTGTTTCTTGGCCCAGTCTTCCTTCACCATCTGCCGCGCGCGCCCCAGCACCAGCGCGTCGGCCGGTACCGGCTCCGTCACTACCGAGCCCGCGCCCACGTAGGCGCCCGCGCCGATCTCGAGGGGTGCAACTAAAGTCGAGTTGCTCCCTATAAACGCGCCGTCTCCGATTTTGGTGGCGTGCTTGCGCAGGCCGTCGTAGTTGCAGGTGATGGTGCCTGCGCCAATGTTCACGCCCGCCCCGATCTGCGCGTCGCCCAGGTACGCCAGGTGACTGGCCTTGGCGCGCGCACCCAGGCGCGTCTTCTTCAGCTCCACGAAATTGCCGATGTGCGCGCCTTCTCCCACCAGGTTTTCCATGCGCAGCCGCGCGAACGGCCCGGCGTGCACGCCGCGCTCCAGCCGCGATGTGCCCACCATGGTGAACGGACCGATTTCGACGCCGTCCGCCAGCTCCGAATCCCGCACGATCGAGCACGCGCCGATCCGGCAATCCGCGCCGATCACCGTCTTGCCCAGAACCTGCGCGAATGGCTCGATGACGGTATCCATTCCAATGCGCACGTCGGCGTCGATGACCACGGTTTCGGGCTGCTCGATGGTGACGCCCCCCAGCATGAGATCCCGCCGCTTGCGCTGGCGCAGGATGGCGTCCACTTGCGCCAGTTCCACGCGATCGTTGATTCCCAGCGCTTCGCCCGGATCGTCGATGCGCACCGCTTCCACGTAATGGCCCGCCCGGTTGAGGATCTCCACCATGTCGGTGAGGTAATACTCGCCGGCCGGGTTGTCGGGCCGGATCTCGTCCACGTGCTTCCAGAACAGGTCGGCGCGGTAACAGTAGATCCCCATGTTGGCTTCGCGGATAGCCAGCTCGTCCGGCGTGGCGGCCTTCTGCTCGACGACTCTCTGCACCCGCTCATGCGCGCCGCGAATCACGCGGCCGTAACCGGTCGCGTCGTCCATGGTGGCGCTCAGCAGGCCGCCTGCCGCCTGACCCGCGGCCGCCGCTTCCACCAGCCGCTCCAGCGTTTCCGCGCGCAGCAGGGGGCCATCGCCGTAGACGATCGCCAGGTAGCCCTCGAGCCCGGCCAGCGCTTCCCGCGCCACCATCAAGGCATGGCCGGTGCCCTTCTGTTCCTTCTGCTCGATGAACCCGATCCCGGACCCACCGGGCGCCCCCGCCACCGCCTTGCGAACCTCGTCGGCCTGGTGTCCCACCACCACGAATATACGCTCTGCCGGCGCCAGCTTCAGGGCGGTCTCCACCACGTGCTCGATCAACGCTCTACCGCCCGCGCGGTGCAGCACCTTGGCCTGGCGCGATTTCATGCGCGTGCCGAGCCCGGCGGCGAGAATCACAACTGTCACGGGAATCTGCATCAACTCTATTATGCGGTAGTGGGTAATAGCGTGGAGATCACTGCCAAACGCTACGACAGGAGCGCCTCTAGCTCTTCGAGGAGTTCCAGGTGCCGGTCGGTCGGGAGGGCCGCTTGCGACCAGTATCGGTCACTGTTGGACGGTTCGCCGATCTTCCGCTGAAAGGAAAAGTTGGCTGGCTTAAGAGCCTGTGCTTGATCTGGCCACAATTCGATTGCGGCCATTTCAAACACCGTTCCACCAACAGCAGAAGAGACGCGACTTGCAAACTCGGCCAATCGAGGATTGAGTGCGCTCAACGGCCTGGAGCATTTGACGTTAACCTGGCTCACGTACACTTTGCGCCGAACGATTTCTGGATCGTAAGCAAACCCGAGTTTCGAAAGGCCACCAAGCGCGGTTTCGAGAAACTCCTCTGAATCTTTTGTGGAGGACCAAGTATCGGCAGCGATGCCGTCCTTAAAGATCGTGACGTTGAGCGAGAGGACAGTGCCATCCTCCTTCACCCATTCGCCGAGCGTAAACTTCATCGTATGCGTCAGAGGAACTAC
>PLMF01000331.1 GCA_003142355.1 Bryobacterales bacterium
GGAACACGCCGTCGAATTCCAGCGCGATGCGCCTGCCGGCATCGGCGGCGGGCAGGTCGAAGACGCGCCGGTACCAGCCGACGCTGGTAGCCGGGTAACCGCGGCCCAACGGATACGAGCCGTGGTCGGTGAGCGCGCTGGCGTTTTCGAACGGCAGCTTGACGGCCCAATCGTGCGGCAGATCGACCATTTGCCAGGAACCGTCGTCGAAGTCCGCACGGGCCGGCGCCACGAAGCCGCCCGACTTGGCGAAGGCGCCGGCGTTGGCGCCGAAGCCGAAGTCCTGGGCGGGATCGCCGGCGTGGCCCAGGTGAAAGCGCCAGCCGAAGTCGAGCAGCAGCCGCTCCCGGCCGGCGCCGCCAGCGGCCAGCTCGGGCTGGGGCTGTGAGTTCGCCGCGGGCTGCCCCGCCGCCGCGGCGGAGGCCGCGATGCCGGCTTTAAACAGATCTCTGCGTGTCCAGTCGCTCATTTCGGTTCTCAGGGTCCACCATATCACGTTGCCGCGATTTCCCCGATTATGAACCTGAGGCGCGCCGGCAGAAGAAGATCTCGAGTTCAAAGGAAGTGGTGTCGAATCCCGGCCAAGACCTCCAACACGTCCTCGCGGCGTTTTCCTTACTTGGCTTCGGCGATCAGGTTCGCCACTCTCGACCCAGCGGTCACCGGCTCAACCAGCAGAATGTGGTTGGCGTTGAGCACCATGTAATCCGGCGCGTGCCACTCCTTACCGCGCCGGATCAGTACGCTAGTGGTCTGCTTGGTGTTGGGGTCGGCCGCGGCTTGCACATAGAAGACGTCACGCAGCACCGGAAACGGCCTGCCCAGCCCTTCCAACTTGCCGTAGTAGACGCTGCCATTAGTCAGCAGCACGGCCTGATATGCAGTGTGGAACGTCACTCTGCCCGGTGGCCACAAGCGCCAGACGGTCCACACCAGGGCGACGGCCAGAATGACTGCAATTGCAATCGAAAGGATTCTTTTCATGGACGCCTGTCAATTCCTCATGCGATCGGGCGCCTTGCTCGCCAGCGATAGATGCCAACCAGCAAACCGGCGCCCATCAGGAAGCAGGTGGCCGGTTCGGGAGTGGCGCTGCCTCCGCCGCCAGTATAACCCACTTCCAGCGTCAGGCTGTTGGCGCCCCACAGCGGCTCGAAATAGTAGCCGGCGGACAGCGTCGGATAATCGATGGCGTCGAACGAGCCGGTTCGCGTGCCGGTCCAGTTGAGAATGTCGAAGGTATCTCCGTTGCCGGGAACGAATCCGTTCCAGAGCGAAACGTCGAGCGTTCCAGCCAGGGAAAGGTTGCCGTTGACGTTCAACTGGTCGAACTGGCCCAAACCGGTGCCGCCGAGTTGGATATTGAGGAAGCTTCCACTCGCCTGCGTGTAGTCGCCGTCAACGGTGAGGATGCCAGGCGAATTACCGGGATCGGTTTCGCCGTGGACGGTGACATTGCCGTCAATCGTGCCGGACCCGGAAAGAGACTGGCCGGCGCCGATGGCGATCACCTGCGCAACCAGAGTGCCGTTGATGTCGAGACTGCCGGTGTTGTTGAAGGTGCCGTGAATCGTCAGGGTAGAGCCGGCGCCGACATCGATCACGCCCTCGTTGGAGAGAGCGCCCGCCGTGGTGAAGCTGCGGCCATTGAGAATTTCAAAAGTGCCGGCGGCCTGGTTGTCGGCGAAAGTGGAGGCCAGCGCGTCGATGGCGCCGGAAGTGTACACGATGGAGGACGACGCGCCGTCCAGGATGATCGTGGCTGCGTTGTGCGAGATCGAGCCTGCGATCCAGAGGGTCCCGACAGCATCGTACGTGCCGCCGGTGAGCGTGCCGCCGCTGTAATTGGTCAGGTTGCCGACGCTCAAGTTGTCGCCGGCGCCAGCGCGGACCGTGCCCTGGTTGGTCAACTGCGCGTCGACCCAGCCGGTGCCTTGAGTGGTTTGAATGGTATTGTCGACGTTGGTCAACGGGTCGCCCGTAATGTGGAACCCGTTCAGGTTCACAGTTCCGCCGCCGGTGAGGCTCACGGGCCCGGAGAGTTGGATGTTCCCGCCCACCGTCGTGATGGTCCCCGTGTTGTTGATGGTGTTTTCCAGAATAGCGACGCTGCCCCCATATACGCCCGGTATGGCGACCACGTCGATGGTTCCGTGGTTCGTGATGCCGTTCAGGACCACGGACTCAGAGGTCTTGATGACGCCGCTGCCGGTGGTGTTGAACGTGCTGCCGGTGATGGTGCCGGGGCTGCCGTAGTCGCTCGGGTTGGTGTAGCCCAGCAGGACCGTGGAACCATCCAACGCCTGGATGGTGCCGCCGTTTACATTGGTCGGGCCGCCGCTCCAGTGGCCCCCGCCGAGTTGCAGCGTCCCGCCGTTGCTGGCCTCCAGAATGCCGGAGTTGTTGATGGTGCTCCCGGTGAACGACAGCGTCTGTCCGCTGGTATTGGCATTGATCACGCCGACGTTCTGGTTGTTGACCGTGATATTACTGAAGCCCCCGGCGCCCTGAATCAGGTTGTCGACGTTGGTCAGCGTGCCGGAGGAGATGCCCTGCCCGCCCATGTTGACGGTTCCGGCGCCTGTGAGCGCAGCGCTCCCGGTGATTCGGATGTTTCCGCCTGCCATCGTGATGGTGCCCGTGTTGTCGATGGTATTGGCCAGCACGATGCTATTGCTACCGGTGTGGGTGTTTACCACGCTGAGGTTCCCATTGTTGGTGACGCCGTCCAGCACCATATCGGTGCTGGCCTGAATGACGCCGGTGCCGGCGGTGTTCAAGGTGCTGCCGGTGACGCTGCCGGCGCCGTCATAGTCGCCCGGGTTGGTGTAGCCCAGCAGGACCGTGGAACCATTCAGCGCCTGGATGGTGCCGCCGCTCACATAGGTCGGGCCGCCGCTCCAGTGGCCGCCGCCGAGCTGCAGCGTCCCGCCATTGCTGGCCTCCAGGATGCCGGAATTGTTGATGGTGCTCCCGGTGATCGACATCGTCTGGCCGCTGGTGTTGGCGTCGATCACCCCGGCGCCCTGGTTGTTGAGGACGATATTGGAGAGAGACCCGGCGCCTTGGATTAGGTTGTCGACGTTGGTCAGCGTTCCGTTGGCGCCGTTGGGGGTGGACCCGGAAATGCTGTACCCGCCCAGGTTCACGGTTCCGCCACCGGTCAGGGAAGCGGCCCCAGGGGTAAACGTTTGGGCATTCAGTCGGATGTTTCCGCCTGCCATCGTGATGGTGCCCGTGTTGTCGATGGTATTGGCCAGCACGATGCTATTGCTACCGGTGTGGGTGTTTACCACGCTGAGGTTCCCATTGTTGGTGACGCCGTCCAGCACCATATCGGTGCTGGCCTGAATGACGCCGGTGCCGGCGGTGTTCAAGGTGCTGCCGGTGACGCTGCCGGCGCCGTCATAGTCGCCCGGGTTGGTGTAGCCCAGCAGGACCGTGGAACCATTCAGCGCCTGGATGGTGCCGCCGCTTACATAGGTCGGGCCACCGCTCCAGTGGCCGCCGCCGAGCTGCAGCAGCCCGCCGTTGCTCGCCTGCAGAATGCCGGAATTATTGAGGATGGTGAACCCGGCGTACACCAGCGTCGTGCCGTTGGCGTCGATCAGGCCCCCCTGGTTATCAATGGTGCCGCCCCAAGCTCCGGCGGCGGTCCCCAGGACCAATAGAATAACAATGCTGCGCTTCATCGAAGCCTCCAATGCGGGCGTGGTCGGCCGCATCATTAAGACAGTCTGCGGTGAAAGCCGTGCACGTGCAAGCTAAAGCCCGTTTGAAACGCGTTAAACCCGTTGATTCATATGGACTTTTGATCGCGGCGCCATTACATGCTAAACTGACCTTCAAGTCCGAAAATGAGGTGGTTCCGGCCCCAATCCGAGGCGGCGCAGTTACCACCACCCCAGGCTGAAGGTAGTCCGATCCCACCAGAGTCCATCCGCCGGGAACTCGAAAAAACCCTCACCTCACCGGAGTTCGCCAACGCCGCACGCTTGCGCGAATTTCTCCTCTTCCTGGTGGAAGAATCCCTCAGCGGCGCCGACGCCATCAAGGAAGTCACGGTGGCCATGCGCGTCTTCAACCGCACCGCCTCTTTCGACTCAAGCGGTGATTCGGTGGTGCGGGTTGGCGCGCTGCATCTGAGGAACCGGCTGCGAGACTACTACGCCGGCTCCGGCCGCCTGGACGAAGTCGTGATTGAAGTGCCGAAGGGATGCTACCTGCCTGTGTTCCGGCGGGCGGATGCCGCGGCCGCCGGCCGATCGGGTCACCCCGGCCTCTCGCGGAGGACCATGGCCGCCGCAGCGGGGATTCTGGCGGTGTTGTTGGCCGGTGCGTGGTGGCTGGCTCGGGCAACGGCGCACCACTCGGGCCCTTCGATTGCCGTGTTGCTCATGGCGAACCTGGGCGGCCCGGAGATGGACGGCTTGTGCCGGAATCTCACCGAAGACCTCACCACCGAGTTGGCCCGTCTGCCGCAGCTTCGCGTGATCGCGCGCGCATCGGCCGGGCAGTTCCGGTCGCAAAGCGGGGACGTGCGGGAGATCGGCGACCGCCTCGGCGTGGCCGACGTGCTCGAGGGCAGCGTGCGCCAGGAAGGTGGCGCGATTCGTTTCACGGTGCAGTTGATCGATACCCGGTCGCGCTACCACATCTGGTCGCAAGCCTATGAGCGCGACGCCAGTGACGCACTGGGGGCTGAGGCCGAGGTGACCCGTCTGATCGCGGCAGCCGCCGCCGGGCACCTGGGAATCACCGACCTCTCGGCCTTTGCTCCGGCACACGTGCCTTCCGCGGAAGCGCGCGACCTGTTCTGGAGAGCGCGCTATCTTCGCGGCCGAGAAGCTGAACATGGAAGCATGGATGCGGGCCGCGGAGCTTCTCGAGCAAGCTGTGCACCGCGACCCCCAGTACACCGAAGCCTGGGCCGCATTGGCCACCCTGTCGGCGAGCCTGGCTTTCCACGGCGCTGCATTCGAGGAACGTATGGCAAAGGCCCGGAACGCAGCCGCCAAGACGATCCAGTTGGACCCGCGCAACCCGGATGCCCACCTGGCTCTGGCCGAAAGCGAATGGCTCCAAAACCACGACTGGCCGGCCGCCGAGCGCAGCTTCCGCCGCGTCATCGATCTCAACCCCAGTTTCGCTCCCGGCCACGGCTGGTTCGCCATCGCCCTGCTCTCGCGCGGCCGTTTCGACCAAGCCCTGGCGCAAATCGCCATCTCGGCCCGACTCAATCCGCTGCCGTACGTGGTCAGCAACGACCGCGCGGCCGCGCTCTACGTCGCCCGGCGCTACGACGAATCCATCGCTCGGTGCCGGCAAGTGCTGGCCATCGACCCGAGCTTTTGGTACGCGCACATCACCATCGCCAACTGCCTGAGGGGCAAGGGCCGCTATGCCGAGGCCATCCGGGAGTTTCGCCTGGTGCCTGAAGAGGATCGGGACTACGCCTCCGGGTTTCTCGGCAACGTCCTGGCTTTGGCCGGCCAGCGCGATGAAGCTCTGGCTCTGTTACGGAAACTGCTGTCCGAGGCCAACGGCCCCGATGAGGGCAACGGCTGGGTGCATACATCCTATATTCAAACCGGATTGGGTGAGAAGGCCGCCGCCTTGACCAGCCTGGAAAACAGCTACGCCCACCACGAGACGGACGTCAATTACATCGGCGTCGACCCCATTTTCGACCCCTTGCGCGGCGAGCCGCGTTTTCAGGGGCTTCTCAAAGAGCTCGGGCTTTGAGCCGCTTCACGCACCGGCGTTGTGCGATTGAAGCCCCCGGGGATTGAGTCTCACCCACGACCGGCGGGGCGTCCTTCCGGGTGTGGAATCAGGCGCGTTTCTTATTGCGCACCCCTGCCTGGAGGCATTCCCCTGCCAGCGGGAGGGGGAGGAGCCACGTAGTTCACCAGCTCATCGACGGGCTTCTTCCCGGCCCACGCAATGCCACGGAGCAATGTCCGCTCGATTTGGTAATTCGTGAAATTGGCGTAGGTGTGGCCCTGCATCCACACGAACGCTCGAGCCGGCTGACCGCCGGGGACCGTGTGTTCCCAGGTCCAGATCTGCGGCGCGATTTCGCCCTTGTGGTCGCCGGCGCTGCGAGTTGGCGGGATCTCCGTCGTTGCCAGCACGTGGACGGGAGGATTTTTGGCCCACGTGATCAGGAAGAAGGCTTCATCCCAAATCGTCATGTCGGACATGTCCTGCATAATGGGGTTCGACTTGTCCACGATGGTGTAGTGGATGGGCGCATCCAAGGTGAAGTTCACCTCACCATGCTTCTTCGCGCCACCAAAGAGCGTCGCAAAATAGGCCGGATCCGGACCGCAGAAAGAGTCGTGAAAATTNNTCACGTAGCCGGCGTCGCCTTTGTAAACCACGACGACGTCGGTATGTTCGAGGTCGGCGCCGCCGGGGGCATGTAAAGCGCCATCGACGACGGCCCCATGCTCCGTCAGAAGCTTGCTCCAGTCGGCCAGAAACTGCGGGTAGTCATGCTGACCCGCGCCATGGGATTTGAGCCCCCCCCAGATAAATATATGCATGCCATTGGGGTTCTGGCCTTGTGGTAGAGGAGCGCCCTGAGGGCCGGCGCCCCTTCCAGGCTGCGCCCACGCATTTGGCTGCATCGTCAGGAACAACAGAAGTAGAGCGCCGAGTACGATTAGAAGTCTGCAATTTCGTCTGCTTGTCACAAGTAACCTCGTCGTCTTAGGGTGCGCACGCTGGAGAGAGGGTATCGAATTGCGGGGGGGTTGTCAAACGGCCCGCCTGCCACCTCAGCGATTCCGCAAGCCGGGG
>PLMF01000152.1 GCA_003142355.1 Bryobacterales bacterium
CACTTCATTCGGGGCGCCATGTACGAGCGCATGAAGAGATTCGACGCCGCCGAAGCGGAATTCCGCAAAGTGCTGGAATTGGACTCGGACAACGCCGGGGCCATGAACTACTTGGGCTACATGCTGGCGGACCGCGCCGTCCGGTTGGACGAGGCGTATCAGCTCATCAAGAAGGCGCTGGATCTGGACCCGCACAACGGGGCCTACCTCGACAGCCTGGGGTGGGTGTACTACCGCCAGGGGAAACTCAACGAGGCCGAAGGGTTGTTGGTGCAAGCGCTCGACCGCATCGGCCAGGACGCCACGGTGCGCGATCACCTGGGCGACGTCTACTTCAAGCTGGGCAAAACCAAGGACGCCATTGCGCAGTGGCAGGCGTCGCTGAAGGTGTTCCAAACCGGCGCGCAGTCGGACAGCGACCCGGAAGAAATGGCGAGCGTGGGCAAGAAGCTCGAACGCGCGCGAGTCCGGCTGGCGCAAGAGACCAAACAGAAATAAACGCCCCAGTAACACCGCTTCGATCGCCTGAAAAAAAACGGCAGTAAGGCCCGGAGGGGGTTTTTGAGGCCTCGCAAAATAACGTCATAAACATTGTAAGCATTTGATAATAAATAGGTTATTCTGCTAAAACTCAGTTAAAACCTATCGTTTTGCGCGCTTCTGTGGGATACTCAGATTAGAACGGATTTTCAAGCCGGAAATGTCCCAGTTGGACGACGCAGTCGCTAGGTATAACAAACTGTTGGAGACCGGTCCCTACCGGGATCTCGCGTGGGTGGAGGCGCTGTACCAGCGCATGGAGAGCGGCCGGCTCTCGGCGGGTGGACGGCTGGTCTGTCCATTTCTGCGGCCGAACTTCATATCGCGGCGCCAGTACGACTCGCTGGTGAGAAGCGGCGAGGCGCTGATCGGCGCCATCGACCGCATGGAACAGATGGTGCTGAGCAATCCGGCGCTGCTGGCGCGCCTGGATCTGCTGCCGGCGGAGAAGATGCTGGCGGCCATCGATCCCGGCTACCAGGCGCTGGAAGTGGCGGCGCGACTGGACACGCATCTATCCAACGGGAGCTTGCGTTTCGTTCAATACAATGCGGATTCTCCCACGGGGGCGGGTTATGCGGACGCGCTGGCCGACTTGTTCTACGACGCCGCCCCGATGAAGGAATTCCGCAAGAGGTATACGCTGACGCGGGCGGGCAGCAGGCGGCATCTTCTGCAAGCGCTGCTGAAATCGTACAAGCAATTCGGGGGCAAGAAGAAGCCCAACATCGCCATCGTGGAGTTCCGTCCGGCTTACCATTCGGGCCAGAGCGAGTACGAATTGTTTCGCGATTTCTTCCGCGAGGACGGCTACGCGGTGGAGATCGTATCGCCCGAGCAGCTCGAGTACCGGAACCGGGTGTTGCGCAAAGGCCCATTCGAAATCGACCTGGTGTACCGGCGCCTGGGGGTGCAGGAGTTTCTGGTCCGCTTCGACCTGACGCATCCGCTGGTGCAGGCCTACCGCGACCGCGCGGTGTGCGTGGTCAACAGTTTCCGCTCGGAACTGGCGCACAAGAAGGCCATGTTCGGGCTGCTGACGGACGAGGCCCTGACGGCGAAGTTCCCGGCGGCGGAGCGCAAGGCCATCCGCGACCACGTGCCGTGGACGCGCCTGGTGGCCGCGTCCAAGACCACCTACGAAGACCGCATCATCGACCTGCCCGAGTTCATCGCCAAGAACCGCGAGCGGCTGGCGCTCAAGCCCAACGACGACTATAGCGACCTGCATGCTTACTACGGCTGGGAGATGGGCGACGCCGAATGGGGCCGCGCCCTCAAGCAGGCCTTGCGCGCGCCGTACGTGGCGCAGGAGCGCGTGGACCCGGTGCGCTCGGTGTTCCCGCTGATGAGTTTCGGCCAACTCGAGTTCCGGGAGATGCAGGTGGACGTGCACCCGCATGCCTACCTGGGCAAAGTGCAGGGTTGCTCGAGCTGGCTTTCGACCGGCAAAGCGGGCTTCTCGTCGGCCGCGGGCGTGGTGCCGACGTTCATCCTGGACCTGAAAAGCTGAGGCGCGGGGCAGACAAGAGCGGGCGCGGGCTATACTGGGAGCTCTGCATACTGTAGCTGGGCTTCAGCGAGGATTCGATTCTTAAGACGCGGATTCAGGTACTTGGGATTGACAAGGTCCGGCTGGCGTCCACCGCATAACTCGGAGAGCTCATCCTCGATTTGCTGCAACGCCACCAAGCCGGGGCGATGTCCCGCTTCATACTCAACCAGGAAGTCGAGGTCGCTCTGCGCCCGAAGTTCTCCCCGCACGGCAGAGCCAAACAGAGACAGGCGGACGATGTGATGGCGGCGGCAGAACCGCTCCAGAGCCGGCTGGTCGAGGATGATGGAAGAGACTTGCGCCGCCATAAGCCTATAAACTCAATCTACGCTTGTCCGCTGGAACCGTCAAACCGCGCCAGGCGCCGGGCGTGCGCGACTTGAAGCGGAAGTGTTTCCCGGTTTTCGCGGGAAATTTGGCCCAGAAAGACCGAAGGCAAGCTAAAGCATGCCCCACCCTTACTCGGCCTTTTCCAGCAGCAGGGTGATGGTGCCGATGGCGAACTGCATGCGCACCTGCACCCGTACGGGGAGTCTGCGCCGGTCGTCCGTGAGCCAGATGTAGAGACGTGCCTGGCGGTGATAGAGGACATCGTTGAAGACGTGGATCTCGCAGCGGATGGTCTTGAACGTACCCGCAGGCGTCTTGACGTCCTCGCGCTGTTGCGCCTCCACCTTCGCCATGGCGCTCTTCTTCCCATCGCTGACCGGCACCTCGGCGCTCTGGCCGGGCTCGAGGTTCAAGGTGCGCAGGAGGTAGAACCCTCCGACGACATCGTGTACGCACGGCGGGATATCGATCTCGTGCGTCGCAATCACGGCATTCCTGGCGCGGTCGCGCTCCACGTAACTGGCCTTGCGGCTGGCGGAATCGAAGGTGACCTTGGTTTCGCGCTGCCGGCTGCCCTCGAGGGTGGTCATCTGCAAAGATTGCCCGCACAGCGCCGAGNNAGCCGCCACTCGACGGTGTAGTACAGCGTCTCCCTGGCAGGCAGACCCTGGGGTGATGCGAGCGGGGCGAAGACCAGGAGCGCCAGTAGGGGCTTCAAGTGCATGAAACGTCAGTTTCGCAGATGCACGGAGGCGGGCGCAACGGCGGAACGTTTTTCCGGGCGCGCCCGTATCGGATAATACAGGAGATCCATGTCGTCAGACGCGTTTTTTCGCCGTCCAGCAGTTTTGCTGGTGCTGGCCCTGTGCTCGGTGGGCGCGGTGGTGACCGTTGTGGGACGGCTCGCGAGCGGGCCGCAGGCGGAGCAGAAGCGCGTGGCGCTCTCGAGCGACAGCGGCGCCAACGCCTACCCGGCGTTCGCGGCGGATGGCAAGCGCGTGGCGTACAGTGAGCGCGGCGCGGCGAAGGGGGAGGCGTTCCATGTGTTTGTGCGGGCCTTGCCGGGCGGCGCCCCCTTGCAGTTGACCAACGGCGAGGCCAGCGACATCGGCCCGGCATGGTCGCCGGACGGCGCCTGGCTGGCCTTTCGGCGAATTGCCGAAGGGCGCACGGAATACATCGCGATCCCCTCGGACGGAGGCGCGGAGCGGAAGGTGGCGGAATTTGACGGTGCGCCCGCCGATGCGGCGCAGCCATTGCCGGCGGTATCGTGGACCCGGGATGGAAAATCGCTGGCCGTGGTGGAGACCGGCGAAAAGCAATTGCCCGCGATCGCGCTGGTCTCGCTGGGGGAGGGGACGGTGCGGCGGATTACCAAGCCGCCGGAAGGCTCCGAAGGCGATTCCACTCCCGCGGTTTCGCCCGACGGCAACAGCCTGGCATTCGTGCGAGGAACCGGCCCCGACGGCTCCGACATCTACCTGTGCGACCTGGCGGGAGGCAACTTGCGCCGGCTCACCTTCGACGACCGCGCCATCCATGGAATCGCGTGGACGCCGGACGGGCAGGACGTGGTCTACGCCGCCAATCGCGCCAGCGGCTGGCGGTTGTGGCGCCTGCCGGCGTATGGCGGCAGCCCGCGGGAGATCGCCATGGCCGGCGCGCAGGCGCACTTTCCCGCTATAGCGCCCCAAGGCCGCCGCCTGGCTTATACCGACAGCCCATCGGTTTCGGCGATCTGGCGGGCCGCGCTGGGCGCGCCGGATTCCGACGAACGCTCTCTCATTCGCTCCTTCGGCCGCGAGTCCGCGCCTGCGTACTCGCCCGATGGCAGGAGAATCGCGGACGTTTCCGACCAGACCGGTGCGGACGAGATTTGGGTGAGCGACGCCGATGGCGGCAATCGCGTTCAGCTCACCAGCCTGAAGGGGCCGCGCGTGAGCCGCGTGCGCTGGTCGCCGGATGGGCGGTTGTTGCTCTTCGAGGCGCGCGCCGATCGCGGCGCCGAGGTCTACACCATGCCGGCCGCGGGTGGCAGACCCGACAAGCCTCATCGCGTGCTGCTGGGTGGCGGCGCCTCCTGGTCGCACGATGGCAAGTCGGTCTATTTCCAATTGCGCGGCCAGATCTGGAAGGCCGGCGCGGACGGCGGCAGTCCGCGGCAACTCACCACTACGATGGGCAGCGGCGCGGCGGAGGAGTCGGTGGACGGCAAGTGGGTGTACTATCGCAACCGGCGCACCATCTGGCGCGTTCCGGCGGAGGGCGGCGCGGAGGAGGAAGTCATCGTTCCGGAGCACGACATGCTGTGGGTCGTCATTCAGCCTACCAAGAAAGGGGTCTACTACCTGGAATTTGCCCGCAGTGCGCGCGCCATGTTGGTATCGTTCTACGATTTCACGACGCGCAGGAACGAAGTGGCGTTCCGCATGAAAGACGCGGACTTCTTTCAGGCGATGTCCTTTTCGGTCTCACCGGACGGGAAGTACATCCTATATCCGAGAGTGGACCAGAGCCAGACCAACCTGATGCTGGTGGGGAATTTCCGATAACGCGCGGCTGCGGAGGCGGGTGTTACGGGGTGTCGTCGTCGAGGAATCTGACGCCGATGCTCTGCAGGAACCGCGCGTCGGCAGATTCCGCCGCCCCCTTCCCGAGATCGGGCTCCGGGCAGTCCCGCCAGCAATCACTAAGGGACTTGGAAACGTAAACCACCTTTCTGCACCGTAAACACCACCAGTGGATCACGAGTTCGTGTTGGTCTGTAAACCCCACCTCGTCGATTCGATCGGGCGGCTCTCCACAACCGCAGCACAACTCGAGATGGCGGTAACTCATGGAGTATTTATCGCATGGACTCCGTTTCTCAAGCTAGGGCCAGTTGCGACAATTTGTACTGCCGGAGTACGGCATGGGGGTACTATGAGCTTCCGGCTGATGTTTGCCAGCGGGCCGGGCATGCCCGGCCCCTGCACCGCGCCCGGCGGTCTTCTCACTGCTCAGAACCCCGTGGGCGTGACCCAGAAGCTCTCTTTCCACTGGCCGCCGGCGGGAATGCTTTGCAGCTCCTTGTAAACTCCGGCGTGCGCCAGGCTGAAGGCGTTGGTAATCGCCGCCATAGGCTCAAAGCAGATGAACTCGCGCCCCTTTGGCGCATAGACCACCGCTACCGCATACTTGGGCCCGTAGGTGACCGTGATTCTCTGCTTGCTGCCCTCGACCCAGAACTGGGCGCGTCCGTCCGGTCCGCGGACCAGGTTGCTGAACACGTCGTCAAGCTGCACGCCCTGGAGGGGAAGCGGGTCGGCAAACTCCACCGGTTTGCGCTCGCCAGCAGGCACCAGCAGGTTGGTCAGGACGAGGTGGTCGCGCGCGGCCAGGTGTACCTTCCATTGATCGCGCGGGGCGTCGTGCACGTTGAAGTAGGGGTGAAAGCCGATGGCCACGGGCATCGGCTCGGCGGACAGATTCTGGAGGGTGGTCTCGACTTCCAGCGCGCCGTTTGCCAGCCGGTAGGTCATGGTGATGGTGTGGGCGAAGGGGAACTGCGCCATCATCTCGGGGTGCTTCCAGAAATCCAGCCGGCTGGTGGCCCAGGCCGAGCGCTTGTCGGCACCGACCGAGACCAGGGTCCAGGCCGGCGAGTAAGAGAGAAACCCGTGGATAGCCAGCTTATTTCCGTCCACGCGTATATTGCCGAGGTCGGGGTTCAGCAGATACTTCCGGCCATTCAGCCAATACGCATCCGTTTCGATGCGGTTGGCCCACGGCGCCAGGAATGGAATGCCGCATAACGCGGGCTTGGCCTTGAGTTCGGCGGGGCCGTGGAAGGGAGAGAACAAGACGCTATTTCCGCCGGCGTTCATCGCATAGGCCAGGTTGCCGACCGAGACCGCGATCGACACGTCGAGGTGGCGCGCGGCATCGGCGAGTTGCACCACGTCGACGCCATCCACCACTGTTTTCCGGGCGGAGTAGCTGGCAGCTTGCAGCATAAGGGGAAAGAGCAGCGCGAGGGCTGCGAGCGTCACTTTTCGTCCGGGTCGCGCAGGTCCAGCGTGGTCTCCCGCTGGCAGCACACGCAGGGTCCGGG
>PLMF01000290.1:0-1022 GCA_003142355.1 Bryobacterales bacterium
GAGCAACCGCCCGGGCGAGTATTCGCGTTCCAGGTACTGCGCCACCTTGCCGCACAGAAAGCCGCGCGTCACCGGATGCGCCGGGTCCCCGCGCAGCCTCGTGCCGCGTCCGTTTTCGACCGTGACCAGCAAGGAACAGCAGTCCGGGCAGTCGAGCGCGCACACGGAGTGGCGGGTTTCAGGCATACGTTTACCCGGCGGCCGCCTGCTCCGCCATCGCCGCGATCTCGGTGCCGATGGCCAGCGCGGCCGTGGCGGCGGGGCTGGGCGCGTTGAGCACGTGGAGCGCATTGGGCCGCGCGATGAAGAGGAAGTCCTGCACCAGTTCGCCTTCGGGCGTTATGGCTTGCGCGCGCACGCCGGAGCCGCCCGTATCGAGGTCGCCGGGCTGGATTTCGGGCACCAGGCGCTGCAGCGATCGGCAGAACAATCGGCGGCTGAAAGAGCGCCGCAGCTCGTACCAGCACATCGAGGGGTAGCGGCGCAGGAAGCGCAACAGGCCCACGTATGTGAGCGCGTCGGCCAGGTCGCGCGGGTTGAAATCGGTTTTGCGGTAGCCTTCCCGCGCGAATGCCAGCACGGCGTTCGGCCCGGCTTCGACGCCGCCGTGGATCAGCCGCGTGAAATGCACGCCCAGGAAGGGAAACCGGGAGTCGGGCACCGGGTAGATGAGGTTGCGCACCAGGTGCTGGCGCTCCGGGCGCAGCTTGTAATACTCGCCGCGGAAGGGCACGATGCGCATGTTGCGCCGCTCGCCCGCCAGTTGGGCGACGCGGTCGCATTGGAGGCCGGCGCAATTGATCAGGAAATCGGCTTCGAACTCGCCGGCGGTGGTTTCCGCAATCCAGGTTGCGCCTTGCCGGCGTAACCGCTTCACGCGGGCGCCCGTCACCACGCGCGCGCCCCGCTCCGCGAGCTTGGCGGCCAGCGTGTCGCAGACCGCCGTGTAATCCACGATGCCTTCCTGGGGGACGCGCAAGGCCGCCACACCGCCCACATGCGGCTCGATCTCGCGCATCTCG
>PLMF01000290.1:1041-39446 GCA_003142355.1 Bryobacterales bacterium
TCGTGCGCGATTCCGTTTTCCCGGCAGAACTCCGCCATCTGGCGGATGCCCGTAACCGCCAGCCGCGCTCGCAGCGATCCCGGTTTGTAGTACAGGCCGCTGTGCAGCACGCCGCTGTTGTGTCCGGTCTGGTGTTGGCCGACCGCACTTTCTTTTTCGAGTACCGAAATCCGGGCGCCGGGAAATCGCTCGCCCAGCCGGTAAGCGGTGGCCAATCCAACGATGCCGCCGCCGATGATGATGACCTTTTTCGAGTTCACGGGATACTTTCAGTGTATGCCGATCTGCGTGCGGCAAGTACCGCGGCCGTAGCCTTGGGCCGGGCATGCCCGGCCCCTACATCGTGCCCTTGTAGGGGCGAGGCATGCCTCGCCCTAGCGGGGTGGTTCCCTTCGCACCAGCCTTCGCCGCGGCGTGAACCGGTGCCGGATCAGCGTCCAGAGAGCGTGTAAGCCGTCGCGGGCACGAATCTCCTTGCCCTCCGCAATCCCCCGCGCGTTGTAAGCGATGGGCACTTCCCGGATGCGATAACCCAGACGCCGCGCTTTGGCGGTGACTTCCGGGCAGAACTCGAAACGCCGGCATTCCAGATCGATCCCGCGCAGGATGGACGTGCGGAAGGCCTTGTAGGCGGTGGCCTCGTCGGTAAGCCGCGCGCCATAGAGCAGATTCGCGGCGGCGGTGAGGATCCAATTGGCGATCCGGTTCTTCGTCGCCATACCCGCCGGCTGGCCGAGAAAGCGGGAGCCGTAGACGATATCCGCCTCGCCCTTCACGATCGGTTCGAGGATGCGCGCGTAATCTCCGGGATCGTATTCGAGGTCCCCGTCCTGTATCAGCACGATGTCGCCGGACGCCAGCAGGATGCCCGTGCGGATAGCGGCGCCCTTTCCGTAATTCCGCGCCGAGTGGTGCCCCACAATCACGCCTTCCCGCGTATGTTCGCCGAGCATTTGCGTGGTCCCGTCGGTGGATCCGTCGTCCACCACCACAATCTCCTTGGAGCAGCCCTGGGGCAAAGGCGCCTGGCGGACTCGTTCCAGAACCTGGTCAAACGTGCGGAATTCGTTGTACACCGGAATGATGACGGAAATCTTCATGGCTTCTCGAGCACCACGAACAGCGACTGGCCGAAGGGAGGACTCGCTATTCCCTCCAGACGCGACAGGAGCGGAACCACATAGCGGTCGAAGATCTCAATCTGCCTTTCCGACTGGGCCCGGCGTCTGAGAATGTGGGAATTCACCCACCAACCGAAGAAGCCGGCTGCGTTCATGTAGTGGACCTTCCTGATGCGCAGGCCGGTGGCGCCGGCCAGCCTGGCGATCGAGCCGCGGCTGTACCGCCGGTAATGGCCGAGGTTGCTGTCGATGGGACCATAGAGCGCCGGAAAGGCGGGGACGAGCAGCACGACGACTCCGCCCGGCCCGAGGATGGACGCCATGCCGTAGAGTGCCTGGCGGTCGTCCTCGATGTGCTCCAGTGCGTTCAGACACACGCAGCAGTCGGGGTGGAACCGGGCCAGACCAGAGAACGCCGGGCCGCCGGCGTCGCAGGCGAAAGCGTGCAGGTTGTCCCGGTCCGGGTAGCGTTCTTTGAGCCGCTGGATGCAATCGGGCTCGCTGTCAACGGCGATCACGGCCTCGCGGTCGAGCAGCATTCCAGTGAAGTTCCCGACGCCGCAGCCAACCTCGACTACCCGCCGCCCCAATTCGCGCGTGACAAGACGGCTCTGCCAGGCGAAATAATTCTCCGCTCTGGACATTCGCTCCTGATCTTCAAGCGTGTAAGCCGGCCGATGCACGCGCCCCTTCGGTATTGTAGCGCCGGCGCTACCATAGAGACTTCGCATGTTCCTGTTCGACGTTTTTCGCTCGTTTCTGCCGCTGCATAATTCCATCGGCTTTGGCGCCGCCGACTTCATCGAGCTGGCGCTGGCGGCCATGCTGGTTTCGATGGCGCTGCTGTGGCGCCCCTGGATTCAGCCGTACGCTCTCAAGCTGGCGGAGCGGACCGGCTGGTCGATGCTGCTGCTGGCCCTGCTGCCGGTGGTGCTTCGGCTGGCCCTCGTCGCGCACCATCCGGTCCCCTCGCCGGACGTCTACGACGAGTTCGGCCACCTGCTCGAGGCCGACACGCTGCGGCATTTCCGCCTGGCCAATCCGCCGCATCCGCTGCCCCAGTTCTTCGAGACGTTCTTCGTGCTGCAAGAGCCGGCCTACAGCTCCATCTACCCGGTGGGCCAAGGTCTGGCGCTGGCGCTCGGCTGGGCCATCTTCGGCCTTCCCTGGGCCGGGGTGGTGCTTTCGGTGGCGGCCTTCTGCGCCCTCTGCTACTGGATGCTGCGGGCCTGGACCACGCCGGGATGGGCGCTCCTGGGCGGCGTGCTGGCGGTAATCGAATTCGGCCCTCTGAGCCAGTGGATGAACAGCTATTGGGGCGGGGCATTCGCCGCCGCCGCGGGATGCTTGGTGTTTGGAGCGCTGCCCCGGCTGCGCCACGCACCCCGCGCGCGCGATGCCGTTTTGTTGGGCGTCGGCCTGGCGATGCACCTGCTCACCCGCCCGTATGAGTCGGTTTTCTTGTTCCTCGCCGTCATCCTGTTTTTCGTCCCGGAGCCGCGCAAACTGGCACGAGTGGCGCCGGATGTCATCCTGGTCCTCGTTCCAGCCGTCGCTATCATGCTGTTCCAGAACAAGGCGGTCACCGGCAGTTGGACGACCCTCCCCGAGATGCTCAGCCAGTATCAGTACGGCGTGCCGGCGGCGCTCACCCTGCAGTCGAACCCAGTGCCCCACCGGGACCTGACCAGGGAACAAGCGCTCGACTACAAAATGCAGCTTTCGTTTCACACCGGTCCCGAGACGATGACCAGCTACCTGGAGCGTCTCGAATACCGCGTGCGCTACTACCGTTTCTTCTTTCTGGCGCCCCTCTACCTGGCGCTGGTAGTCTTTCTGGTAACCATCCGGGAGTTCCGATTTCTCTGGGTCGCGCTCACTTTGCTGCTCTTCAGCCTGGGCGTCAATTTCTTCCCGGCATTCCAACTGCACTACATTGCCGCGGTCACCTGTCTTTTCGTTCTGGTGAGCGTGACGGGCCTGGAGCGGATTGGCCGCTCAGCCGCCCACCTGATCGTCTTCCTTTGCGTCGCGCACTTCCTGTTCTGGTACGGCCTCCACGTATTCGACGATGCGGAGGTCTCGATGGCGATGCGACCATACGAAACCTGGGACGCCATCAACCACGCCAATCCGGACCGGCGGATTTACGTCAACCGGCAGCTTGCCGCGATACCAGGCAAGTTGCTGGTCTTCGTTCGTTACTACCCGCAGCACATCTTCCAGGACGAGTGGGTCTACAACGCCGCCGATATCGACGGCGCCCGCGTAGTCTGGGCTCGCGACCTGGGCGAGGCCGAAGACGAGAAACTGCGCCGCTACTATCCCGACCGCGCCGTCTGGCTCTTGGAGCCGGATTTCCGCCCGCCGAGACTGACGCCCTTCAGCCCGGAGGGCGTTAGAAAGTAGCCCATGGCGTGAGCCATGGGAAGAAGTGTGAAGCAACAAAGCCCCGGCAGGGGCGAAAGAATGCCGGCGTGCAGCCCTTTCTTACGCCCCTGACCGGGGCTGGCGGGCTCCGTGACCGGATCCCCAGCGCTCACGCGCTGGACTACTTTCTGACGCCCCTCCGGGGCTACGCTGCCCCGTCTGGTGCAGAGTATTCTGAAACAAGCGGGGTTGAAATGAAGTATCGCGCAATCTACGAAAAGACCGCTACCGGTTATAGCGCCTATGCGCCGGACCTTCCGGGCTGCATTACCACCGGCCCTACATTGGAGGAAACCGAGCGCCTCATGAAGGAGGCTATCGAGTTCCACCTGGAGGGTCTGCGCCAAGACGGTCTACCCATTCCAGCGCCAACGACCGCGGACTACATCGTCGCGGCGTAGTTTGGGATCGAACGAGGCGCATACGGATGCGACCAAGCGCCGACGCTTGAACACAGATGCCCCGGAAATGGATAGAATTGGAACAGCCATGACGCTGGATGATTACAAGGTAGTGCTCTACCGGAACCAGCCGTCGGGTTGGGTGGCGGAGGTGCCCGCCATTGAGGGTTGCTAGGCGCTGATGCCGACCCGGCAGGAGGCGCTCGCCGAACTGGGCCGTGTCTTCGAGATGATTTCCGAGGAGTTCCAGGAAAAGGGGTTGCCGCTCCCTTCCGACACGACGGAAATCCTTCATGCCTAGCGCCCGCGCCGACGAATTCCGGCGGGCCGCTCTGCGCTTGGGGTTTCGAAGGGCACGCCAGACAGGCAGCCATGAACGCTGGGTTCACGAGGACGGACGCAGCGCAACAATCCCGATCCACGGTGGCCAGGAAATCGGGCCACCGCTCTTCTACCGCCTCCTCAACCAGCTTGGCATCACGGCAAGCGACCTTGAGCGCCTGCGCTGAACCCTCCCCTCCCACGCTATAATCGTCATCGAATGGACGTTTACGAGGAATTGGTGCGGCTCCGCAACCTGGGGCAGAAGTGCGCGCTCGCCACCATCGTCGAGGTGCGTGGGTCCATCCCCAGCTATGAGACCGCCAAGCTCCTGGTGCGCGAGGACGGGTCCATGATCGGCACCATCGGCGGCGGCTGCGTCGAGGCCGAGGTGTGGAACGCCGCCCGGGAGGTCAT
This sequence comes from Bryobacterales bacterium, assembly GCA_003142355.1. The sequence continues at coordinate 5,732 of PLMF01000290.1, forward strand.
CCAGACGGAAAAACCCAAGCACCTCACCTTCAACCTGGGACAGGACGCGGCCTACGATAACGGCCTCATCTGTGGCGGCCAGCTCGATGTCTTCGTCGAGCCGGTGCTGCCCATTCCGCGCGCCTTCATCTTCGGCGCCGGACACATCTCGAAAAGCCTCTCCAAGGTCGCCACGCTGGCGGGTTTCGCCACCGTGGTGGTGGATGACCGCGACACCTTCGCCAGCCGCGAGCGCTTCCCCGAAGCCGCCGAGGTGCACGCCGCCGAGTACGAGCAGGTTTTCCCCAACCTCCGGATCGACGAGACCGGTTATGTCGTCATCGTCACGCGCGGCCATCGCGACGACATGCGCGTGCTCAAGCTTGCCATTGCCACGCCCGCGCGCTATATCGCCATGATCGGCAGCAAGCGCAAAGTGCTGAACGTCATCTGCGAACTGGAGAAGGAAGGGATTCCCCGCGCCGCCCTCGAACGCATCCATGCCCCCATGGGCCTCGACATCGGCGCCGTTTCTCCCGAGGAGATCGCTATTTCGGTGGCCGCGGAAATGATCGCCGTGCGCCGCGGCGCGGCGTCCAACTGGCGCTCGCTTTCGATGTCGGTGTTCGCCGGCGAATCGTTGCGGGCCGTGCTGGCCAAGTGAGCGCCGGCCTCATTCTAGCCGCCGGCGAATCGCGCCGCATGGGTTTTCCGAAAGCTCTGTTGCGATACCGCGAGGAAACGTTCCTCCACCGGCTGGCCCGCCTGTTCGCCGCGCGCTGTTCTCCGGTGATCGTGGTGCTGGGCGCCGCGGCGGACCGCATCCGTGCCGGCGGGCACTCCGCCGCCACCCTCGTCGTGAACCCCGACTGGGCGCGCGGTCAGACCACTTCCATGCAGTGCGGCCTCCGCGCCGTTCCGCCCCATGCCGATGGCGTGCTCTTTACCCTGGTGGACCACCCCGCCGTCGCGCCCGCCACCATTGATGCTTTGCTGGCCGGGCCGCACGCCACGCTGCTGCGCGTGCCGCGGTCGAACGGTCGCCGCGGCCATCCCATCTGGTTCTCGCGCCGGCTCATCCCCGAATTTTTGGCGCTCCCCGAGACCGGCGCGGCCCGCGACGTGGTGCGCCGCCACGCCGCTCAAACCGAGTTCCTCGACGTGGACGACCCCGGCATCCTGGCCGATATCGACGACCCGGAGGCCTACCGCGGCCTCACCGGAGCGGACGCATGAAGATCCGGCCCGGCACGCTCCTGAAACTCGCCGGCGCGGCGCTGGCCCTGCTCCTCACGGTGGGGATCGCCGCGCCCTACCTCGGCGCCGGCCGTTACGGCGAGCGCCTCCGCGGATCGCTCGAACGCGCGCTCGGACGCCGCGTCGAGTTCCTCGGCCCCGTGCGCTTCAGTCTGTTCAAAGGCCCCGGCTTCTCGGTCGAGAACGTGGTGATTCACGAGGACCCCTCCATCGGCATCGAGCCCATGGCCTACATGGACCGGATCGATGTCACGCCCGGCTTCTGGTCCCTCGCCGGCGGCAAGTTCGTAATTGCTTCCATCCGCCTGGAAGGCGCCAGCATCAACCTCGCCAAGTCCGGTCCGGCCTCCGAGTGGGGCCGCTGGAACTTCGCTTCCCTGGTCAACCCTTCCGTGTTGCGCGCCGCCCCCGCCATCCACGTGCGCAACAGCAGCCTCCGCGACAGCCGCATCAATTTCAAGTTCGGCGACGTCAAATCGGTGTTCTACCTCACCCAAACGGATCTCGACGTCTCGCCTCCCGCTTCGCCCGGGAGCGGTTGGAGGGTTTCCGGTTCCGCCAAACTGGCCCGCACCGATCGTTCCGCGCAGGGTCTCGGTTCCGTCACCGTGGAGGGGCGCTGGTACGTCGCGCCGGAGCGGCTCGATCTGGATGTCGAGCTCGACCGCACCGGGCTGGGCGAAATCACGGCCCTTATGCGCGGCCAGACCGGCAGCGTACACGGCACCATCTCCGCGCGCGTGCACCTCGGCGGCCCCATCGATAATATCGGCATCCGGGGACGGCTCAACGTCGAAGACGTGCACCGCTGGGACCTGCTGCCGCCCCAGGGCCAGGGCTGGCCGCTCGATATTCGCGGCCGCCTCGACCTCGTCGCGCAGCAACTCGAGTTGCAGTCCAACTCCCCCGGCAACGCACCGCTGCCCCTCTGGTTGCGGTTCCGCGTCAACAATTACCTTTCGCAGCCGCGCTGGGCCGTGACTGTCAACTGGAACCAGTTTCCGCTGGCGCCCCTGATGGAGCTGGCGCGCCACATGGGCGCCCAGTTCCCGCCCAAGCTGAAGCTCAGCGGAAGCATGGATGGCGCCATCGGCTATTCCGGGCAGGGCAGCTTCCAGGGGGAATTGGCGTTCCACGACACGGCCGTTACCATCCCCGATTCGCCGCCCGTCCGTTTTGAACAGGCCCACATGGTGGTGGACCACGGCCACGTGCGCCTCTCGCCGGCCGTGGTGCGCACCGCCGACCAGGACCAGGCGCAAGTCGAAGCCGACTACGCCATGGATGGGGAGACGCTCGATCTTTCCATCTCCGCCGAGGCCATGAAGGTGGCGTCGTTGCGCGCCCAGGTGGCTCTGGCCGCCGTGCCCTGGCTCGAGCAAGTCCAATCCGGCCAATGGAGCGGCCAGTTGCACTACCGCCTAGCGGCCGTCAAAGCCGGCTGGACCGGCCGTCTCCAGATCGGCGATGCTCAGATTGCCGTGCCCGGCCTGGCCGGCCCCATCGAGATCGCATCCGCGCGCGCGCAGATCGATGGCCCGCGCCTCGTGCTAGACCGCCTCCAGGCGCAGGCCGGCAAAGTCGCCTTCACCGGGGAGTATCGCTACGAGCCGGCCGCCGCGCGCCCTCACCGCCTCCGCTTGCGCGCCGAAGAAGTGGACGCCGCCGATCTCGAAGCCGTATTCATGCCTACGTTGAGCCGCAATACAAGCCTCATCTCCCGTGCCCTGGGCCGCGCCCCGGTGCCCGCCTGGTTCGCCGCGCGCGCCGTCGAAGGCACGCTGCAGATTGACGATCTGCTGCTCGCCGGCTGCCACCTCGAAAACGTCCGCGCGCGCCTCTTATGGGACGTGGCGCGCGTCGAATTCGACGGCATCCAGGCCAAGCTCGATCGCGCCGCCATCACCGGCAAACTGGCTGTCAACCTGCGCGCCGCGCGGCCCTCCTATAAGCTCACGGCGAAGGTGAAGGGTTTGGACTGGCAAGCCGGCAAGCTGGATGCCGATGGCACCCTGGAGACTTCGGGAACCGGCAGCCAGTTGCTGGCCAACCTGAAGTCTGAAGGAAACTTCACCGGCGCCGCTCTGGATTTCGGCACCCTGGACGCATGGCGCGGCATTTCGGGCAGCTACAACTTGGCGTGGTTCGAAACCGCCCCGCGCCTGCGCCTCACCGGCCTGAATCTGCGCACCGAGGACGAGACCTACACCGGCCNNGATAGCTCGCGGGTCAGCCAGGCTTTAGCCAGCTTCCAGTCCCGCTTCACGCTCGGAGCGGAGATGTTCAGTGCCTCGGCGGTCTGCTCAACGCTCAAGCCGGCAAAGAAGCGCAGTTCGACCACGCGCGCCTTGCGGGGGTCCATTTCTTCCAGGGCATTGAGGGCATCGTCCAGGGCGATCAGGTCCTCGCTGCTTTGCGGGGAGGCATCCATGGACTCATCCAGATAGACGTGCGGCAAGCGCCCGCCGCGCTTGTCCGCGAGGTGCGCTCGGGCGGAATCCACCAGAATGCGCCGCATGATCTGCGCCGAGACGGCAAAGAAGTGCGTGCGATCCTGCCAGCGCACACCCTCGACATCCACCAAACGAAGATAGGCCTCGTTGACCAGCGCCGTGGTCTGGAGGGTTTGCCCGGGAAGCTGCTGGCGCATGTGCCGGTGGGCGATCTGGTGCAGTTCGGTGTAGACCAACGGCGTCAGTTGGTTGAGGGCCGCCTGGTCGCCATCACCCCAGGCGCGCAGCAGCCGGGATATTTCCACCGAAGAGGACGGCACAGTATTCCAGATCAATTATACTTCCGGGCCTGATTTGAATTGCCGCGCGGTACAATTGCCTGCACAGTACACCATGCGCCCGGATCGTTGGCGGCAGGTCGAGCTGCTCTACCACTCCGCTCTGGAGCGGGAGGCGCCCGCACGGGATGCGTTCCTGCGAGAGGCCTGCCGGGAAGACGAGGAACTGCAGTGCGAGGTCCGGTCTCTCCTCGATCAGACCGAAAGCGGGCTGCTAAATCATCCTTTGCAGCTAGGTCCCTATCGGATCGTTGGCGTTATCGGCGCGGGCGGGATGGGCACGGTCTACCAGGCCCGGGACACGCGCCTCAACCGCGTGGTCGCCATCAAAGTCTCTGAGGCACGGTTCAACGCCCGGTTTGAGCGTGAAGCCCGCGCCGTGGCGGCGCTGAACCATCCGCACATTTGCACGCTTTACGACGTAGGGCCGAACTACCTGGTGATGGAATATGTGGAAGGCCGGCCCTTGCATGGTCCGATGCCGCTGGCGCAGGCGCTTCGGCTGGCCATTCAGATGGCGGATGCGCTGGCTGCGGCGCATCGCAAGGGGATCGTACACCGGGACCTGAAGCCCGGCAACGTGCTGGTGACCGAATCGGGGGTGAAGGTACTGGATTTCGGCCTGGCCAAGATGGAGGAACCTGCCCCGAGCGAGGAAGAACCGGCCCGCACCGCCAGGCCGCGGACGGAAGAAGGCACCATCGTAGGCACTACCGCCTACATGTCGCCCGAGCAGGCAGAGGGCAAGCCGGTGGATGCGCGCAGCGACATTTTTTCGTTCGGCGCAGTGCTCTACGAAATGGTGACCGGGCGGCGTGCCTTTCGCGGCGACACGAAGCTCTCGATCCTCTCGGCGATCCTGAAGGAAGAGCCGGAGCCGGCCCGTTCGCTACGCAAAGAGACTCCGCAGGAGCTGGAAAGGATCATCACGCGATGCCTGCGCAAGAACCCCGAGCGGCGCTTCCAGCACATGGATGACCTTAAGGTCGCGCTGGAAGAAGTGAAGGAGGAGTCGGATTCGGGCGCGGCGGCCATGCTAACGGCGCCGCCGCGCCGGCGCTGGGTTTGGGCGGCCCTGCTGCCAGTGCTGCTGGTTGCCGGTTTTTTCGCGTGGCGGATGTGGTGGCCCCGGCAGCCGGAGGAGCCGCTTCGGGCGGTGGAGCTCGTCACCGTTCCCGGTCTCAAAAGCTCTCCTTCGTTTTCCCCTGACGGCGACCACGTAGCATTCGAGTGGAATGGCCCCAAGCAGGATAATTTCGACATCTACGTGCAGCAGATCGGCGCCGGCCCGCCCTTGCGGCTGACCACCGACCCGCGTCACGACTACAACCCGGTCTGGTCGCCCGACGGCCGCTGGATCGCCTTCCTCCGCAGTGAGTCGCTGGGATCTCCTCGCGGAGGAACAATCCTGCAAACCGCAAAGAGCGAATTACGGCTGATACCCCCTCTGGGCGGGCCGGAGCGCAAACTGGCCGAGATCCGGCTGGGTGAGACCTACTGGAATCAGACGTTCCTTGCCTGGTGTCCCGACAGCGCCTGTGTGGTGGTGACGGATTCCGCGGGCGAGGGGAAGCCCGACGCCTTGTTCGTGGTTTCACTCGAAACCGGGGAGAAGAGGCAGTTGACCAATCCCCAGCCACCTGTAGCCGGCGACGTCAACCCGGCGGTCTCGCCCGACGGCCGTTGGCTGGTCTTCAAGCGTATCATTGGTTTCCCTGGCCACGAGGTTTACCTGCTTCCCCTGGGAAAGAGTCTGACGGCTCGCGGCGAACCCAGCCGCCTCACGCTGAACGTGGGTGAACTGATGTGGAACGCCGGTTCCATGGCGTGGATGCCCGACGGCAAGGAGATTCTCTATTCAACCGGGACAAGCCTCTGGAGGGCGGCCATCCCGGGCGGACAGCCGCCGGCGCGAGTCCCCTTCGTGGGCGAGAACGGGATCATGCCCGCTGTCTCGCACCCGCAGCCCGGCAGGCCGTCCCGGCTGGTGTATGTTCGAAGCACCGACGTCAGATATATCTGGCGCATCTCGACCCCCGCCCCCGGCGCTCCGGCGTCTTCTCCGCCCAGCGCGGCCCTCACCTCCACCAGCCTGGATATGTCCCCCCAGTTTTCCCCCGATGGCCGCCGTGTCGCTTTTGAATCCGATCGCTCGGGACCAAATGAGGTTTGGCTGGCTGATCCCGACGGCTCGAACGCCGTCCAGCTCACCTCCATGGCCGCCAGCATGGGGGCTAGCAGAACAGGCACGCCCCGCTGGTCGCCCGACGGCCAACTGATTGCGTTCGACTGCAATCTCGAAGGCCACTACGGGATCTATGTAGTCTCCGCGGCGGGCGGCAGGCCGCGCCGCCTCGCCCCCCATCCGGCCAACGACAACGTCCCCAGCTTTTCCCGGGACGGCAAATGGATTTACTTCAGCTCCAATCGAACCGGAGAGTATCAGATCTGGAAGGTCCCTGTGGCTGGTGGGGAGGCAGTCCAGGTCACACCCAACACCGGGTTTGCAGTTTTCGAGTCGCCAGACGGCGCCTACGTCTATTACACGCAGACCAGGGGCGAGCCGGGTCCCTTGTGGCGCCTTCCGGCCTCCGGCGGCCGGCCCGTCAAGGTGCTGGAGGGAGTCGTTCAGCTTGCGTTCACGGTGTCCGACAAAGGCATCTACTATATCGACCAACCTTCCGGCGAGACGCGGCTCCAGTTCTACGATCTGGCCACCGGCAGGTCCACTACCGTGGCTCGGAATCTCGGCGACGTTTCGCAGGGTCTCACGGCCTCTCCGGACGGCCGCACGATTCTGTATTCCAGGATGGACTCCCCCGTCAACGACCTGATGCTGGTGGAGAACTTCCGCTGAGGCGCCGGCTTATTGCCGCACGAAGCCGTGAAATGCGCCGTTATTGTCCACGTAATATCCGACGATGCTGCCCGCCGGGTTGTTGGTCATGGGGAAGGTGCCCTGGCCGCTGCCCGTGCCCGCGGCCGGAACGTCGAAGAAAGTGTACGTGCCGTCCACCGCGCGCACGTAACCATGAGACACATTTTTCGCGTCCGTGTAATATCCCGTGACTACGCCTGATGGGTTGATGCCTTCGACCTGGGTACCTTGGCCGGCGCCCGTGCCCGCTCCCTTAATGTCGAATAGAGTGATCTTGCCGTCGGCCGTGCGCAGCAAGCCGTGATAGACGCCGTTGTTATCCTGGGAGGCCCCCGCGGTTGTCCCCGCCGGGTTGATGGCCCAGGTGAAAGTCCCCTGGCCGGAGCCCGTGCCCGCGCCCGGAGCGTCGAACGTTGTGATCGTACCGTCGGGAGCGCGCACGTAGCCGTGACCGGCGCCGTTCTGGTCAAAGTAATATCCCGTGATCGCGCCAGCCGGGTTGATGCACTGGGCCCAGGCAGTCGTCGTGCCCAGGCCAGGGCCGGTGGCAGCGGCTGGGACATCGAACTCGGTTACGGTGCCGTTGGCGGCGCGCAGGAAGCCGTGATACATACCGGTCGCGTCCACGTAGTCACCCGCAATCGCTCCCCCCGACATGCTCATGTTCCCGGCAAAGGTGCCCTGGAGGTAGCCAGTGCCAGCGTGCGGAACGTCGAACAGAGTGAATGTGCCGTCGGCCCCGCGCAAGTAGCTGTGGGCCACATTGCGCGAGTCAGTGTAGTATCCCGCGGCCATCCCGCACGCGTCACCGGCAACGGCGTAGGTGCCCGGAGTGGTCCCAACGGCGGGGAAGGGGATTGCCCCACCTTGGCCTTGCGCGCCCGGGGCGTCGAACGTAGTGATCTTGCCGTCGGTCGTGCGCAGGTAACCGTGCATGGCATTGCCATAGTCTGCGTAGAACCCCGCGATTTGCCCTCCCGGGCAGATGGCGATGGCCTCCGTGCCGTAGCCGCTGATAGTGCCTGCGTGCGGAGCGTCGATGGTGGTGATGGTGGGTTGTTGAGCAATGGCGGAGACGCCCAACATCAACATGCCGATGGCCGGAAAGCTTTTTCGCGTTTTCATGGTTTTCTCCTTTGGGGAGGCAGACGGCCGATACCACTCATCGTCCGCTCCCTCACAGAGCTAACCGGAAAATCGAGGCAGGAAGGATAATCGATTTCAGATTTCTTTTGGCGTGCCCCTACCGCAGCGTCGTGTTCAGCACCATCGCCAGCCGCGCGCCGGCCTTCTCGAGCTGCTCGCGGATCAACGGGTCGGCCACTTTCTCATACGCCGCGTCAATCGGAACCGGGGCGCCCGCCGCCACTTTCGCCAGCCGGCCGTAGACAATTTTCTGCGACGCTTTGTGCGCCTGCTCCGCCCAATCTTCCACCGTGCCCTTCGACCATTTCCTGGCGCGGCGCGCGGACTCCGTCGAGAGCGGGCCGAATAACGCGTCTTCGGTTCCCATCCGGCCCAGCAGACCGCTGTCCCAGACGCTATGCAGGTTCGTGCGCTTGCCGAAGAATTCCACCTGTACGCCGTTGCCGCCCTTGTCCTTGTTATCCGAGCAGTGCAGCGGCTGGTGCATGTCGCCNNGGCGCGGTGTCGGCCCGCGACCGGCGAACCTCGTCGGCCCAACTGGAAATGGAAGCCATGGTGGTGTCGGGTCCCAGGATGGCGGACACCTGCGCACGCGCCGCCGGCGTAAGCTGGGCGTGGGCGATCCGGGCCACCAGGCTGTGCCCCTCGGGCCCCCATGCAAACGTCGGCAGGCAGCCCGCAACTACGGCGATTACAGCGAACTTTCGCATGCAGCTCAGCGTAACATGGCGTTCCGGCGCGGGCGACGCGTCCCCGTGTCTCCCCGTCCAAAACTCCTGCCCGCCCTACGGCTCGAAGTAGGCTTCCGCCAGCTCCGGCTTCTCGCCGATGGCCCTGCGCCAGTAGGCGCGCGCCTCTTCCGCCTTGCCCGACGCCATCAGCACGTGGCCCAAATTCAAGAGGGCTTCCAGACGCTGCGGGTCCTCGCCCAGCGCCTGCTGGTAAAACTCCGCGGCTTCGCCCGTCCGGCCGAGCTTCTGGCACAGCAGGCCGGCGTTGTAGTAAAGCTCGGGCCCGTGCTCGCCCAGTTGAATCAGCCGCTGGTGCAGGTCGTACGCTTCCGCGTAATCCTGGCAATCGAGCGCCAGCGCGGCCAGACCCCGCATCGCGTCCGGAAAATCCGGACGCAGCATGAGGGCCTCCTCGAAGCATCGCCGCGCCACCTCCGAGTTGCCTGAGCGCGCATACGCGATGCCCGCGTTGAGATACGCTTCGGGCCAGTCCGGCCGCTTTTCGAGGCAGGCCTCAAACGCCTCGGCGCTGGCCGTGAAATCGCCGCCAAGCAGCCGCAGATAGCCCAGCCGGAAGCACCCGTCGCACCACTCCGGGGCCTCCTCGGGAAGCTGCGCATAGAGCTTCTCGGCCTGCTCCCGCTCGCCCTGCTGCTCCAGCACCAGCGCCAGGTTCCAGAGAACTCCGGGCTGGTCGGCGTCCATCTCCAGCGCCTTCTCGTAACAAGTGCGCGCCGCCCCGAGGTTGTTCGATTCCTGCCGCGCCGCCCCCAGATTCAAATAGGCCGGCACGGAATCGGGCTTCCGCGCGATGGCCTCGGTGTACGCGCGCGCAGCCTTCTCGTAGTCGCCCATCCGGTGGTGCGCCACCCCCAGGTTGAACCAGTTCTCGAAACGCTCCGGAGCCAGTTGGGACAGACTGTGGCTGTGGCGTGCGGCCGCCGCATAGTCTCCGTCCTCGAATGCCAGCGTTGCCAGCGCTTCCAAAACCACGGGCGACTCCGGCTGCAGCTCGGCCAGCAGGTTCGCATAGCGTCGCACCGGCTGGTGGTCTTTCTTTGCCAGGAAAACACTCACCAGGTTCGCCAGCGCCTCCTCGCACCGCGGATTGCTCGCCAGTATCCCGCGGTAGATATCCGCGGCCTCGGCCAGATGGCCGGTCTGCTGCAAGACCACGGCCTTGCCGAACAGCGCCTGCTCGTCGTTGGGGAAGAGATTCAGATACCGGTCGAGCGGTCTCGTCGCCTCGGCCGGGCGCCCGCTGTGGATGAGGCACAGGCCTAACCCCAGCCAGGCGTCCGCGCGGGTGGCGTCGGCTTCGGCCGCCCTCCGGAAAGATTCCACGGCGGCTGGCCAGCGTTTCAGATTGCCCCGGCAGACCCCCAGGTTGAAATGCGCGGTGCGATGCGTCGGCTCTAATTCCGCCAGTTGCTCGTAGATGGCGGCGGCCGATTCATAATCCCGCATTTCGTAACGGATTTGGCCCAGCGCCGAGTACAGCGCGAGATCGCGTACGCCCGATTCAATGGCGCGGCTCAATAGGCCCGCGGCGCCCTCGAGCTTGCCTTCCGACTGCAGCGATGCGGCCTTGGAAAGCGTCCGGTCCCCGCGCTTCTGCGGCCTGACGCTGTTGATCGGGGTTACGCCGGCAGCGAGCGGTGGCACGCCGTCCTGTTCTGTTCGCGCGCGAAACCCCATGCTTCGATCCTCCGGTTCCTGAAATCGTGCGGACCGGTTTTGGCCTCCGCCAGAACCGCATATTCGGAACGCCCCGGCGGCGCGCCCCCCGGGCGGGGCTGCGGCATGTTGGCTGCAGACTCCAGCCGCCGCCATTGCGCCGTGGTCGCGGACCCTTCTTCCGTACCGCCCGAAAGGTAGGCGCAGATTCTCCCCAGCAGGTCGTCGTTCGCCGCCAGCTTCATCCAGTAGAGCCGCGCTCGCTCGCCGGGTTCGCTGAAGAATCCCACGCCCCCGGATTCCAGCGTGTCGTCGGTCCACCGGTCCACTTCCTGACCTTCGATGGAAGTGATCACCCGGTTGCCATTCACCTCCACCGCCACATGGTATGGCGTGTCGTTGTGCACCATGACCGATAGCGGCACTTCCACCCTGTGCCCCTTCTTCCCGCCGACCACGGGATAGTGCACCATAGCGATCACGGGGCGCAGGCCGGGATCCACCACCGTGAACTTCATGGCGTAGTAATTCTGCACGTCGCGCGCACGCACCACCCAACCCATGCTCTTGCTCTCGATCTGGGCGAAGAATTCCAGCCGGTAATTCGCGTAGGCCGCCGAAGGACGGTAGAGAGCCAGTTGGCCCGTGCGCACATATCCGTCCGGATGACGCGACCAGCCGGGAGCCCAGCTCCGGGGCGCCGCATTCCAGAATTCCATGCCCCCGTGGAATGTATCCGTCAGCTCCACCGCGGCGCGCCTCGAGATGGTGCTGCGCACCCAACTCAGAGGCCGCGTTTTGATATCCGTCTCGGGCGCCGGGTTCGTCCGCGCCGCCGCCGCGCCAACCGCGGCGGATATCCCCCGGCTCATCGCCGCCGTCGCCACCAGATTCTTGGCGGCCCCCGCGCCGTACCACATGCCCGCGGCCACGAATAAGCCCGCCGCGATCGCTTCCAAGCCTCGATGCGTGGCGGCGCCGCCGGGCCGGCTGCTCTGGCGCCCAGCCTTCCGCGGGACCAGCTTTTCCAGCCGGTCGAACGCCGGCCGCAACGCAAAGCGCGGCCCAACAGGGGCCGTGTTCGGCGCCTGCCACTCCAGCCAGTCCACCGCCGCGCCGCGCACATTCTCGCAATGGAAGTCCGGCGTAATGAAACCTGGTTCCGGCATGCCCGCCGCCACGGCTTGCGGCCGCGCATTCACCACCTCCGGCTCGGCGCTCGCCTCCACCCGCGCCGCAGCCGGCGCGGCGGCCACTCGGAATGGCCCCAGTACCGCCGCTTTGGGAGCGGCATTTCCACACAGCGCATAAGCCACCGATAGCCGCGCCTCTCGGGCCACCGCTTCCGCCGCGGGGCTTGGCATCCAACTGTCGCTGGCCTCCGGGAAAGGCTCTGGCGCGGCCGCCCGGTCCAGCGTTTCCCGGAGACGCTCCTCATACTTGCGCTGAGCGGGGAAGCGGAATTCGCCGTCTCGAGGCGGCTCGAATGCATCGATATCTTTACCGCAATACAAGCAGCCCACCGCCTTTCTCGGTGTATGCTGGCCTGATTATACCGTCAGATAAAGCCACAAATTCTGCGAAATTCTCGAATAATTACCATCGATTTAGTTAATCATTTCCCATTATCCGAGGTTAATTCTGACCCGCCGGGGCGCCAGTTCTCCGCGCTCTCTGCCTCCTCTGCGCGCTCTGCAACCCCGGGCAAGACGCGCCATCCCCCACTGACCAAGTGCTCCTTTTACCTTCGTTTTACTCAGCGTCTCAGCGTCTCTGCGGTGAAATTCCTTGCGGATTCCCGCCCCTACCGCAACCGCAGGCTGTTGCTCACCACCGTCACGCTCGAAAGCGCCATGGCGCCCGCCGCCACCATGGGCGAGAGCAGGCCCAAAGCCGCGATGGGAATCCCCAGCGTATTGTAGGCGAACGCCCAGAACAGGTTCTGGCGGATGATCCGCATGGTGCGGCGCCCCAGTTCAATCGCTTCCCCCACGCCGTTCAGGTCGTCCCGCATGAGGGTGATGTCGCCCGCCTCCATGGCGATGTCGGTGCCCGATCCCATGGCCAGCCCCAAATCGGCTTGCGCCAGCGCGGGCGCGTCGTTGATGCCGTCGCCCACCATCGCCACGCGCTTGCCGGCGGCTTGCAGTTGTTTCACTTGAGCCGCCTTCTGCTCCGGCAGAACCTCCGCCAGTACGTGATCGATGCCGGCCTCGCGCGCTATGGCTTCGGCGATCTCGCGTTTATCGCCCGTGATCATCCAGACTTCCAGCCCCGCCTCGCGCAGGCGGCGTACGGCTTGCGCGGCTTCCGGCTTGATGGTGTCGGCGATTTCGATGGCGCCGGCCGGCGCGCCGTCGATCTCCACCCTGGCTCCCGGTCTGCCGATAGACACCTCATGCCCCGCCACGCGCGCGCGAACGCCATGGCCGGCCAGCGCCGAAAACTCGGTGGCCTCCTCCAGCGCGATGCCGCGCTCGGCCGCCGCTTCCACGATGGCCTTGCCCAGCGGGTGCTCGGAATACCGCTCGGCCGACGCCGCCAGCCGCAACAATTCGCCTTCCGTGCGGCCCGGCGCCGGGAACACCCCCGTCACCCGTGGTTTGCCGCGCGTGATGGTCCCCGTCTTATCCAGCACGATGGTATCGATGCGGCACGCCATTTCCAGCGCTTCGCCGCCCTTGATCAGGATGCCCCGCTCGGCCCCCCGCCCCGTTCCCACCATGATGGCGGTGGGCGTGGCCAGGCCCAGCGCGCACGGGCAGGCGACGATCAGCACCGCCACCGCGTTGACCATGGCGGCCGCCAACGGCGCGAAGAACAGCCAGACGGCGAACGTGAGCGCTGCCGCCAGCAAAACGCCCACCGTGAAGTAGCCGCTGACCACGTCGGCCAGCCGCGCCACCGGGGCACGCGACCCTTGCGCCTGCTTCACCATCTCGATCATCTGCTGCAACACCGTGCCCCGCCCGCCCTTCTTCACCTGGAACTGGAAACCGCCGGAACGGTTGATGGTGCCGGCAAATACGCCGGCGCCCGCCTGCTTGTCCACCGGCATGCTCTCACCGGTCAGCATGGATTCGTCCACCGCCGACTCGCCGCTCTCGACCGTGCCATCCAAGGGGATGCGCTCGCCCGGCCGCACCACCACCACGTCGCCGGCACGCACGTCTTCCACCGCCACCTCCACCTCGGCGCCCTCGCGAATCACGCGCGCCGTGGGAGGTTGCAGATCCATCAGTCGGCGGATAGCCGCGCCGGCCTGGCTCTGCGCGCGGGCTTCCAGTGTGCGCCCCAGCAGGATCAGCGCGATGATCACAGCCGCGGCTTCGTAGTACACCTCGTGCCCGCCGTGGAGTGTTTCCCACAGCGAGTACAGGAATGCCGCCCCGGTGCCCAGTGCAATCAGCGAGTTCATGTTCGCCGAGAAGTGGCGCAGCGCGCGCCACGCCGCCACGTAGAAGGGCGCGCCGCAGTAGAAGACGACCGGCGACGTAAGTGCGAGCTGCAGCCACGGCGAGTAATGCGACATGCCCAGCACCAGCACCGGCGCCGCGAAGATGACGGCCACCAGCAATCTCTTCCGGTAGACCGGCTCCGCGGCTGCGGTCTTGGGCACACCATAGCCCAACTCCTCGATAGCCGCCACGAAGTCCGCAACCTTCACCCGGCTGGGCTGGTACTCGATGGTGGCCGTGTTGGTCGCCAGATTCACGCGGGCGCGCTCCACCCCGGCCGTGTTGGCGAGAGTCCGCTCGATGGTCCGCGCGCACGCCGCGCAGCTCATTCCGGAAACCGGAAGATCCACGCGTTCCGTCGCTGCCACGCTCATGCCGGCACTTCGTAGCCCAGGGCTCGCACGGCGCCGGCGAGCGTCTCGGGTTTCACCACGTCCGCATCGTATTCCACGGTGGCCGTGGCCGCCTCCAGGTCGACGGCGGCCTTCGTCACGCCCGGCGTCCCGGCCAGCCGCCGCTCCACGCTGCGCGCGCAATTGGCACAGGTCATGCCCCGCACCGGAAGATTGAGAATTTGGTTCGCCATACATATATGATGACATCATGGTTTTCGCCGATGCGTCGCTGGCACAGCGGATTGAAGCCGCCGAGGCGGCCAACGCCCGGGGGTGTAGCCCCCGCGGCGCATGTGTGCTCGAAGTGGCCGGCGGCTGCGCCATTTTCACGGGTGCGGATTCGCCCCTCACCCACGCCGTGGGAATCGGTCTCAACGGCGCCGTGAGCGAGGCCCAGATCGGCGCTCTCGAAACGTTCTTCCGCACCCGTGGCGCCAAGCCCACCATCGACCTCTGCCCCCTGGCCGACCCCGCCCTGCTCCAGGCGCTGAGCCAGCGCGGCTACCGGCCCGCGGAGTTCAACAACGTTCTGGTGCGGCCGCTGGCCCGATCGGAAATCGTGCTCACGCCGCGCGTGCGGCGCGCGCTGGCCGGCGAGGACGATCCGTGGTCCTACACCGTGGGCCGCGGCTTCTTCGACCAGCCGGAGCTCACCACCGAGGAGATGGACGTGGGCCGCGCCATTTTCGCCATGCCCGGAGCCATGTGCTACCTGGCGGTTGTGGAGACCGGTGCCAGCGCCGGAGGTGCCGCTTTGGCCATACGCCATGGCTTGGCAACCCTGTTTGCCGACAGCACCATCGCCCAGTTCCGCTGCCACGGCCTGCATCGCGAGCTCATCGCCGCGCGGCTCAACGAAGCCATTGCGCAAGGCTGCGATATGGCCACGGCTTCCACGCTCCCCGGCAGCGTATCGCAGCGCAACTACGAGCGCGCCGGCTTCGAGGTGGTCTATACCAAGGTGACCCTGGTCGCGTAGAAGCTCCCAGCTATCGGCTTTCAGCTTAAGACAGCGCCACCGGGGGTTTGGCTGAAAGCTGAAAGCTGATCGCTGAAAGCTCTTTCTTTGAGATCTTCGCCGCCCCTCCGGCACTACAAATTGTGTGGCTCGACCACTGGGTGGCGGCGTGTCTGGTTCCCCTCGCGGCATGGATCCTGCTGAGTGGGCTGGATGATCTGTTTATCGACCTGGTCTTTTTCCTCACGGGCCGAAAACAGTTTCCGTGGCCGGCGGAATCGGAGTTGGATCAGGCTCCTCAGCGCCGGATCGCTATTCTGGTGCCCTTGTGGCGCGAATACCGCGTAATCGGGCGGATGCTCGAGCATAATCTCTCGGTCATTCGTTACGAGAACTACGACATATTCGTCGGTGTCTACCCCAATGACGAGCTCACGGCACGGTCGGTAGCCGGGAAAGAGCGCCGCCACTCCCGCGTCCACCTGGCCCGGTGCCCGCACGACGGCCCCACTTCCAAGGGCGACTGTCTGAATTGGATCTATCGCCGGATGACGGACTACGAAGCTCGCCAGGGAGTCCATTTCGATGTGGTGGTGACGCACGATGCCGAGGACCTGATTCACCCGGAATCGCTGCGTCTGATCAACTGGTTCTCCCGCAGTTACGACATGGTGCAAGTTCCGGTGCTGCCCCTGCCCACCGGGCCAAACGAATTCACCCACGGGATCTACTGCGACGAGTTTGCGGAATACCAGTTGAAAGACATCCCCGTGCGCCAGCGGATCAACGGGTTTCTGCCCTCCAACGGCGTCGGAACCGGTTTTGCGCGCGCCGCGCTGGAACGGCTGGGCGAAGCCCATCAGGGACGCGTCTTCGACCCCGAATCCCTGACCGAAGACTACGATAGCGGCTACCGGCTGCACGCTCTCGGTTATCGCCAGGTGTTTGTCCCTATCCGGCTGGATGCCGCCGCCCCGGAGGCCACACGCGAGTACTTTCCGCGAGACTTCCGCTCGGCCATTCGCCAGCGCAGCCGATGGGTGGCGGGCATTGCACTCCAGGGCTGGCAGCGCCACGGATGGCGCCCCTGGCGGCAGGTCTACTGGTTGTGGCGAGACCGCAAAGGGCTGGTGGGCAATCTGCTCTCGCCGGCCGGCAACCTGTTTCTTCTGTATGGCGTATCCAGTTACCTGCTGACCGCCCGGCCCGGCCAGGCATGGCACCTGGCGAGCTGCGTCCCGTTGTGGGTCACCCGCATTTGTGGGATCACGTTTGGAATCTCGCTGCTGCAAGCCATGGTGCGGGCGCATTGCTGCGCGTGTATCTACGGATGGCGATTCGCCGCCGCATCGCCGTTGCGGATCTTCTGGGGCAACCTGTTGAACTGCGCCGCCACGGTGGCCGCGTTGAAGCAGTTCGTGGCGGCGCAAATCGAACACCGCACCCTGGCCTGGAACAAGACCGAGCATGCTTACCCCGCACACCGCACCCCGGAGCTGGGAAGGCCCCGGCTGGGTGAGGTTCTGATAGGCATGAACCGGGTATCGACCGGTCAACTGGAAGCGGCTCTGCGCAGGGCTCCGGACGGCCTTCGGCTGGGTGAATATCTTCTGCAATTACAGCAAATTTCAGAAGAAAACCTCTACCAGGCCTTGAGCTCCCAATTGGGAATCCCCCGGGGGCTTCCCAGCAGTGCGGAGGTGGACCGCCTGGCGACCCGCGCGCTGCCGGCGGCAGCCGCGCTGCGGTGGAAGGTGATGCCTTACCGCGTGGATGCGGGCCAGCTTCACGTATTCACCGCGGACGTGCCGTCGGATGCCATGGTGCGGGAACTGAACCGCCTTTCCGAATTGGAGCTCCGCTTCCACCTCATCCGCCCCAACGAGTTCGAAAACCTGGCTCGAGAGTATCTGTCGCCGCCGCCTTCCGTCAGCCATCCCGCCCATAGAAATTTTAGATTGGACTCGCTCGAAACGCGGCCCATACACTAGGAATCGTGGGGCCACCGGAAGCGCGAAGCCAAGTCGAGTTGCTGCACCAGATCAGCAATATCGTCAGCTCCAATCTGAGCCTCGAGCGGATGTTGCAGGAGTTGATCGCCATGGCGGTCGACGTGACCGGCTGCGACGCCTGCCTGGTTTACCTGGTGGACCACGCCAGCCACGAGATCGTGCTGCGCGCTTCGCAACTGCCGCATGCGCCCGAGATCGGCAAGATCCGCATGAAGATGGGCGAAGGCATCACGGGATGGGTGGCCCAGCATAAGTCCGTGGTGGCGCTCGCGGCCGACGCCGCGGCGGACGCGCGCTTCAAGACTTTCCAGGCGTTGCCGGAAGATACCTACCAGGCCTTTCTATCGGTGCCGCTGATCAGCAACGGAGAGCTGATCGGGGTCATCAACGTGCATCACAAGGCCCAGCACGCGCATACGCCCGAAGAGACCGCGTTGATCGGCTTCATCGGCGAGCAACTGGGCGGCGCCATCGCCAAGTCCAAGCTGGAGGAGCGAACCGAGAGCGCAGCCCGGCGCATGGAGGCGCTGGCGGGACTGGCGCGGACCATCTCGGAAGAGGATTATCTCGACCGCATTTTGCAGGCCATCTCGGAAATGGTGGCGGAGACGCTGGATTCGCCGGTGTGCTCCATCATGCTGGTGGACGAGGACCGCCGCGAGCTGGTGATTTCAGCGGCGCGCTGCTCTTCGCCGGACTATCTGCACAAGATGCCGCTCAAGATCGAGGACTCCCTCATTGGCCGCGTGGTGCGTGAAGGGCGGGTCATCGTGATCCGCGACGTGCTCGAGGAGAAGCAGTACCGCTACCCCGAATTAGCGCGCCGGACGGGCCTGGCTTCGCTGCTATCGGTGCCCTTGATGACGCGCGAAAAAGCGATCGGCACCATCAACCTCTATACCCGCGAAGTCCGCCGCTTCACCGAAGACGAGATCGGCTTCGTCAAGGTGGTGGCGGGCCAGGCGGCCATCGCCATCGAGAACGCCCGGCTCATGTCGGAAGCCCTCGAAATGAAACGCACGCTCGAAGCGCGCAAGCTCATGGAGCGGGCCAAGGGCATCCTCCAGCACAAGCACAACCTCACCGAGGAAGAGGCCTACCTGAGGCTGCGCAATGAGAGCCGCCGGCTCCGGCGGTCCATGCGCGACCTGGCCGAAGCCGTGATCCTCGCCGACGACCTGGAGCGCAAGAAGAAGTAAAAGGAGTAAAAGAGTAAAAGGGGTCAGACGCATTTATTGCCAGACCCGCAAAATGCGTCTGTCCCCTTTTCCCCCAGGCGTGATGCCGGGTCTCGGGCCAGGCGATCAGAAATCGAGCGACTCAATCATCTTGAGGGGGCTGGCTTGGGCCGCCTCCAGCTTATCGGTCAGCTCTCTGCGAAGAGCTTCCGGTGCGCACTCCTCGATGGTTGCCACGGGGTCTCGCGGGCCTTCGTGACGAATCGCTTGAAACATGAGATCGTCAGCCAGCCGGCAACTCAAATGAACCAAGGTAATCAGGTCGCGGTTGGCCGACTCTTCATGGTGGCACTCGACGGCTTTACACAGCGCCTCGGGCAAGCCCCACGCTCGGGCCAGAAGCGAACCCGCGCGGCAGTGGTCCATGCCGAATTGCGCCTGCTCCTTGGCCCGGATGTCAGCTTCGGTGTTGTGCGCCGCCAAGGCCAGTCGGGTGTACTCCGTGGGATGCGCCGCCAGCAGGCCCATGCGGCCGAGATCGTGCACGATGGCGGCAATGTGGGCGAGGTCGCTGGGGACTCCGAAGGCCGGGGCAAACTCCTGCGCGATGGCCGCGGTGGCAATGTTATGGATCCACAGCCTGCGCACGACCGCTGTTCGCGGCGCGCCCTTCATCATGCTGCGCATGGCCAGGGTAGTTGCCAGTGATTTCGTGCGTTCGATCCCCAGAAGCCCGATGGCGAGGGCCGGGCTGGTAATGGCACCGGGAGAGCCGAACAACGGCGAGTTCGCCACCCCCAGGATTTCGGATGCGACGGCCGGGTCGGATTCGACCAGGCTGGCAACACTCTCGATCTTGACGTCGTCCCGGTCGAACAGCCGCAACAGGCTGATGACGACTGGCGCAAATGGAGGCAACTTCGCCAGTGGTCCCAGCTCCGCCGTTTCCACGTGATGGCGCTCGAGCAATTCGGCTCCGCGGGTTTCTTCCTGGTCTTGTCTGCCGGTGGCGGCTTCAGCCTCCAGCGCCTGGATCTCGCCCGCCAACTTCGGCGTCTTGTCGCCGGCTGCGCGGCGCCGCGCAAACCCCCACATCGGATTGTGAAAAATCGGCATGAGCAATCAGCAGGCCCAGAATCGATTCTACTACCATCATGTCTGGACAGGCCGCAGCAGCCACGTTGGTACCATTCCTCTTTTGTACTGGTCCCCCAGCGGTACGTCTAGAACTGTATTTCCGCCGCCAACGGATGCACCATGGAACTTACGGCCAAGGGCCCTCAGAAACGTACGCAGACGTTTTGGTCAGCGCCGGGATACCGCGTCCATCCCGGCGCTTTTTTTTTGGGATTCGCTCCAGCACGCTGCCTTACAAGACCGTCAGCACCACGGCTATGCGCAGCGGGCTGTTGTCCGCGCCCGGTGATGTTACCGTGATCGTGCCGGAATAGGTGCCCGAAGACAGGCCCGATCCGCTTGCCGAAACCGTAAAAGCCCTTTCACGACGTCGCCGAACGTGACGCCGGTCGATTGGCCCGCCAGTCGGGCGAGTCCTGCGACGAGGAGCAGAGAGAACTTGATCCGAAACACTGAAACTTTCAACCCGGACGTCAGGTGAGAAGTGCCGATGCCGCCATCGGGCTTAACAAAACTTTACAGAAACGCCGATGGATGCTCCGCAACTGCGGCCGAGAACAACTCGTCTGTGATTGCGAGAGGTGATCGCTTCCGTGGACATCGATGCGCAAATGATGCTGAACGCCAAGCGGGGCGACATGAGCGCCCTCGAGGTGTTGGTGCGAAAGCATCGCGGACCCATTGCCCACTATGTCTATCGCATGGTGGGGAACTATGCCATCTCCGAGGAACTCGCCCAGGAAGTCTTTCTGAGAGTCCATCGCTATCGGGAAGGCTATGAGATGACCGCGAAGTTCACCACCTGGCTCTATCGCATTGCGGATCACATGGCGCTGAACTGGCTTCGCGATAGTGGGCGTGAGCGGTTCCACGAATGCCTGGAGGCCCCGCCAGGCAACCGGCTACGGCGGCAGTTCGCGGATCCAAACATCAGAATCGATGAATGGCTGGTCCTGGAGCGCAAGCTCGAGGAGGTGCGGCGGGCGGTCGGCGAATTGCCCGAGCGGCAGCGGAAGGTCGTGCTGCTGCACAAGTTCGAAGACGTGGGGTGCGAGGAAATTGCCGCCACTCTTGGGTGCTCGCATCAAGCGGTCCGCTCCCTTTTGTGCCGCGCGTACGCGACGCTCCGGGTTCGCCTGGCGCAGATCGGCAAGGAGTGGTGAGAGCGATTTACACCGAGAACCGATAGCCCACTCCGCGGACCGTATGGATGTGCCTCGGGGTTTGCGGGTTGTCTTCCAGCTTCTGGCGCAACCAGGCGACGTGCACATCGATGGTCCTGGATGAGACGCCGGGCTGATACTCCCAGACGCCTTCCAACAGCTCATCCCGGGAGACCACTTTGCCGCGATGATCGATCAGGTAACGGAGTAGCTCGAGCTCTTTGGCGGCCAGTCCGATGGGCATTCCGTCCTTGCGCACATCGCCCTTTTCGAAATCGACATCGACGTTCCCGAACTGGAACCGCGCCACCGGTGTGAGCTTTTCCTTATTCACGCGGCGCAGCAAGGCTTCGATTCTGGCCAGCAGCTCGGGCGGCTCGAACGGCTTGGTCAGGTAATCGTCGGCTCCCAGCTTGAGGCCGACCACGCGATCGATGAGCTGTGTCTTGGCCGTCAGCATCAGGACCGCCACATCTTTTCCCCGCTGCCGCAGTTCACGGCAGACTTCCAGCC
The DNA here is from genome assembly GCA_003142355.1 of Bryobacterales bacterium. Next base: position 27,005 of record PLMF01000290.1, read on the forward strand.
CGTTCTTGCCGGGCAGCATCACATCGAGGACGATCAAGTCGAAACTCTCATTCACCGCCCTGGCCAACCCCGTGGGTCCGTCGATGGCGGTCTCGACCGTGTAGCCTTCGGCGCGGAGCAGGTCGGAGAGCGTCAGCACCAGGCCTGGCTCATCCTCCACCAGGAGAATGCGCGAGTTCATGAGGATGCTCCGGTGGGTGATGGGGATGCTCCGGTGGGCGCGGGGGGCGCGGCGGGAATCCGCACGATGAACTCGGCTCCCTTCATCGGCTCGCTCTTCACGCGTATACTGCCGCCGTGCGCCTCGACAATCTTCTTCGCCAGGTTCAACCCCAGTCCGGCGCCGTGTATTTGATTCTCGACCGCGCGCCGGCCGCGAAAGAACGGCTCGAAAATGTGTTTCTGCTCGTCCTCCGGGATTCCAGGTCCGCGATCCGCGACTCGAATTTCGACCATCGCTTGTTCTTTGTCGCGCGTCTGGGAGGCGAAGACACCGATCCAGTTGTCCCCTTCGGTTCCGTACTTGGCGGCGTTGCCGATGAGGTTTTGAAGAGCGTGCTGGAGCGCCACGGGATCGCAGAGAATGGGAGGAAGCCCGGGGTCGATCTTCTTTTCGACGACGCACTGAGACTCGGTGATAGCGGCCTCGATAACGGCCTCGACCGGCAGCGGCTCCGGTTCCTGGATGACCCAGCCCGCCTTGGCGCCGGCGAACTGCAGAACCTGCTCGACCAATTCTTTGAGCCGGCCGCTCTCCCGCTGAATCAAGACTCCATAGCGTTCCACCTGGCTGGGGTCCTGGGCTACTCCGCCGCGCAGGTTGTATGCGGCGGTGTGGATGACAGCCAGCGGCGTCCGCAACTCGTGGGAAACTCCGGCCACGAAATCCATCTGCAGCTCCGCGAGTTTCTGCGCGCGGCGCGTGAAGCGCACCAAGGCGGCCACGCTGGCCACCATCAACAGAAGCACGCCCGCGGTAACGGCCAGGTTGCGCCACCGGGCTTGAGCGACCACCGCTTCGAGCGATCCGGAGCGGTGTCGCACCAACATCTGCCAGCGCCCGGGGCCTCCGCCGGGCCCGCGGCCGCGCCCGCCCGCGCCGGGCGGTCCCTCGGGGCGAAAGATCCGATCGAACTGCACTTCGAAAAGGCCGACCGAGGCGTCCGCGGAAGCGGCTGTCGGCTGCGGTGCATCGGGGTCCGATTGATAGATCACGGTTGGCTGAGTTGCTCTGGTGACCACTTCGACTTGGTAGTCCGAGCCGAGATGCCGCTGTATCAGTTCCGGCAGCATGACATCGCGAACGTACGGAAGGTTGAGCTCGAAGATAATGCTGGTGGACGGAGCGCCGCGCGGGAGCATTCCGAACAGGGGCAGTTCGAACGCCGGCCCGTCATCTTCGGGCGGCGGGCCAGGTGGGCCGCGTCTCCGTTCTCGAATGGCGTTCCACTCGGCGGGCCACTCGGTTGTCTCGAAGACGCCTGTCTCCAGGTTGAGGCGCCGCAATTGCGGCTCGGCGATGGCGATGGCGCGGAAGATCTGGCCGTGGCGGGCCGTCTTCCTCCACTGCTGGTAGCGGGCCGCGAACTCCGCCTCCGACGGTTGGGTGGTGGGTGACGGGTTGGCCGGAAGCAGTGCGCGGCACGCGGTGGCGATCTCGGAATTGAGATCCCGGCTCAGCCGGTCGAGGCTCGCCTGCAAGCTTCCACGCAGGCGATCGCGCGCCGCCAGACTGACCTCGCCGATCCATCGATATTGCAAAACCCCGAGAACTCCACAAAGGACCAGGAGTGTGGCGACAAACAACCAGGAAAGCACGGCTCGCCGCTGGTTTGGTTCCACGTTCATATGATAGACCGCGCGCGGGCTAGCGCTTCTTCAGGGTGATGCCCAGCCCTCCCCCTTCCATGTAGAACAGTGTCTCCAGCGCCGGGTTGGAGGTGACCAGCCGGTTGTAGTCGGCGACCATGCCGACGTTGTGGGCCAGAATCAAGCCGCCCGGCCGCACCAGCGGCAGCAACTTCTTCAAGTAGTCGACGTAGCCCTCTTTGTCGGCGTCGATAAACAGAACGTCGATGGGCTCCTTGAGGCGGGCAATCGTCTGGTGGGCGTCGCCCTCGACAACCGTCACGAGTTGGTCGACGCCGGCTTTCTTAAAATGCCCGCGGGCCGTGGCCGCCCGGCCGGCATCGTACTCGAAGGTCGTCAGTTTGCCGCCCGTCTTTTGAAGGGCGAGGCACAGCCATAAGCCGGAGAGGCCGGTGGATGTGCCGATTTCAACCACGTTCCTGGCGCCCGCCGCCTCGGTGAGCAATCGCAGCATTCGACCGTCGGTAACCGGCACGTTCATGTACATCGCCCCGGTCCTCTGCGCCTCGTCCAAAACCGCCAGCACTTTCTTCTCGACCTCCGAGTTGGCTAGAGGCAAGCCTGCGCCGCCCCTCGGGACGGGCTGGTTAAAAGCCACGATGGCCGCCGCCAGTATCAGGCCGATGACAACCAGAATTCGTTTCACTTCCGCGTGCCTCCTCTTCTATCGAAGCTTAAACCGCCACCAGGCCAGAGTAAAGAATGTGTTAAGGACGTAAAGCTTGCACGCCCGGGGGAAACAATCAGCGGCGCGATTGCTTCTCTATAGGCGATGGCTAAGAAAGGCATTGGTAGTTCTCCGGGCCGGGCATCCGGCTACGCACGGACAAGTTGCCCGGCCCCTACACGGGGGGACCGCGCGATCAGGGTACTCGGGCGCATGGTTGCGGCGTGCCTTGCCGTTTCCGGGCTGATGGCTTCCGAATACCACGGCACGGTCAAAGCCGGCGGTCTCGCTTTTCCCGGCGCCGCAGTGACGGCCAGCCAGGGTGGCGAGAAGATCGTCACCACCACCGATGAGCAGGGGGTGTTCCATTTCTCGGAGTTGGCGGATGGGACATGGACGATCGAGGTCGAGGTGCTGGGGTTCGAAAAGATCGCCCGGCAAGTCGGGGTGGCTTCCGATGCTCCCTCTACGGATTTCGAGCTGAAGTTCTTGCCGGAGGAAGCGCTGGTGGCGGGGCAGGGAGTGCGGAAGGCGGCGATCCGCGAGACGGAAGCGCTCGGGGCCGAAGGGGCAATCACGACTCAAGAGATCGCCGACCTCAGTCCGAGCTCCGCCAATTCGTTCATTGTGCAAGGCAGCATGAGCAGCGCTTTGGGGATGGCGCAGCAGAACGACTGGGGGCTGGGACCTCCGGGCATGGGCATGGGCGGCCCGGGCGGGCCGGGAACCATGGAGATGGGCGGACCCAGTACGGACGGCCCCGTTGGTGCGCAGGCTGTGGCGCGCGGGGCGGCGGCCGCCGGGTCCGGCGGACCGGGGGGCGGCGGGCCTCCTCCGGGTGGAGGTCCCGGAGGGGGCGGACCGCCTCCCGGCGGAGGTCCCGGAGGCGGAGGACCGCCCGACGGGGGCCCGGGAGGTCCTGGCGGTGCTGGCGGCCCGCCCCCTGGCTGGCAGGGACGCCCGAATGCCACGGCATTCGGCAATGGGCGTCGAGATCCGCGCAACATGTACATGGCGGGCGCGAACTTCAGCCTCGACAACTCGGTTTGGGATGCCCGGACGTTCTCCGTTACCGGCGCCGACGTGAACAAGCCGGCGTACGCCAACGCGCGCGGCGGCGTGATGCTGGGCGGCCCGTTGCGGATTCCGAAGCTGGTGAGCGCGCAGAAGCACATCATGTTCACGTTCGATCTCCAATTCCAGCGCAACCGGACGGGCACAACTTCGGATCCGGTCAACATGCCGACGGCAGCGGAGCGCAGCGGAGATTTCTCGCAGACCGCGACCATCTACGATCCCGCTACGGGAGCGCCGTTCCCCGGCAACAAGATCCCGGCCAGCCGTATCAGCGCCACGGCAACGGCCTTGTTGAAGTATTTCCCCGAACCTAATCTGCCGTTCGCCGCGCGCAATTATCAGGTTGCCTGGAACGGTTTGAACAATTCCCACAACCTGAATTCGCGGGTATCGAACATCAGGATCGGCGGCAAAGACCGGCTGAACTTCGGACTGGCGTATCAGGGCAGCAATAGTGTCTCGCCGAACCTGTTCCAATTCATCGACACGGGTTCGGGACGCGGCATCAATGCCAACCTCGGCTGGTCGCGCAACATCACCGCGCGGGTCACCAACAATCTCCAATCGAGCTTCAGCCGGATGCGCCAGTTGTCCTCGCCGTACTTCGCGAATCGCGAGAATGTGGCCGCCGAGCTCAAGATCGCGGGCACTTCGCAGAACCCCATGAATTGTNNCTACGCCGGGCTCAGCGACGGCAACGCCTCTCTCAACCGCAACCAGACCAGTTCGGTGGGCGACAACCTCACCTGGGTCGACGGCCTGCACAACTTCACCTTGGGCGGCGATTACCGGCGGCAGCAATTCAACCAGTTCGCCGATTCCAACGGGCGCGGCACCTACACCTTCACCGGCTCCGCCACCAGCCTGCTCATCAACGGCATCGCTCAAAGCGGGACGGGCTACGACCTGGCCGACTTCCTGCTGGGCATGCCGGCGACGAGCTCCATACGGTACGGCAACCCCGACAAGTACTTCCGCGGCTCGAGCTATGACTTTTTTGTGAATGACGACTGGCGCATCGCGCCCCGGTTCAGTCTCATCCTGGGACTTCGCTGGGATTACGCCACGCCCATGACCGAGCTGTACAACCGCCTGGTGAATCTGAGGATCTCGTCCGGCTACTCGGCGGTGACGGCGGTGGAGGCGGGGCAGGCGGACCGCTCCTTGATCCGTCCGGACCTCAACATTTCGCCCCGGCTCGGGTTTGCCTGGAGGCCTCTGACGAGGGGATCGCTGGTGGTCCGCGGCGGATATGGAGTCTACTACAACACCTCGGTGTACAACCTGATAGCGAGCAACATGGCGCAGCAGCCGCCGTTCGCGCAGGCGTTGAGCGTCGCCAGTGCGGCCGCCAATCCCCTGAGCCTCCAGAACGGTTTCCTGGCGGCGGCGAGCCAGACGCTCACCAACACCTATGCCATCGATCCGAACTACCGGATCGGGTACGCGCAGAGCTGGAGCCTCACGGTTCAGCACGATCTGCCTTTTTCCTTCTTCGGCACAGCCGGCTACCTGGGGACCAAAGGCACGCGGCTGGATCAGCAGTTCATACCCAACTCGGTGGCGCCGGGGGCGGCGGAATCGGCGCTGCCGCACGGCTTCATCTACGAGACTTCGGGCGGCAACTCGATTTATCACGCGGCGCAATTCCAACTGAACCGGCGCTTCCACAGCGGCGTAATGGCGCACGCGGCGTACCAGTTTTCGAAATCCATCGACAACGCCGGGACCGGCGGGCGCGGCCAGGGCAATACGCCGGTGGCGCAGAACTGGCTGGACCTGGCGGCCGAGCGCGCGCTTTCCAGCTTCGATGCGCGGCACAATCTCGGGATGCAGGTGCAGTATTCGACCGGGATGGGGATGAGCGGCGGCACCCTGGTCAACGGCTGGAAGGGAGCGCTCATGAAGGATTGGACGATGAGCGGAAGTATCAGCCTTCGCTCGGGAACGCCTTTCACGGCCACGGTCGGCGGGAACCGCTCGCAGGTTGGCGGGACGGCGGTGGCTAACACCGTTCGGGCGAAGGCAACCGGGTTGCCAGTGGAGGTTTCGGGGATGCTGTTCAACACGGCGGCGTTCACGGCGCCGGCGGCTGGGGAGTGGGGAAATGCGGGGAGAAACACCATTCCGGGGCCGACCACGTTTTCGCTCGATGGGTCGCTGGGGAGGGTATTCCGGATTGGCGAGCGGCGGAACATCGATCTGCAGTTCCAGGCGCAGAACGTTCTGAACCGGGTCACCATCACGAGTTGGGGAACGGTGCTGGGCTCGAGCAACTACGGGCTGGCCAGCGGGGCGGCGGGGATGCGCAAGGTCACGGTGAACTTGAGGTTTAGATTCTAAGTTGGAGCAAAGAAGGCCGAGTACCACTCGTCCGCAGATTGACAATCTGCCCCACAAAGAGGAAATATGCGTGCAATTGTAACTGCTTTTTTCATCGTTGGGCTGGCTGCAGCGCCGCAGACGGCGGTCAAGTTTGAAGCCACTACTCAATTGGTGGTGGTCAATATCTCGGCAAGGGACAAGAGCGGCGAACCCATGACTGGGCTGAAGGCTTCGGACTTCACGGTCACGGAAGACGGCAAGCCGCAGCAGATCAAGGTATTCGAATTCCAGAAGCTGGAAAATACCGTGCTGGCGGCGCCGGGGCTGACTCCGCGCGGGCCGGAAAGTGCGGCTGAGCCCGCTGTTGTGAAGGCAAGCCAGATCGCTCCGGCCAAGGCGGGCGAGGTCAAGTACAAGGATCGGCGGCTGCTGGTGTTGTTCTTCGACCAGGCGGGGATGGCGGTGGCGGATCAGATCCGCGCGCAGCAGGCGGCGTTGAAATTCCTGGATGCCCGCATGACGCAATCGGACCTGGTGGCGGTGCTGAGGTACTCGACGGATCTGACCGTCATGCAGGACTTCACCAGTGATCGCGACCGGCTGACGCAGGTAGTCAAGAGCCTGTCCATCGGCGAGGTTGGGATGACGAACGGGAGCACCGGCGCGGACAGCGAGGGGGATACGGGAGCGGCGTACACGGCGGATGACAACGAGTTCAACATCTTCAACACCGATCGGAAGCTGGCCGCGCTGGAATCGGCGGTCAAGATGCTGGCGAGCCTGCCGGAGAAGAAGGCGCTGGTGTATTTCGCCAGCGGGATGAGCCGCACCGGGATCGACAACCAGGCGCAATTGCGGGCCACCATCAACGCCGCCATCCGCGGGAATGTTGCGTTCTATCCGGTGGATGCGCGCGGCCTGGTGGCGACGGCTCCATTGGGCGACGCCACGCAAAGCTCGCCGGGCGGGCAAGGGATGTACTCGGGCAACTCGCAGCGGTCCGCGCAGGAGAACTTCCAGGGGCAGCAGGAGACGCTGTACACGCTGGCATCGGACACGGGCGGCAAGGCGCTGCTGGATCAGAACGACCTGGCGCTGGGGATCGTTCAGGCGCAGATGGACATCTCGAGCTATTACATTCTGGGTTACTACAGCACCAACACGGCGCTCGACGGCCGGTACCGCCGCATCAAGGTGCAGATCAGCGGGAATCCGACGGCCAAACTGGACTACCGCAGCGGCTACTTCGCGGGGAAGGAATTCAAGCAGTTCACCACTTCCGACCGGGAGCGGCAATTGCAGGAGGCGCTGATGCTGGGCGACCCGGTGACCGACCTCACGGTGGCGATGGAGGTGAACTATTTCCGGCTGGCGAAGGACCGGTATTTTGTCCCAGTGTCGGTGAAGATTCCGGGCAGCGACATTGAGCTGGCCAGGAAAGGCGGAGCGGAGACGACGCGGCTCGATTTCATCGGGGAAGTGAAAGACGCCAAGGGAGCGCTCGCAGGCAACGTCCGCGACGATATCACGGTCAAACTGAAAGGCGAGACGGCGGGCCAGTTGTCCAAACACAACCTGGAATACGACACCGGCTTCACACTTCAGCCGGGGACTTATACGCTGAAATTTCTGGCGCGCGAGAACGAAACCGGGAAGATGGGGACCTTCGAAACCAAGTTTGCGATTCCGGACCTCACCACCGGGCAGCCGTACCTGCCGATCAGTTCCGTGGTGCTGAGCTATCAGCGCGAGAAGCTGGATATGGCGGTGGCGAGCGCCGAGCGGGACAAGAAGCTGATCGCGCTCAACCCGCTGGTCCGGGACAGCCAGAAGCTGATTCCGAGCGTGACGCGGGTGTTCCGCCAGGAACAAGACCTGTACGTGTATCTGGAGGCCTATCAGCCGGCCGCCCAGAAGACGCAACTGATGGTGGCCAGCGTGAGCTTCTTTCGCGGCAGGGTGAAGGCCTTCGAAACCGCGCCGCTCAAGATCACGGACGGGCTGAACGCGAAATCGAAAGCGGTGCCGGTGAGCTTCAGCGTGCCACTGGCGGGGTTGCAGCCGGGCAGGTACACGTGCCAGGTGAGCGTGATCGAGCCTTCGGCGCAGAAGTTCGCGGTCTGGCGGTCGAATATGGTGCTGTTGCCGTGACAGAGGGGTCACGGGAGGCTCGCTTCGCTCGCGGGGCCGGGAGTGGGAAGACAGGGGCCGAGGTCGGGGGCCGGTCCGGGGGGAGTTGAAGGAACAAAGCCAATTTCCGGTGCAGGCGGTTGATTGGACAGGGCTTCGGGATCGCTGGGCGGGTCAGGCGGGGGGGCGTCGGATGCGATTTTCTGAAGAGCCAGGAGCGTGCGATGGTAGGAGCGCTCGGTGGAATCGATGCGGCGCTGGAGGCGGCTGAAGGTGTTGGCGCCGCGGCCGAAGGCCTGGCCGGCAGCACAGTCGTTTTTGGGGGTCCAGGCATCCTGCATTTCGCATTCGAAGAGTTCGGCATCGACTCTGCGAAAGCGGCGGAGCAGCCACTCGTCGTGGATGAGGGTATCCACGAGGAGGCGTTCTTCGGGGGTGGCGGGCCGGAAACGGTCGTGATACTCGGCGGTGAGAAGTTCGAGGGCCGCGGGATCTTCGCCGCGGATGACCTGGGATTTGGCATCAATGCCGGATTTCAGGGCATTGAAGCGGACGACGACTTTGCCCTCGAGGGAGCGAGGACCGGTGGAGTGTTGCGCGTTGAGGCGATTGGCCTCGATTTGTTTGAGAGAGGACATAGAATTGACGGGGCTCCTGCACCCCTACTTTCACAGTAGCTGGTGGAGGGGTGGGCGCCGGGTCGGGGTGGTCTGTAGGTTATTGAGGATAAAGGGAAATGGGGCGTGAAAATTGTTGTGAATGAAATATGGCGGTCGCTACGCTCGGCCACAGAGGGGGATGAAAACGGGCTCGGTGGGTGGGACATTACAGGTATGCCCTGGGCGATTGAGGCTGAGTACGGTCAGGCAATGCGAGGCCGTTTGTGAATGTGGTCCGGAACGCGTTAGGGGAACAGAGCCGTCAGGCTCCTGCCGCAAGGTGGGAAGCCCGGTAAGGAAAGACCAGTTTCTTTCGGAGCGTTCTTCGCCCGGCGGCAGGAGGTGAAGAATGGAACGAGTATACGGCCGTTCGTGCGGCATGGCTACCGGGCGGCGCAAGAATACGTCGCCAAGCGCCCGCGTCACTCCACGTTTTTCGCGCAGCGGAAACCGATGTCGGGGGCGGAGAAGCGGGCGGGGATGGAGGTCCACTCGTAGACTACGCCGTCCGTCAGCGGGCGCCTGTAACTGCCGCCGCGGATTGTATACCAGGGCTCGGTGGCGGTCGGTGGGGGCTTCAGGATGGCGGCGAAGCTGCGCACCGCCTGCGCGCTGGGCGTTTTTAGATCGTCCGCGAACTCCCAGACGTTGCCGGTCATGTTGATGGTGCGGAAGGGGCTCTCCGCGGCAGCGAAAGAGGTGACCGGAATTGGGCCCATAGTGGCGACATTCGCGCGGGCTGGATGGGCGTCGTTTCCCCATGGATAAGTGCGGCCGTCGGGGCCGCGCGCGGCCTTCTCCCATTCGAGCGCGGTGGGGAGGCGCTTGCCTGCCCATTTGGCGAATTCCCGCGCGTCGACGAAGGTGATCCCGACCACCGGGTAGTCCGGATGATCGGCGGCGAAGCCCGGCGGGAGCGGGCGNNGCCGGCAGCGTTTCGGAATGGCGGTCCGCTCCGGCCAGAAATGCGCCGGCGGACACCAGCACCATCTGGCCGGTTTCGGTTTCGAGGACCGCGGGCGGTTCCTTCTTGACGACGATGGGAACCGGCGGCGGCGGCGATCCCCTGGTGACGAAGTAGACCGCGGCGGCGGCCGCTAGCAGCACCACCGCTATCACGGCGCCGATTAGCGCTACGGGGCGGCGTGGTGCGGGGGTGGGAGAAGACGGCGCCAGCTTGGCGATGACCTCGGTGAAGCTGCGCGGGCGGCCTTCCGGTTTCTTCGCCGTGCAGCGCAGGACCAGGTCGACAATTCGCGCCGGAGCGCCGGCCTCGACCATCGGCTCGGGCTTCAGGGGCTCGTTCAAAATGGCGTAAAACAAGCGCTCGAGCGTATCGCCTTCGACGGGTTTCTGGCCGGTCAGCAATTCGTAAAGCAGAATGCCGAAGGCGTAGATGTCGATCGACTCGGTAGCCGGTTCGCCGCGCACCTGTTCGGGCGACATGTAGTAGGGAGTGCCGACGGCAAATCCGGTCCGCGTGAGGTGCAGACCCTCGGCCTTGGCGATGCCGAAATCCATCAGCTTGACCTTGCCCGAACGGTCGATGTGCACGTTGTCGGGCTTGATATCGCGATGGATGATCTTCTTGGAGTGAATGTACTCGAGCGCGCGGGCAATATCGAGGGCGATGCGCAGGCGGTTGGCGATACCGCCGGCATGGTTGTCGCGGATGGCGTGGCGGAGATCCTCGCCCACCAGGAACTCCATCACGATGAAGGGGCGGCCCTGCTCTTCGCCGTAATCGTGGATGCGGATGATGTTCTCGTGCTCGATGTTGCCGGCCATGCGTGCTTCCTGGAGGAAACGCGCCTTGGCGTCGGGGTCCTGACAGGCCTCGGGGGTGAGGATCTTGATGGCCACCTGGCGGCCGATGGCGGTATCCCGCGCGCGATAGACATGGGACATTCCGCCGCCCAGGAATTCCAGCAACTCGTACTTGCCAATGTTGGCGGGAAGTTCCATGGTTCTCCTAGCGTCCTGTTTCAGACTGGCAGTCTGCGCGCCGATTGGGTATCGGCGCGCGCGGCGGTTGCCAACCGCCGCGCAGGATACCATCCTGCCCCACATAGCAACATAGCCGCAACCAAACGTGGGGCGGACGCCATCGATCGCGCCGGACCCCCAGGTCCGGCTCTTCTCGCACAGGAGCAGGCCGACCAGGGGGTCGGCCGCGGGCCAGGGGGCCCGCCCCACGTTGAGAGTGTAGTAGTACAGGACATCAGCGGGCCGCCTGCGGGACACACCGCAAGCCATTGAGGAAATCTTTCTGGAACACGGGGGCGGCGCCGCCGGTATCCACCAGGAACTGATAGGTGAGTGGCTTGCCGGCCACCATGACGGGGCGGCCTTCCCTGCCCTGCCGCACCACCCACTCGAGAAGACTGCCGCTATAGCGGTCGGCATCGGCGAAGAAGCGGAACAGCGACCACAAGCCATCGCGGTTCTGGAATTCGAAATCCGAACCGCCGGTGAGCTTGGCGCTGATGCGAATGTTGCGCGTGGCCGCGCCCGGCCAGACGTACTGGTGTGCCGCGCCCGGTCCGGACGATTTGACGGTCTGCCCATCGATGGTCACGGTCATCTCACTGATCTGGTCGGAGCGCTGGGGCGTGAGCGCGTAGTGCAGGTTGGGCTCCGTGGCGCCCCCGGGGTACATGGCATCGGAGAAGCGCGCGGCATTGTTGAAGAAGTTCGTAAACGCCGGGTTCAACTGCACGCCGCCGGCGGGATTGGGGGCGTACTGAGTGCCCTGCTTTTGCAGGAAGTTCTGTAAGGACGCGGCATAGAAGGTCCACAATTTGCCTTCGCGCGGGCGGAAGATGGCGTCCAGCTCCTGCAAGCTCACCTCCGCGGTGGCCGTGGGGTTGAACGGGAATTTGGCGGCGATGGGGGAGAATGCGGCGCAGAACTGCCGCGCCTGGGCATTGATCTCGCCTGCCCCGATTCCCTTGGTGAGCGCATCGACGTAGTCAATCGGCGCCTGCAACAGCTTGAGAGTGGTGGTTTCGAGGTGGGCTTCCGGATCGATCTTGAAGGTATAGCCCATCTTCTTGACCACGTTGCCGGCGGCGTCGGCGCTCGTTCGGACCGGTGCGGCGCGATTGGGGTCGGGCGGTCCCGACGCATCGGCCACCTGACTGACGGCCGTCTGCAGCGCGGCCAGCGAGGTCATGTATTCCTGGTTGGTGGACCACACATACTGGACCGTGGTGGCTGGTGGGGGGACCACTTTTTGCACCGCGTCGAAGGCCTCGGTCACCTTGGGCGAATCCACCGAGGTGTTCTGCGCCGCCACCCAGAACAGGGCCAGCAGCGGCGTCTGCGCGCCGGATAGCACGTTCAGCTTCTTGGCGGCGTCCTTCAAGTTGCTATAGCGGACCACCACGGTATTGCGCAGGAACTCGCGCCAGCGCGCGATGTAATCCGCGGTGTAGCGGTTTTGGAGTTCCTGTGCGAGTTGCGCGGCGTCCGGTTTGGCGGCGGCGTAGTCGCCCAGCACCCAGCGCTCGCCGCCGAAGAACTTATCGGCCTTGCGCAGGTTTTCCTGCATGGCGGCCCAACCCGGCTTGGTGAACGCGCCCAGGACGTCGCGGTTGTTGACCACCACCTCGGCCGAGCCGGGGAACTGCTCGTTGAAGTTGATCTTTTTCGCGCGGCGGCTGGCGTCGGAGAGCATGAATTGATAGATCTGCTCGGTGCCGGAAAACTTCGA
>PLMF01000016.1 GCA_003142355.1 Bryobacterales bacterium
TTTCACCCGGTCAAAGCACTAGGACCGAAGAGGCGAACAAGCGCGAAATTCACAGCCGCCGTCTTCGCTTCACTGGCCGTCGCCGATCGAGCCTGATACAGCGTTTCCCGTTCCCCTAAATCGCTGATCCGCACAGCCCAGAAGTTCTGTCCTTTTTCCACGTGCAGGTGAAGATTGGCAAAAGCCACCCGGTACGCATTTCGAAGCGGCATACGCAATCCTCCTTTCTATTGGCCGTCGAGCTAATCAGCCAATCTGCGCTCATCTGATCCACTCATTCACAGCGATGTTGCCGTCGATATCGCGATGGAAGAACCGAAGACAATGGCCGTCCTCGGTTTCGAGGGTCATGCTCTGACCGAAATAGGTGAAAATGAAAGTCGAATCGTGCGGCGGCCGAATCGAACCGTGCACGTTTTTCTTTGGGAGAATCGAGGCTCGTGCCGGTTTTGTGGCGTGCTCTTCCCCGACGATGTAGAGATCGTACTGCACCTGAATCTGCTTTCCTTGATCCGTGGTAACAACTCCAGCGCCTTGCAGGTGTTCCTCTCGGTCCATAATCAGTCTCGACGTTCGTAACCAGTCGCCAATCCAGGCAGGCGTCGGCACGTGCTACTTCCGGGACGGCCTGGCAAGAACGGATACAGAGCCGACGGGTTCCCGCTCACGAGCGCGGCAAAGAAGGGATCACGCGAAAGCGCCACAGATCGCTGTACCGCGCCTCGCACACGTTTTGAGGCGCCGGACACTGGAAAACAAGCAATCGGCACCTCCAACCTTCCTGCCCTTCCGCTCACGAGAATCTGTAGTTTACCCTCGCGCCTCGGCTTCTGCGTCATGATAACCCAAAAATGCCACTCCCCAACTGCGCTGTCGCGCATCTGCTCCTTCAACAGGTCGGAGTATGCCGAGAAAAATCGACCGAATTCTGCACGCGCGGCGAAACTGACGATGGCCGGATGCGTCGCCTGATGAATCCAAGTCTCGCCCTGTGGCGCTTCGTTGTCCTGCCAAACACCCGACGCGGCTCCGGAAGCCAACATGCCGACGAGTGCCACCGCACAGAGAAGGGTCGCGCGCCTCCTTCCGACCAAGTGCCGCCCCGGCTCGTGATGGAGGCATGGCGCAATTTCTCTGTATGCCATCAGATCCCCCTCGAAGGGTGGCCGGTCAAATGCGCCGCCAACTTTTCGAAGTATCTGTCGCCGCTGCGCCACGCGGATCTGTCGATTGCTGAAATGCCGGTCGTTCTGAGGCGCACTGCGACACGCGTCTTGCTGGGAGAAATCGACCTGACGGACACATCGAAGCGGAAGCCCAACTTCGGTCCAGTCCGGAATCGCAGTGCGCCGTGCTCCTTGGATGAACTCTCGAGGCTGAAAGAACTACGGGCGACATCCACGGCAGCCGCCCAGACCCTGGCAGCCGGCAGATTGAACTCACGCTCTTGTTCGGCTGCCGCCAACGTGGGGAGCCCGGCCAGCGTCACTAACAAGAGGGCGCGCAACACCCGTGGAAAGCCGCCGAGTGAATGTACTGCGTCGCCGACGTGTGATGCAAGACTCATCGAACTCAAGGGTCACCACCTACGGGCATGCGTCAGTCCCGGAAAAACCGCGGCGCGCGAGGCCGGAGGAAGGCTGCTGCACTGGTTGAACCACCGCGGCGCATCTCACCCCCACATGCCCACGGCGGACTCCTCCCACCCAATATCGGAGAAGCACCTCTTTTAAAGCTTAATTCTCCGATCCAGTCCCGCTCCAGAGATCTTTCGGCCATTTTGGGCTTTCTTTTGATCGCCATGTTTCGCTCGACGCGGTTGCGGCGGTAAATTATTGAGCAGATGGCTCTTGCTAAGGCACCGCCTCGGGAAGGGGCACGGTTCGACATCGGCGGGATGGTCGAGTTGTGCCTCAGGGTCCCCAAGCTTCGGCTGCTGGGGATTGCAGCGCTAATGATTGGCGGAATAGCCCTGGCGGATTGGGAGATCGGCCTCGCGGTATCGTTGGGTGCCCTCTATATTCTCCCGATGATGCTCGCGGCCGTCTGGCTGCGGCCGAAGGGCATCGTGGCGCTGGCGGCGCTGTGCGCTGTTCTTCGATGCCTGTTCGACCAGGCGGGCTCGCCTCTTGAAACCTCTCTTCGCTTCTGCTTCGCTCTGTTTTCATACCTCATCTCCGGCCTGTTCGTGGGGGCGCTGATGCGGAATAGGCGGCTGACGCTGGAGCATCTTGACGAACAGAGGCGACGCGTCGAGGTCGAAGAGCAGTTGAAGGTGCTCGTGGAGAGCAGCCCCGCGGGGATCTTCGTTGTAGATCATCTCGGCAAAATCGTGGCCGCCAACGATGCCGCAAATCAGATCTTCGGCTTCGACCAGGACCAAAGGCTCGAAGGGGCGTTCATTCAGGATCATCTGCCTCTACTCGCAGATGCCCTGCGCTGCACTGCCGATCCCTTCCGCACGGGGGCCCAGTGCCAGGGACGACGGCGGACCGGGGAGATTTTTCTTGCCGACACCTGGTTCTCGACATATCGCGCCTCGAATGGGCAACGGCTGGCAGCAATCGTCGTCGACTCGTCGGAAGAGATGCGTTCGCGTGAGGAGCAGAATCTGCGCCAGTTGGCCTCCGGCACTCGGATCATGGCCGCAGCCGTTCTGCACGAGGTCAGGAACTTCTGTAGCGCGATTTCGTTGGTCTATTCCAATCTCAGGCGAGAAGCGAGCGCAGGCGACGAGAACTTCCAGCGCTTGGGCGATCTGGTTGCCGGCCTCGGGCAGATCGCATCTCGGGATCTGAAGAGCCGCCCTCAGGAAGCCTTGGTGGAGGCCTCGCTGCAACAGGTGCTGGACAACCTCCGGATTATCATCGAACCTGGTTGGCTGGATATCGGCGGCGCCGTTCGATTCGATCTCCCGCCGCGACTGCCCAAAGTTCTCGGAGAATCGCATGGGTTACTGCAGGCATTCCTCAACCTCGCGCAGAATAGCCACAGAGCGGTTCAGGTCTGCGAGATCAGGGAACTGAGGATCGGAGTCTCAATCAAGAACCAGCGCGTGAGCGTTCGTTTCTCGGATTCGGGGCCGGGCGTGCTCTGCCCGGAACGCGTTTTTCAGCCGTTTCAGCCCGGAGCACAAGGGGTCGGTCTGGGCTTGTACATTTCACGGGCGCTCATCAGGAGCTATGGAGGTGAATTGAGATTGGAATCGGAAAACAGTGGCGCGTGTTTTGCGGTGGAGTTGCATGTGCTCGCCGAAGGAGCACAGTGATGGGGCAGCCAGTCAGTGAGCCGATCCGCCTCTTGCTGGTCGACGATCATGCCCTGTTTCGTGAAGGGCTGGCAAGCGTGCTGGAGAGAGAGCCGGATTTCAGAGTCGTCGGCAAGTGCGCCTCCGCAAAAGAGGCCCTGCAACTTCTGCCAGCGCTCCAGCCTACGATGATTCTCCTCGATTTCGACCTTGGGCCTGAGAGAACTGTCGATTTTGTTTCGCAGACTCGGGACACAGGCTTCGCCGGACGCATCATTGTTGTGACGGCTGGGGTCAGCGAGCCGCAAGCCGTCCAACTGATTCGGGCTGGCGTAGCGGGCATTCTCCACAAACACAACACCCCCGAGGCGCTCTCCAAAACAATCCGGCAGGTTGCGGAGGGGGACGTGTGTCTGGAGAAGGATTACTGGAAATCCGTCTTTCAAACCCTCGACCAGAGCCGCGGCCGGGGTGATCCAAAGCTCAGCGACAAAGACAAGGCGATGCTGCGCTGCATTTTCCAGGGGTTGACGAACAAGGAAATTGGCGCACGGCTGAACCTCTCCGAAGGTGCGGTTAAGGCTTCTCTTCGACAGCTATTCCACAGGCTCGGAGTGGGGACGCGTGCGCAGCTCGTGAAGGTCGCGCTGGAGGAATACCGCGACCAACTGTAGCTATGCCGGCGCGGCGCGTTACTACATGTTTTGACGGGGGTGGAGCGTGAGTTTTCTGGTTCATCTAACAGTGAATGGTTGGGAGGAGGACCCATGCATCGGCGAGAAGCTCGAAACATGGAGCGTGCGCGTGGAGACGCACGGCGCAGGGCGCATCACACGCTGGGCGCGCATCTGGTGCTCGGACGCCTTGGGGCGTGAAGAAGGACGGGTGCTGCACAAGCTGTTCGGCAGCCCGCCCCTCATAGCCGCTCTGCTTCAAGCTGAACCTGCCGAAGAGGTGGCAGGCGCCGCTGCGGCGGAGCGAGGCCTGGCAATGCCAGTGGAGCAGTGAATGCTGCGCGATAGGCGCGGCTGCACACTGCACTGGGATGTGCTCCAAATCACCGCCGAGAAGAGAGCGGAGATGTGGAAGGCTTCCGTGTACGACCGGAACGAAAATGCTACGGTCTACCAAGCCGAAAGGAGGCGGGCCGAGGATGCGATGCGGGATGCTGTCGATTTCAGCATGCGACGCCTCTTCGGCAGCAGTTCAGGCTTCAGCCCTGGTTTACTCGTTCAGATGCTGCCGTGGAAGTGGTTTGGATGATGCGGGGGCAATTCCATGCCGATGAGAGGAATCGCCAGGCAAGTACGAGGGTCGTTTAGGCTCTGGTCTGCCGGCGATTGGACCCTCGGCTCAGCGGCATTCTTCGCGTCATTGGCGAGATGCGTGGCTCCCAGGTGGTTCGTCCGGATTGAGGCGTATATGTTTCAACGATCATGGGGCTTGCCGGCACTCCGGTTCCCACTGCGGAATCTCGCCCATTCTGCGCAGAAACGATGCCATCGTCAGGCCTTGAGCGAAGACCGAAAACGCGACGACGGCGAAGCTGATGGTNNCGCAATCGCAATAACCGCTGGAAGCCAAATCGCCGTGAAATTTTGATGGGCTTCGTGCATTCCGATCAGGAGGAACACCAGCGAGTTCGCGACGAAGGCGGCGTATTCCCAAAATGCATGAACAGCCTCCTTTCCCCGGTCGGAGATCGTGCCGAACGACTCGAAATTGCCCATGACAAGCCCAGCGGTGATTGTGGCCAACACACCGGACCAGCCGAAGTGGTCCGCAAGGAGGAACGAGCCGTAGGCGGCGACGGTGGTGAAGGTGATTTCGACGAGGTGATCGTCGGTTCGTCCGGCCAGCAGAAGCGCTCCAAGAGCGACGGCAGCGCCGCATAAAATGCCGCCGCCGATTGTCTTCAGAAGCATGGCGGTGATTCCAAGTGACGTGAGTTGCTGGCCTGAAGCCATGGCGACAACAACGCCGAAGGCAACCGCAGCCGTGCCATCGTTAAAGAGACTCTCGGCCTCGACGAGCACCAGCAAACGACCCTGGGCCTTTGCTCCCTTGAAAGTCGCGATGACCGAAACCGGGTCGGTCGCGGCGATGAGAACGCCGAACACCAGCGCGCCGAGCCACTGCCAGTGTGCCAGATAGCGCATTCCGAGTGCGGTAACGCTCGCAGAAAGCACAACGCCCAGGGTTGCCAAGACGACGATCACTGAAAAATCGCGACGCAGCCGGTTCCAAGGAATGTAGAACGCCGCTTCAAAAAGGAGCGGCGGCAGAAGCGCGGTGAAAATGAGGTCCTTGGTCAGGCTGACCTTCGGCGCGAACGGCAACACGGCCAGAAACATTCCTGCCGCGACGAGGCCGACGCTGTACGGGAGGCGCAGCCGGCGGGTCAGCATGGCGACGACCGCCGCGATCAGAAGCAATAACGCTCCGCTTTGAAAATCGAGTTTCATGCTTTTCTGTGTTCGCTGCCGATTCTATAGTCTAAGATTAATTGAGTGAAGACATAGCTCGCTGGGCCTTCGGGAAACACTGGCCGAGAGGCGTTTGCGATTCAGCTTTGCGGGGGGCGTTTCAGCTGCGAATCCGCCCCGGCTCAGGGTCCACAAACGGCAGATGGGAAGTGTTGGGATGCCACCCATCAAGTGAACAGTGTTGCAGTGACGCCACCCCGAACGTCGCGTGATACCGGCTCAAGGTCCTCGGCGCCGGCGAGTATCCCGATGCCACCTTCACGCCTCGCCTGGCCTTTGGGGCGGTCAAAGGGTACAAGGA
>PLMF01000149.1 GCA_003142355.1 Bryobacterales bacterium
AGATGGAGTTACACCAACCATGAAACGCAAAATTCGGTCGACGACAGTGATCTGCATCCGCCGCGACAACAAGGTCGTAATGGCCGGCGACGGGCAGGTCACCCTCGGCAACGAAGTGATCAAAGCGTCGGCCAGGAAGCTGCGGCGGCTGTATAACGACAAGGTGCTGGCGGGATTCGCGGGCTCCACAGCGGACGCGTTCGCGCTGTTTGCGCGCTTCGAAACCAAGCTGGAACAGTACAACGGGAACCTCTCGCGCTCGGTGGTGGAACTGGCCAAGGACTGGCGCACGGACCGCATCCTGCGCCACCTGGAGGCGATCCTGTTGGTGGCGGACGTGAAATACACTTACCTGGTGAGCGGGACCGGCGACGTCATCGAACCCGACGAAGGCATCGCCGCCATCGGCTCGGGAGGCCAGTACGCCCTGGCGGCGGCCACTGCGCTGCTGCGCAACACCAAGCTTTCAGCGCGGCAGATCGCGGAGCAGGCCATGGAGATCGCGGGCAAGATCTGCATCTTCACCAATGACAACGTCACGTACGAGGAGTTGGAGTAGCCATGGTGATCTATCTGCCCGCCCAGTCCGTGGATGAAGAGCCGCTGCTCGACGAGCTGACGCCCCGCGAGATTGTCCGCGAGCTGGACAAGCACGTGGTGGGACAGGCGGACGCCAAGCGCGCGGTGGCCATCGCGCTGCGCAACCGCATCCGGCGGCAGAAGCTGNNGGAGCTGGCGCGGCGCCTGGCGCGCCTGGCGAGTTCGCCGTTCCTGAAGGTGGAAGCCAGCAAGTTCACGGAAGTGGGCTACGTGGGGCGCGATGTCGAGTCGATGATCCGCGACCTGGTGGATATCTCGATCGACATGGTGCGCGAGGAGCGGCTCGACGAAGTGGCGGACCGCGCCGAGCTCAACGCCGAGGACCGGCTGCTGGACCTGCTCATGCCGCCGCAGCCCGAACCCAGCGAAAGCGTCGAGCGCACGCGCGAGAAACTCCGCGAGCGGCTGCGCGAGGGCAAGCTCGACGAGCGCTTGGTCGAGATCGACGTCAAGGACCGCGGCCCGACGCTCGAGGTCACCACCAACCAGGGCATCGAGGACATGGGCATCAACTTGAAAGACATGCTGCCCAACCTCTTCGGCCAGAAGACGCGGCGGCGCAAGATGCGCGTGGCCGAGGCCCTCGATTACCTGGTGCAGGAAGAGGAGCAGAAGCTCATCGACATGGAGCAGGTGACGCGCGCCGCGCTGGAGCGCGTGGAATCGAGCGGCATCATTTTCCTGGACGAGATCGACAAGATTGCGGGCCGCGAATCGGGACACGGCCCGGACGTCAGCCGCGAGGGCGTGCAGCGTGACATTCTGCCCATCGTCGAAGGCACCACGGTCAATACGCGCCACGGTTTCGTGCGCACGGACCACATTCTCTTCATCGCCGCGGGCGCTTTCCACGTATCCAAGCCGAGCGACCTGATCCCCGAGTTGCAGGGCCGGTTTCCGATCCGCGTGGAGCTGAAATCGCTCACCGTGGAGGATTTTATCCGCATCCTGAAAGAGCCCAAGAACGCGCTCGCGAAGCAGTACACCGCGCTGCTCGAGACGGAAGGCATCAAACTGATCCTGACCGACGACGCGCTGGAAGAAGTGGCGAAGTTTGCGGCGCAAGTAAACGAAGCATCGGAAAACATTGGCGCGCGCCGCCTGCACACCATCATGGAAAAGATGCTGGAAGAAGTCTCGTTCGCCGGTCCCGACCTGAAGAAGAAGACCGTCAGGGTAGACGCCGCCTACGTCCGCAAGCAGCTAGCCGACATCGTGAAGGACCAGGATCTGAGCCGCTACATTCTGTAGGCCAGTGGGGCAGGATGGCATCCTGCGCGGCGGTTGGTAACCGCCGCTCGGGGGCAGCTTATTGATGGTAAGTCAAGCCGGCCCGCATATGAGGTTCGTAAGCAGCGTAGTAGCAATCCTGTTGCTAGCCAATGCGCTATCTGCTCAGCCGCTTCCTGTCAGTGCGCAGCAGGCCGAACGTGCTCGGCAGTTGCTCAA
Organism: Bryobacterales bacterium; assembly: GCA_003142355.1. The sequence continues at coordinate 2,050 of PLMF01000149.1, forward strand.
TTCGGTCCAGTGGGTAGATAAGGCATGGGGCGCTTACCTGGCCGGGCGCCTGCATTCACCCGATCTCGATCAAGCACTGATCGAACAGTTTCGATTTGCCATGGCATTGCGTGACGCTCCGTCCCATGCAGAGGAGCACGGGTTTATGGCTGCACTGTTCGATGCGGCCATCGAAGCGGGCATGACGGTTCCCGCGGCGCTGTTGGAGCCGTTTGAAGAGAATTGGGCCGACGCCGTCCTGATTCTCTTGGCTCGCGACAAAGATAGCGAGGGCTCGCTCCTGCGGCTTGGTTTAGAGAAGTCACGCCCTATCGTATGGTTGGCTGCAAACAACCTGCTGTTCGAGAGGAAGTCGCAGATATGGTATGCAGCAACATTGGCACAAATCAGCATCACGCATCGATTCACGGTAACGGATCCGGGATACGGCCCAGGGATAGGCGACGGTGCAGGCGGTGGTGTGTCTGGCGGCGATGGCATAGCAGCCCTGCCGAAGGGCTTTCCACCGGTCGCGTTTTACACTCTGCAAGACGGCGTGATGGCGCAGCGGGGGAGCGTACTGCTGGCGCGAGGTCCTCAGAACGTCTACTACAAGCGGACCGTCGTGCCAACGGACAAGCAGGTGCCTTTCGGGTCTGGCAGCGTAGCCCTCGACCGCATGGCGATCCGCATCGGATATCTGGCGCAGCTTCGGCATGAGCCCTTCGAACAAACGGAACGGCTGTTCCATAGCGAGACGCATATCCCATTCACCACCGTCGGGGATTTCGAACGCCAGGTCGAGCGGGAAATGGAAGCGCAGGCAGAGGGCATCCGGGCCTTGATCCAAGACATTGTAAGAGCCGGCCTGAGTGCCCCCGACGTGCGGCTGCGGATTGTGCCGGAAGCCGTTGATCGGAGGCAAACGGCGACGGCCCGGTTGCCGGCGGTACCGCCGAGGGAGATCCCTTTGCAATAGCAGGCGCGCCGCGATTGCGGCCTTCACGCGAACCGTCCGAACTCAGGTCAGGTCATGGCAGCCTGCCGCAGTGCTTCGATGGTTGGCAGAGGGTCCTACAAGGGCGCGGTGTAGGGGCCTGGCATGGCCGGCCCGAGGCGTTGAGGAACAAATCAGACGGTCTCGGCGCTAGGTGCCGCAACCGAAGGCGTCCTGACCGGCCGCTTCCATCCATCGCTCTCAGTTCACAGTCCAGGTGCCGCGCTCCTGCCAGCCGCTGTGCTTGCGAGGGCCTGACGCAACCACCCAGACCTTCTTCGCCCCCTTGAATTTCGCGGCGAAGGTGACGGGCAGTGTCACGGCGAGCTCGTTACCTTTGGTTTCCACCTTCACCCCGCTGGCGGCCACACTGCACTTGCTGCTGGCGGCCGTGCCGGAAGAGCCGATGGCAACGGAGGGCTGCCAGTCCGACCCGTCTTCTTTTCGGGCGGCCACCGACTTGAGCGGGTTGACATCGATCCAGCAGGGCCCGCTGGCGGTCGCGGTCATCTTTTCGTCGATGAAAATTTGTACGTCGTTAATAGCCGATGCCCCCGCGGGATGCGAGGCCACCACGCGAAAAGCCTGCGAACGGCCCGCGCCGTTGAGAGGACTCACCTCGCCGATCTGAGGAGCAGCTTCGAGCGCCTGGGAACCGGCCTCCGGCTGCTGCTCCGTCGCCTGATGGCAGCCGCATGTAAGGACCACCGCACCTACGGAAACGAGAATGCCGGCGCGTCTGAACCAGCACAATGATGACATGATGCCTCCTCTTGGAGGCTAACATCGGGCAAACGGGAATTGCAATGACGGCAGCCGGTGACAACGGCGCATCTGCTGCTGCCGCCCGTGACTTCGTTGTTCCACGTCGGAGGAGTGATGTCTCGGACCTTACTTCTTGCGTACCCGCTGGAAGATCAGGATCAGCGGCATGGCCGCCAACGCCAGCCCTGCCAGCAGCCGGAAGTTATCCATATACGCCAGCAGCGTGGACTGGCGGATGAGTTCCGCATAAATCAACCCGTACGCCTGCTGCGTGGTGACACCTTGCTGCAGGGCGCCGAGCTCCCGCTGAAAAGCCGGATTGGCCATCGACACGTGGCCCACCAGGATGGACTGGTGAACCTGTGCGCCGCGCGCCAGCAGCGTGGTAACCACCGCGATTCCGACGCTTCCACCGATGTTCCGCATCAGGTTGTAGATGCCCGTCGCGTTGCCCATTTCCCGCTTGCGCAGCGTGCCCATGGCCATGGTGGTCAACGGCACGAAAATAAAACCCGAGGCAAAACCGTTGATCACGTTGGGCCACGCCACGCTGCTCATGGCGATCTCCAGGTTGATCTGCCCCAGCATCGCGGCGGAAATCGCCAGAATGATGAACCCGAAGGCCAGCAGCACGCGGTTATCCACCACACTCACCAGGCGCCCCACCACGAACATGGATAGGAACGATCCCAGCCCGCGCGGGCTCACCGCCAGCCCGCTCTGGAGCGCCGGGTATTGCAGCAGGGTCTGGAGGAACAGTGGCAGCATGGCGGTGACGCCATACAGAATCACGCCATAAACGGCGGTGATGAGCGTTCCCGCCGAAAAATTGCGGTTCTTGAGCACCCGCAGGTTCACGATGGGGTCCGCCACCGTAAGTTCCCGCCAGATGAATGCCGCCATGGCAGCCAGCGACAAAGCGGTGGTGGCGCAGATCCAGGTGGCGGCGAACCAGTCGTCCTCCTGTCCCTTGTCGAGGACGAGTTGGAGCGAACCGAGCCACAACGCCATCGCCAGGAAGCCGGCATAGTCGATGCGCCGCTTCAGACTGGCCCGAATGTACGGCGGATCTTCCACAAACAGGTTCACCATGAAGAGCGCCAGTACGCCCAGGGGCAGGTTGATGTAGAAGATCCAGCGCCAGGAATAGCTGTCGGTGATCCACCCGCCCAGTGTGGGACCGATGATCGGCGCCACCACCACGCCCATGCCGTAGGCGGCCATGGCGGCGCCGCGCTTCTCCACCGGAAAACTCTCCAGCAGAATGGCCTGCGCGATGGGCTGCATCCCTCCGCCGCCGGCGCCTTGCAGCACCCGCGCTAGGATCAACATCGGCATGCTCACCGCCGCCCCGCAAATCAGCGAGGACACGGTGAACATCGCAATCGAAAGCATCAGCAGCCGTTTGCGGCCGATCATGGAGGCCAGCCAGCCACTGGCCGGAAGCACGATGGCGTTGGAGACCAGGTAGCTGGTGAGCACCCACGTGGATTCGTCGGTGGTGGCCGAGAGGTTGCCGGCGATGTGCGGCAGGGCGACGTTGGCCACCGAGGAATCCAGCACCACCATGAACGTGGCCAGCATNNACCGAGACCGCCACGATCCACGGATTGACACTGGGAACCCAGTTGCCGTGCGCGTCTTCGAGAAGGTCAGCCGCCATTGCCCAACGCCCGAGCGGCACTCATTCCCGCAGCGCGGAAAGCCGAGGCCACACAAGCAGGAGCGCCTGTGCCGGTGGATGCCGAATTCACGAAGAGGCTCAATCTGAAACTATTGTCGCGCGGAAGGCAGGCAACCCGCAGCACGGGACGGGACCGCCGCTTTTGCCACCAGATCTTCGCGACCGCGAAGCGGTGTGGGCGCATCCGGTTGGCCATCCTGGTATCCTTGAATTGCGAGGGCGAACGTTATGACCATCGCCGCCAAATACGAGGACGGGGTCTTCAAGCCGCTGGAAGAAGTGAAGCTCACGGAAGGTACCAGGGTTGAGGTGCACGTCGCCGGGCAGCCGCGCCGCCGGCCAAAATCCGTACGTGAGTTTGCCGCTTTCGGAATGTGGGCCGACCGCGAGGACATCCCCGACGGCGTCACGTACGTGAACCGCCTGCGCGAACCCCGGTTTTAACCGCTCGCGGCTCCCGATGGCATACCTGATCGATTCCGACGTCATGGTAGATTTCGCGCGTGGAAACGCCAAGGCCGCCGACTACCTGGATAGCCTCGGCGACGATTGCCTGCTCTCGGCGATCACGGCCCTCGAATTGATCGCCGGCGCCCGCAACCAGCGCGAAGTGACCGATCTCGACGTCCTGATTTCGGCCTACGAACAGATCCCGCCGAACGAGGAGATCGCGCGCCGGGCGTCCGCTCTCATGATGACCTTCGCGCGCTCTCACGGCTTGCATGCGCTCGATGCACTGATCGCCGCCACCGCAATCGAAAACGGCTTTACGCTGGTCTCGAAGAACCGGAAGCATTTCCAGATGATCGGCGAACTGAGTCTGGAAGTGCCGAGTTTCTGAGTTCGATTTCACGCGCTCCAGGTCCGGCTCGTGCCAACCAGTTTCAGCGCGGACCAGGGTGGGATCGAACGGGACACGCCGGTTTCGAACCCTGGACAGGAACCCGATGTCGGCGGTACCCCAAGTTGGCGCTACGGTGAGCTGGCTGAATCGTCACGCGCGGAACACGCACAGGAAGGGAAGCACCGTGCTTTACCAGCAGATCGGCGATCAAGTCTTGATGCCGGCCCCACCACTCCGCTTCCTCGGCTTCGGAGCGGAATTCCGGCACGTCCACCAGAATCGATTCCGCCTCGCCCTTTTTGACCTTCATAGTTTCGCCTCCGAGACGACCGCGACAAGGCTACTTCGCCAAGGCCGGTGTCGGACCGCAGGAATTGGTGGGCCCTGAAGGATTTGAACCTTCGACCAACGGATTATGAGTCCGCTGCTCTAACCGCTGAGCTAAGGGCCCTCAGTATCCATAATTGTACCGGTTGGATCGTTGTCCTGTCTCTCCGACGCGCCGCAGACGTAGAACATGAATTTCGACAGAATATAAGTATTAAAAGCGTTTTTCGACGAGGGTGAGTGAATTTCGACGCCTGACATGGTATCATGGTTTTCGACGTATAATGTTATTCCAAGCCGATTTTCGACGGCGGCAAAAGGTTTTCGACGTATGACACTCGAATCTGGTCCTATCGCGGTTTTCCAGGAGAAGACGGTCCCTGAGAGCACCAGACTGGCCGGCTGGGCGGCACTCGTCCGAGCGCTCGCGCTTCCAGTACCCGTCCGGCAGCCAGGTTGTGTCTCGGAACAGCACATTAGCGGCAGCCGCCGCGAAGAGGGTGCATGGACCGTCTTCGACAGACGCTACTGGCCCGGCGATACCTTTGCCGATCACCTTACATTTGCGCTTCGTCACGAGCAGATCGATCTTCTGATTCTGAAGCGGGCGTTCCAAGCGGTTCCGGCCGCGGAGGTCGAGGCCTTCGCGCGGTCCGCGCCCACCGGCACTGCGGCGCGTCGCGCATGGTATCTCTACGAGCTTCTGACCGGGCGCAGCCTCTCTGTGGACGATGCGCCCCAAGCCGCTGCCATCGATCTTCTGGAACCCGAGGCGTACTTCACAGGCAAGCCGCGTCTGTCGAAACGGCACCGGGTGCGCGACAATCTCTTGGGGACGGGCCGGTTCTGTCCGGTCATCAGGCGCACCAAAGCCCTTGCCGACTTCGTGCAGCTCGATCTTGCCGCCAAGGCTCGGGAAACGGTGGGCCGCACAGGCGCACATCTCGTTGCGCGCGCCGCCAGTTTCCTGCTTCTGGCCGACAGCTTGGCGAGCTTCCAGATCGAAGGCGAGCGTCCGCCGCGCAACCGGCTGGAGCGATGGGGCCGAGCAGTCCTTCAAGCAGGCAGGAACCGGCTCACGCTGGACGAGATCATTCGTCTTCAGCGCGTCCTCATTGAAGATACGCGATTCGTGCGCGCGGGCCTCCGTCCCGACGGCGTCTTTATAGGCCAACGGGACCACCACGGCGATCCGCTTCCCGAGTTCATCGGCGCCCGGCCCGACGATCTGGGCGATCTCATGGGCGCCCTGCTGGAAGCCAACGACCGCATGCGCGACGATGGCGTCGACCCGGTGCTGAAGGCTGCAGCCACCGCGTTCGGCTTTGTATACATCCACCCGTTCCAGGACGGCAACGGGCGTATGCACCGCTGCTTGATCCATCACGTTCTCGCCGAACGCAAGTTCACGCCGCCGGGGATGGTGTTCCCCGTTTCATCGGTGATGCAGGATCGCGTCGACGATTACCGAGCCACCCTGCAGGCCCATTCGAGCCCGCTCATGCCTTTCATCGAATGGCGGCCCACCCCCGAGCGCAATGTGGAAGTGCTCAACGAAACCCGCGATTTGTACCGCTATCCTGACTGCACGGACGCGGCGGAATTTCTGTATGCGTGCGTCAGACGCACAGTAGAGCGGGATCTGCCGCACGAGATCGACTACCTGCGCCGTCACGACGAAGCCGTCCGGCGCATCATGGATGCGGTTGAGATGCCCGACCGGATTGCCGAAAACCTGGTCGCGTTCATCAGGCAGAACAACGGCAGGCTGTCCAAGAATCGTCGTGAGGGAGAGTTCAGGAAGTTGAACGATGATGAAGTGACTTTGATCGAAGGCGTCGTCAACGATGCGTTCGCAGGTTTCTGACAGGGGAAGTACCAAACGCCCTCCATATTTCATTCACAGTTTTTTCAAACTTCTATCTCCCATCCTGTCAATAGCATACAGATCTCCCCTTCCGCTCCCTCGCCCACCCCCGTGCTACTCTCCAATCAGGACAGGCCTCCCGCCTGTCCTTTTTTTATGTCAACCATCAAACAAATCGCGGCGAATCGTCTCAACGCCCTACGTTCCTCCGGCCCATGCTCCGTTGCGGGCAAGGCCGTCTCCAGCATGAATGCTCTCCAATCCGGCATTGACGCCAAATCCAACCTCATCCGCGGCGAAGACTCCGCCGCCCTTGAAACCCTCACCCGGGAGTATCGCGAGCGCTTCCTTCCCGCCACCCCCGAAGAACGCCTCCTCGTGGATACCCTCATCCACGACGAGTGGCTGCTCCGCCGCTTTCGCAGAATCGATGCCGAGATCCTCGAATGCGAAATGCAGGAAGCCTGGACCCCGAAACAGGACTGCGCGGCCGGCCAGGGCTTCATCCGCGGTCAAACCGCCTTCAGCCGCCTCCAGCGCCGCATCGATTCCACCGAGCGTTCCTACCACCGCGCCATCGAAACCCTCGGCTTCCTCTGCCAGAATCCCGACCCTCCGCCTCCTCCGATCGATCCGGACCCGATTGCCCTCTCCACTCCAGCCCCGGCCCCGGACGTAACCCCTTCGCCATCAGTGCCTCCACCGCAAATTGGGTTCGTTCCGCAACTTCCCCCGCCGCCGCCCCAGTCCATCGCTTCCAAGGTCTACCGCACCCCCGCTCCCGCCCACTTGGACCGCTATCTGTGATTCGCCATGCCCCCCAGGAACCCACGAAACCGGCCCCGAACCTCGTGCCTCCCCCAATCCCTGGCCCCTGGCCCCCCCTCAGAACTCCAGCCGGAACGCAATCTGGCAGCGGCGCGCGCTAGATCCGTACGGGTAACCGTCGGCGGCGATGGCCGCGCCTACTCCCGGCGCCGGCCTCAGCACCCCCGTCGTCACCGTATACGCCAGGGTGTTGATCTGGGTGGTGTACTGGTTGTTGAGCACGTTGAATGCCTCGAATATCAGCATCCCCTTGACCCGCTCCGTGAAGGGCAGCGTGCGCGTCAGACGCCCGTTCACCGTGTATTGGTTGGACCCGGTACCCAGCGTGCCCACCCCCTCCGTTGGCACCCGGTTCCAGCCCCCCGACGCGTTCAGCGAATTGGTGTACGTCATGGTGACGCCGGAAAACTGCTGCGCGCCGGCGATCAGCACCGGCGTCCGGTGTTGCGGAGAAGCCAGCGTGGCTACCCCCGAGACCTCCCATCCGTTCAGCACGAAGCGCGCCAAGGGCGAATCGCTCTTGATCACCCTGGGCTGCCACAGCCAGTTTACTGTCCCCCGGTGCCGCTGGTCCGCCGGAGAGCTGCCTCGGTCGCCGGCCGAGTCGCCGGGCGTGGTGTTCGCCGGGATCCCCGGAACCAACGGCGTTCCGCTCACATCGTCGATCGAGTGCGACCAGGTGTAGGACGCCTGCACGCTCAGCGCGCGCCCCATTTGCTTGCGCACCTGAACCGCCGCGGCGTCATACCAGGACGATCCGCCGTTTTCGAACTGGTAAACGTGCGCTTTGGCGGTATCGTTCTTGGCGGTGAAGACGTTGGTGGTGAAAGTGCCAGTCGATTGGTTGCCGGCATTGTCGATGGTATATGTTTCACTCTTGGTCGGAGTCGCCAGGTTGAGGTCGCTTGCCGTCCACAACTTCAGCCCCCGGCTGTGGATCAGGTTGACGGTCAAGTCCGTGTCCCTGGTCACTCGCCTCTCGATCGCCACGCTGGCCTGTTGGTTGTAGGGTTGGCGCCATTTGCCCTCGGCGTACATCAGGTTCGTCGTGCCGCTCGGGAGGGTGGCGGTGGGCGCAAACACGTTGGGGAAAACCAGTGCGCCGGACTGATTCGGGTTCACCGCGATGCTGGTCTGGTATTGCCCGTTGCCGAGAAACAGCGCATCCAGAACCTGGCCCGGAATGGGAGCGTAATACCAGCCATAACTCGCGCGAAACGCCGTGCGGTTGCCCATCAGATAGGCCAGGCTGATCCGCGGAGTCAGATTCAGGCTGCGCGACGGTATGGTGCCCGTATTGTAATACGGGGAGGTGGTATAGTTCGGGTGCGGCAGGAGCGATTTTTCCCACCGCAATCCGCCGCTCAGCGTCAGGTTCCGCGTGGCCTTCCACGTGTCCTGGAGGTACGCATGGACTTCCCTCGTGCGCAGCGACCGGACGGGATTGCCGAGTGTCTGCGTGAAATACGAGTAGTTCCTCGAATTGACCGTGACCAGGTCCTGCGCAAAGGCCGTCAGCGACGAATAAAAGTAGGTGCCGCTGGAGTTGGCAAGCTCGTTGATCGAGTCGCGCGTCTGCGACACGTCGAAGCCCAGCTTCAAGGAGTGCGCCAGAGCGGTCAGACTGAAGTTGTCGACCAACTGGTACCGCCGCTCCGTGTGTGCGGTAGCGTACGGATGGCTCGCGCCGAGCGTCACTCCGGCCACGTTGATGCCCAGGTTGCCGGTAGACAGGTTGGATTGCGAAGCGGGGTCGGAGAAGCGGTCCTCGAACATGCCGAAGCGCGCTTCATTGATGGCCACCGAGCTCGGCGCTCTGATCCAGGACGCCTTTCCGTAACGGATATCGTCCTTGGAATTGCCGATGCCCAGCAGTCCCCCATTGGGAGCCACGTTCCCGGTTTGCGCGTCCTCGGGGAAGCGCGAATTCATGGCGTTGGCCTCCACGCCGAACGTATTGCGGTCGCTGCGGCGGTAATCGATCTTCGCCAGCCCCGTTTCCCGGCGTTCCGACAACGCCGATACCACGTTCATCTGCTGCTGGATGAATTTGATGGCGGCGGCGCAGGTGGTGGCGGTCGTTTTGCAATTCGACGACAGGACGGAGGAGCCGGCGGCATCGGCGATCATGGGGCTCGTGATGCGATTCATGTCCTGGAAATTGCCTGTCAGAAGTTCGGCGTTCAAGAAGAAGAAAACCTTGCCGGGGACGACCGGCCCGCCCACGCTGCCGCCCTCCTGGTCCTGCTTTTGAAACAGGCTCCGTCCCAGCGCGTACCGCTCGGCCGAGCTCAGCGTGGGCTTGGCGAAATATCCGTACCCGGCGCCGTGAAAACTGTTGCCCCCGCTCCGCGTCACCGCGTTGACGGTGCCTCCCATCGAGCGCCCGAACTCACTCGAGGCGTCGCTCACCAGCACCTGCACCTCTTCCACCGCGTCTTGCGAGATCTGGTTGGCAATCCCGGGCCCGTCCAGGAAATAAAAACTCTTGGCCGTGGAGATGCCGTCGATGAGAAAAGAATTGTAGAAGGGCAAGCCTTGAAAGGCCATCGCTCCGAGGCCGCTGACGGTGGAAACCGTGGGCGCCATCAGCACCAGCTCATCCAGGCGGCGGTCGCTGGTGGGCAACCCGTCGATCTGCGACCGGCTGACCAACGTCGAAACGCCCACCCTGGTATCGTCCACCGGAGCCAATGCCCGGGCGGGGTCCACCTCGGGAATCGAGCCTCCCTCGGCTTGCATCATGACGGTGAAGTTCAGTGTCTGTCCGATAGAGACGTCGAAGACGGTGGATTTCCAGTCCACGAATCCCTTCCTCGTCACTTTCAGGCTGTACCCTTTCGCGGGCGCCAGCGAGGGCGCGTCGAAAGTGCCGTCGTCGGTCGACATCATGCTGCGCCGCATGCCCATGGATTCGTTGAACAGGAGCACCGTGCTGTCGGGTAAGCCTTCGCCGTTGGCGTCGCGCACGGTTCCGGTGACGGCGCCATATCCCGCCACCGATTGCGCATCGACGCCGGTGGCACAGACCACCGCGAGCAGAAAGAGGCCAAATGTTGTTTTCATGCGTTCCTAAACTCTAAAAGTACGATTGTAATCCTTCGCGGCACGGACATCGCGCAGCACCGCCGCCCAGCCGGGGTAGCCCCGGGCGGCCGAGTACGCATCTTCCTCTAGTGTAAACGCTATGTCCACGCGCGCGCCGGGCGGCATCTCGCCGGCGCGCCCGGCGAAGTTCCAGGCCTTCAGCGCCAGCGTGCGGCCGTTCTGGCGCACCATCACCCGCAGGTGCTTCTCCTTCATGACCACGGGCTGCCCGGCCACTTCCACATCCAGGGCGGCCACGAGTGGCGGCGGATTGCCGTGGCCGAAGGGCGCCAGCGCCAGCACTTCCTGGACGGCGCCTTCCGTGATGTCGCGCAACTCGATCACCGCGTCCACATCCATCCGCGGCTGGAAATCCTCGGGAGTCAGGCGCGCCGCGGCGTAGGCATTGAGGCGCTGGCGGAATTCGTCGACGCGCGCGGCTTCGAGCGTCACCCCGGCGGCGTACTGGTGGCCGCCGAAACGGACGAAAAGGTCGGGCATGGCTTCCATGGCTTCCAGCAAGTGGAATGCCGCAATGCTGCGGCCGGATCCCTGCGCCAGGCCGTCCTCGGGGTTGCGGCCGATCACAAACACCGGGCGGTGGAGGCGCTCCACCAGCCGTGATGCCACGATGCCGAGCACGCCGCGATGCCAGTTCTCGGAGTAGTAGACCANNGCGCTCGCAGGTGTCGCGGATCTCGTCCTCCACCTGCCGGCGCTTGGTGTTCTGCCCGTCGAGCTGTCGCGCCAGCTCCCGGGCGCGCGCGGGGTCGCCGGTGAGGAACAACTCGATCACCGCCATGGCCGTATCCATGCGGCCGGCTGCATTCAGGCGCGGCGCCATCTGAAACGCCACCTGTCGGGCTGTCGGCACAGTGTTGCCCGTAAAGCCCGCCACGTCCAGCAGCGCGCGCAGACCGGCGTTGCGGACGGCGCCGAGGCCGTCCAGCCCGTGTTTGACCATGACGCGGTTCTCGCCGGTGAGCGGCACCACGTCGGCCACCGTGGCGATGGCCACCAGCTTGAGCAGCGATTCCGAAAGCCGCCGCACTTTCTCCGGCGCCCATGGCAGCGTGGCCAGCAGCGCCTGCGCCAGCTTGAACGCCACCCCGGCGCCGCATAGGTTCTTCTCGGGATACGGGCAGTCGGCTCGGTTGGGGTTGAGCACGGCCAGCGCCGGCGGCAAATCCGTCTCCGGCAAGTGATGGTCGGTGACGATCACATCGACACCCAGCTCATTGGCGCGGCGCACCACTTCGGCGGCGCGGATTCCGGTGTCGACGCTCACGATGAGCTTCACCCCTTCGGCGGCGGCGGTCTCCACCACCTCGGGACGCATGCCATAGCCGTCCTTGAGGCGGTGTGGAACGTAGTAACTGCTGGCGCCGCCGGCCAGTTCGATGGCCTTGGTCAGAAGCACCACGGAGGTGGTTCCATCCACGTCGTAATCGCCGTAGATCAGCGTCTTCTGGCCGGCGCGGATGGCTTCCCGCAGGCGCGCGACGGCTCGCGGCATGTCGCGCATGGTGAGCGGGTCGTGGAGGTCGTCGAGCGAAGGCTCGAGGAAGCGGCGCGCGGCGGCCGGCTCGCCGAGGCCGCGGTGCATTAGAATTCCCGCGGCCGGGCCGCCCATGCCGAGCGCCGATGAGAGCGCGGCAACGTCGCGCAAATCGGAGCTGGGTAGTAGCCAGAGGTGGGGCATGCTTTAGCTTGCCCTGACGTTGTCAGTTCTTCGAGAAGTAGCCGCCGAGGGAGTCGCCCTCGTCCACGTCTTCTTCATCGGCCATCCGCGATACGATCTCGTCCTCGACGCCGAGGAAGTCTTCGTACCAGTCGGGCTGCACTTCGTAAACGTAGAGGCGGGAGTGGTGATCGAACGCCAGATCCAGAGAGCAGGTGACGCCTTCGAAGATGCGCAGCTCGCGCAGGCGCGATTCGTAGTCTCGACGCTCTTCGCGGGTGAGCTCGCAGTCGTCGAGCTGCGCCAGAAGATCGTCGATGTCGGCGGCTTCAAACTCGCGAGTGGCGTACACTACGAGGTTGATTCCGGCCTTGCGGGCGACTTCCAGGAACATCCGGTAGTCCGGGTAATGCGCGGCGTCCCAGAGGACCGCGGGCGGACCTTCCAGACCCCCGGGATGGCCGTGGAAGACGGCGAATCCGGCCGAATCGAGATACTCCAGGACTTCCTGCTTCAGTGTGTCGAGATTCAAATCCACGTAAATGCCTCAACCCTGAGCCGGCACCAGAACATCGGAGGGGCCGGCCAGGTCGCGGGCGGAGGGCGTAACGATCGTCTTCGGCCCGATATAGATCTTGCGGTTCTCTTGGATGGCGGCGCGCACGTCGGCCTCCGCTACAAAATCCACCGGCTTGGGTGGAGGCGCGGGCCGAGACGCCGCCGGCGATGCCGTCTCCGGCGCCGGCGCGGGTGAAGCTGCGGGGCAAGACGCTACCGCGCCTGAACCAGTCAGTCAGCCAAACTCAGTCTTGGATTCGGAAGCGCCGCGCCGGGCCAGAAAGCGGTCCACCACTTGGGCCGTGACATTCGGCGCCACGGGCGGCGCCGCAACCGGAACCCTGCGGGATGCCAGATACCGGTCCACGACATCCGACACCACGAAAGACACCGGCTGGGGGGCCGGCGCGGCAACCGGCATTCCGCGCGACGCCAGATACCGCTCGACGGCGGCGACCACGGCACTGCGGTCGATTGAGCCGGGGCCGGAGGCGGGCGCGCCCGCGGCGGCGCCCGGCGCGGCGTTGTAATCGATCGGCATCTCGAACGCCTCCTGCGGCTGGCGCACGGTGTAGGCCAGTCGCTTGATGTTGATCAGGTTCCGGGGACCTACGTTGTCGGAGGTGATGTTCCCCGCCACGGCGCCGCAACCCAACGTCATCGCCGGAAAGAGATTGGTGGTGATGCCGATGGAACCGTGTGGCGCGGACGTATTCACCAGCACCCGCATGGCCGGCATGCGCATGGCGTATTCCCGCGTGCGCTGGTCGTTCTTCGAGTGGATCACGGCGGTGTGGCCCATGCCGCCGAACTTCAGCAGCGCGAAGCAGGTTTCCAGGGCCGCATTGAAGTCCTGGACGAAGTAGAGCGAAAGCACCGGCGAGAGCTTCTCGGCGGAGAGCGGATACCGCTTCCCGACGCCCTCCAGCTCGGCGCAGATGATGGAGGTGTCCGGCGGCACTTCGAAACCCGCCATCTTGGCGATGGTGGCGGCGGACTTGCCCACGCACTGCGGATTCACCGTCCAGTTCGGCATGATCAGCAGCTTGCCGAGCGCCTGCTTCTGGGCGTCGTTGGCAATCGAGGCCTTGTTGGTCTTCAGCAAGCTGAGAATGCGGTCGCGCAGCGGGGCTTCCGCGACGAGAGCCTGCTCGCTCGAGCAGACCGTGCCGTAATCGAAGGACTTGCCGGCGACCACTTTGGCGACCGCTTCTTCCAGGTCGGCCGACGTGTCGATCAGCACCGGAACGTTGCCGGGGCCCACGCCGAAGGCCGGCTTGCCGCTGGAATAGGCGGCTTTCACGATGCCCGCGCCGCCGGTGGAAAGAATCACGCCGGTGCGCTCGTGCCGCATGAGCGCGTTGGTGGCTTCGAGCGTGGCGTTCTCGACGCACTGGATGATGCCCTCGGGAGCGCCCGCCTCCACCGCCGCCTGGTACAGAATTGCCGCCGTCGAGCAGGAGGACTGGTGCGCGCGAGGGTGCGGGCTGAGCACAATGGCATTCCCCGCTTTGAGCGAAATCAGGATCTTGTAAATAGCCGTGGAGGTGGGATTGGTGGTGGGCAGGATAGCCGCCACCACGCCCATGGGAACGCCGATTTCGACCACTTTTTCTTCCGGCAGCTCGCGCAAAACGCCGACCGTTTTCATGCCGCGCATGCGGCGCGGCAGCCGGTCGGCGCACAGCAGGTTCTTGACGTACTTGTCCTGGGCGTTGCCGTAGCCAGTCTCTTCCACGGCCATGTCGGCTAAACGCTTGGCATTGGCGCGCGCCGCGGCTCCCATGCGCTCGACGATGGCGTCAATCTGCTCCTGGGAAAAGGTGCGGTATTCGAGCCAGGCGGAATAGGCCTTCTCGACCTTGGTGCGGACCTCCTGGATCGAGAGAAGGTCTTTGTCCTCGATCATCGGCCGTTACTTCGTGATGCCGCCAGTGGGGAGGATCCTTTCCACCTCCTCATGCGGCCGCGGGATGACGTGGACGCTGACTAGCTCGCCGACGCGCCGGGCCGCGGCCGCACCCGCGTCCGTCGCCGCTTTCACCGCGCCAACATCGCCGCGGACCGTCACGCAAACCAGTCCGGCGCCGATGAATTCCTTGCCTTGCAGAACCACGTTGGCGGTCTTACACATGGCATCGGCGGCTTCGATGGCACCCACCAACCCCTTCGTTTCAATCAGGCCAAGGGCCTCCATCATTACTAGATCCTCCAATTCCAGCGAAAGACCTACCGTATCACAAATCGAGGGGTTGGGCGTGCTTTAGCTGCCCACAAAAAAAATGGTTCCAAGTGATCCGATTTGCAGCCTTGCCCACCACCGGCATGCCCGGTACTGAACATCGCAATCGAGAGCGCTGTACGCTTCGCCTCTCCGCTCCCCAGCAACCGTTTTCTCCGGCTACCGGATCAATGCTTCCTGGCGCGTCGCAGCCTTTCTTCTCTCCCCATCGGGGCCGGTCGCTCGTAACGGCCTTTCCCTCGCCCGCAACGACTCCCGCTTGCGCGAAACCCATTCCGGGGTCAAAGGTCCTGACCTGCTACTTCGCTCCCTGCTACCTGGCTCCCCCGCCCGTTCGGCCCTTCTGCTCCACTACCAATGCCGGTTCGCCCCGGCTTCGGCCGCTTCTTCGCTTCTGGCCCGTTGCAGCGTCGCCAAATAGCCTGGCTGACTGCGCCTCCCGCCTCCACTCCCCTCCGGGACTTTTACCTCCCTCGGGATCAAAGCGTTCAGCAGAATTTGCCGCCTGCCAAGCCCGCCTTCCGAATCCGCCCGATTTCCTCTCGCTCCCCGCAGCCCGTTTTCTATCGCTAGACTTCTTGGCTGCGGATCACCGTTCCTGGTCCGCTACGTTTCCGGAGGCTTGCTGTTCCTCAAACCTCTTGGAACCTCTCCCAATATGCCCTCACAATGGTTTTTCGTCAACTCTTTTT
>PLMF01000232.1:0-11830 GCA_003142355.1 Bryobacterales bacterium
CTGGCCAGCAACTCATCGAGGCGGCCGAGACGAAGCAGGACGTGCTGCTTGACCTTGCCGCCCACCCACTGGTTATCCACGATGAGCAGATAGGTCCGGGAACCGTTGGTCTGTGTACGAACGAACAAATCGGCGCTCCTGTGTCACTATCATGGACCACTAGGATGCGCATTACAAGCACTGTCTTCAGCTATTTGCAGATAAGTCGTGACACTAGGATTTCGCGCTGGCAGGCATCGCCTTGTTTGGAATCAACAAGTTGCGGCCAACTCGCGTCGCCAACTGTAGAAGATGAGTTAAGGGTTCCTCACTCGATGATGAAACTCACTCTCATCGGCGGGGTGATCGCGATCGGACTGGTGGTGGCTTTCGGCCTCTACCTGTTCGTGCTCGGCCTGCGCAACGTCGACCGCGCGGTGGCGAGTTCGCATTGGCCCAGGATCGCGGGGAAGGTCGTGCGCTCCGATACCCGGGAACAGCACGATGTCGATAGAGAAACGCGGGTCGCCTCCGTCATCTACTCGGCCGATACCGTGATTCAATACGAGGTCGCCGGCAAGCAGTACTCGACGAACCTGATTCATTTTGGCCAGACGCTGGGATCGGGTGATGCGTCGGAGGCCGAGTTGCAGCGCCTGCGCTATCCGGTGAACGGCGCGGTCCCGGTATCCTACGACCCCAGCCGCCCTTGGATCGCCGCCGCGCGGCCTGGCCTGCATGCCGAAGCCTTCTGGCTGCCGGGTGCGGGCCTCGCGTTCCTGCTGCCCGCCGCAGTCGCGTTGTTCGTTTTCCTGACCGTCTTCGGCGCCGAATCGCAGCAGTCGGATGTGGTCGCCCCGGTGGTCGCGGGGTTCTTGGCCGCTGTGTTCTGCGGGCTCGGGATTCTGGCGCTCTCGAGCGGAGCACAACGCCTGTGGCGCGGCGCCGCCAGTCTCGACTGGCCGTCGGTCGAAGGCACCGTGCTGTTCTCCAGGGTGAACGCCTCGGAAACCGAGGACAGCGACCATCGCCGCAGCACCACGTTTTCGCCCCAGTTCGTCTACACCTACGAAGTCGGCGGCGTGAAGCACTTTAACAACCGGCGCCGCTTCGGCCAGATCGAAGGCTCGGGCGAGGACTGGGCGGAGGACATCGCGACGCGCTACCGGCCCGGCAAAGCAGTCCGGGTGTACTATTTCCAGGCCGATCCGGATGTCGCCGTGCTTGAACCCGGCAACAACTCGGAAGGGCTGTGGCTACCGGGCATAGGGTTGGTGGCGCTGTTGTTCGGGTTGGCAACGCTGATCTGGATCGTGCCCGCCGTCGCCAAGTAACGGCAGGCGGCTGGTGCTCCCTGCACCACAGTGGTGCAGATGATAGGATAAAGGTATGAGAGACAGCCCAAAGGCCCGCACGCGAACCGCGCCATCCGTCCGCCAGAGCGTCACGATTCCGGCGCACCTGGCGATTGAGGTCGAGCGAGTAGCCAGAAGAAAGCGTCTCACCATGAGCCGGGCCCTGGTCATGCTCGCACAGCGCGGGGTAGACGCTGAAGCGGCGGCGCGCAAGAGTCTCAATGCGACATATCGGCGGTTCATGTCGGAGAACGATCCCGCGCGCAAGAATGAAGCCGGGAAGGATCTGATCCGGGCAATCTTCGGGAAGGATGCCATTGCCGAAGATTCGATTCTCTAATCTCCCACGCCCCGTCTGGCAGCACATTCTTGCGCGTGTAGCGGAGCGACAGATCTCCCAGCAAGATCTTCGCCGATTGCAGGATTGGGTGAATACCGGCCCGTGGGCGCCCGATGGCGATTGGTACAAGGATTTCGGGTCATTCACAATCTGCGGCTCCGGCGAGTTTCCGAAAACGGTGTTGGCGCCAGGCATGGCGCCCTTCGGGTCCGCCATCGAATAGATTACGGGAAGGCAAGCGGTGTTCCGGTCGGAACAAAACGCTTTCCGGAACGCATTCGCGAAAAGACGGCTTGGGCAACTGTTGAGAGGCAGGATATGAGCAAACCGAAGAGCTACAGGAGTGTTTGGGATGCGATCGCGGATACTCCCGAGCAGGCTGCGAACCTGAGAGCGCGGGCAGAACTGATGCAGAAGATCGCGGCACGCCTGAAACAGCACGACTGGACACAGGCCGAAGCGGCGAGCCGCTGCGGCGTAACCCAGCCCCGGATCAACGATCTGCTCCGCGGTCGGGTTTCCCGCTTCTCGCTCGACGCGCTGGTCAACATCGCGACGGCGCTAGGCTGCCGCGTGCGCTTCGATCTCGAAGCCGCCTGAGCCGGGTTCCTTTCTCGAAGCGCTTGGCCGGCACAGCCCAGATTCACCGGTTCAAGCCGCCGCATTGTGGCCGGATGACGCATCCGGAAACTGCGCTCGGTTGCGTGCGACAGGACCCGCAATCGTCTGGTAAACTCATGGTGGGCTATGAAACTGGACCTCCAGTACGTGCTGGAAACACTCCGCTCCCATGAGAGTGATCTGCGGCGGCTCGGGGTGTCACACGCCGCAGTGTTTGGTTCGGTGGCGCGGGGTGAAGCCGACGCCGAAAGCGACATTGACGTGCTGGTGGATCTCGACGAGAACCGGCCGATGGGCATCTTTCAGTACGCCAGACTCAAACTCTACATCGGCGAACTCCTCGACGGTCCGAGTGACGTTGTGAATCGGCGGACCCTTAAGCCCTTGCTCCGGGCCAACATTCTGCACGACCTGATTCATGCCTTCTAAGAATCCGGCTCAGCGGCTGTCCGACATCATCGACAACGTCGATGCGATCGCTGCTTTTACCGCCGGCCTCGACTTCCAGGCTTTTCGCGCGGAACGAAAGACGGTTTACGCGGTAGTTCGAGCACTGGAGATCATCTCTGAAGCGTCGCGACGGCTCCCTGATAAGCTGCTTCAACGCCATCCAGAGATCGATTGGGCGGCTGTCGCCGCCGCGGGGAATGTCTATCGGCATGAGTATGAAGCAGTAGATGAAGCTCTGATCTGGCACTCGATCCAACATGATCTGGCGGCCCTTCGGAGCGTGGCCGAGGAGGAATTCCTTCACTTGCAGACCGATCTGATATCGAACGACCGAACCACGGACTGATCACTCTGAAGTTCGCTTGCAGCCGTTGGGCCACGCCCTCAATTCCCCTTCGCCTCCGCCGGCAACCCGCTCCTTGCCCAACCCACAACCGCCGCCTCCCCATAGCGCGCCACCAGTCCCGCGACCCTGCCCGCTGCCTGCTCGTAAGCGCGCCGCGCCTCCGCCGGGCTCGAGCGCTGCCGCATTCCGCCATCCGTCTGTTCGGATGCCGCCCCCGCCGCGTGCTTGCCCCCGCCGGCCAGGTACTCCACCAGTCCTTCCCGGAACCATACCGGCAAGCCGGCGTCTGCCTGCGATTCCACCACCACATGCAACATCTCATGCCGCACCGTCCCCTCCAGCGCGCCATGCGATCGCAGCACCACCGCGGGCTGCAAGTGAACTCGCCGGCCATCGGTCCGCGCCGCCACCCAACCCGGCTCGCCCGTGACGTTGCGAAAGCTGTCGAGATCCGGATACAGCCGTATCTCCACGCCGTTCGGCGCCTCCACGCGCAGGCGTTCCGCCGCCGCTCGCAGTTCCCGCTCCGCCAACGCCAGCACCGCGCCGTCGAGCGAGGGCTCGGTCGTGAAGAGCGCCACCCGCTCGCCCCCCAACCGCTGCCACGTCAAGCCGCGCCCCGTGATCCCCAACGCCGCGCCCGGAAAGTAGAACGCCAGGATCTCGCGATAGCTCCGCCCCGCCGCGCCCATCTGCTCCGCGCCCCGCTGGCACAATCCCACCCCGTGCCCCGAGCCCGTTCCTTCAAATACCGGCCAATGGATCTCGTACCGTTCGCTCTGCACCGTGTTCCATCCGAATGCCCGGCCCAGCGCAAAACGCAACGTGCTGGCGCTCACGCGGACCGATTCTCCCGGTCCCTGCAACGCCAATGTCAGTGCGCGTCCCGAGGCTGTGCGCGCCACCACCTCCACCCGCTCCACCATTTCCGGGGTGCGCAGTTGCGACCGCCGCAGCGCCTCCACGATCTGCCGCGGATTGGCCTCCCATCGCCACTTCGCCGCCGCGCAGTATGGGTCTTGGTGACTCCTCAAGTAGGGCGCCGCCAGGTTCCACAGCGCCGCCCCATCTTCCGTGCGTCCCCCGCAATCCCGCGTGTAGCACGTGAACGCCGGCTTGCCTTCGTACCACAGCATCTCACCCACCGTGGCCGCCGCCGCTTCCTCCAGCCGCGATGCGATCGACCGCGGTTCGATGTGCTGGCAGTGTGTCGTCGAGCAGAAGTCGTATCCCTCCGCGGCGTGCCGGCCCCGCAGCCGCACCGCGTACGTGCGCACTGCCACCGCCATGGCCCGCAACGCCTCGGCGGAGCGAAACGTTCCGGCTTCTCCGGCCAGCGCCGCCGCCACGTAACGCTCCAGCGGCAGAGTGAGGGTTTGCGCTCCCACGCGCACCGTGATGGAGGTTTGCGCCGTCAGCGCCACGGCCACGGCCAGCCCAACCAGAACCGCGCGCCTCACTTCGCCGCCCCTCGCAACACTTCGGCCGCCACCGGCGCTGCGTCCGCTCCGCCAGACCGTCCGGGCAGCATCACCACCACTACCATCGCCGCGGTGAAACCCGCGAACCACGCAATCCGCGCCCCGGCCGCCGTGCGGACGCTGCCCGTTTTGCCCGCCACGGCCAGCCCCGGCACGGCCGCGCGTTGCGCCGTTCCGAACTCCACCGCATCCTTGAGCCCGCCGATGATTGCCTGGTCTCCGCCGAGCGCGATCTGCCGGTAAGCCTGCGCCAGTTCCATCGGATTGACCAGCACGCGCTCCTCGCCGAGTGCCTGCAGTTGGCTGGCCTCACGCGTGGCCGCGGCCTGCGTCCGGCCGATTTCGAATCGCTCCAGCCCCCGCGCCAGCTCTCCCGGTTCGAAACGTTCCGCCACGTGCGCCGTGAACGCGTTGCACGAATACGCCAGCGCCGTCCGCAAATCGATCGCCCGGTTCGTTGGCGGATGCGAACAATCGAACCGCCGCCCGTCGATCTCGAGCCGCCCCGTGCAAGGAAAAGCCTCGCCGGGATCCAGTTTCTTGGCGCGCAGCAACGTCGAAAACACCAGCGGCTTCAGCGTCGACCCCGGCGGGGCGAGCAGCTCGGGATTCCGCGCCGTCAGTACCCGGCGCGTGCGAACGTCCAGCACGATCACCGCGCGCCGTGGAGCCGGAGCCGCCGCCAGCAAAAGCGCAATCGCGTCCCTCCGCAACATAGTCGATTCGCCCGCTCACTTCACCTTCATGACGAACACCGTCTGGTCGTCGAAAGCCGTGGTTGAGAACTTGTCCAGGTCGTCGAAGATCGCGGCCACCAGCTCGCTGGCGGGCTTCCGGCAGTGGGTCCGGACTACCTGCGCCAGGCGGCCGCGGCCGTAGTCGTGGCCGGCGGCGTCCATGTGGTCGGTGATGCCGTCGGAGTAAAGCACAATGGCATCGCCGGGCGCCGCCTGGAACGGGACCTCTTCGTACTCGCGGGCATCCAGCAGGCCGAGCGGAACGCCTTCCACGCGCAGTTTGAGGATCTCGCCGCCGCGGCAGATCATGGGCGGCAGGGCGCCGGCGTTGGCCATCACGATCTGGCGCGTGGCCGGGTCCCACAACAGCACGCAGAGCGTGACGTAGCGCGCCTCCACCTTGCGTTCGATGAGCGCGTTGTTGAGCGCCTTCATGAGCTCCGCCGGGCGGCGCCGGCGCGGGGCCAGCGTGCGCAACAGCCCGCTCATCAAGCCGCCATATAAGGCCGCGGCTGCGCCCTTGCCGCTGACGTCCCCGAAGGCCACCACGGTCTGCCGGTCGCGCTGCTCGAAAATGTCGTAGATATCGCCCGAGATGGCGCGCGCCGGGCGCAGGCGCACCGCCGCATCCAGGCCTTCGATTTCTGGCTGAGCGTCCGGCTGCAAAACCTGCTGCAAGTCGCGCGCGGCTTCGAGGTCCTCTTCCATGCGGCGCTCGCGCGCAGCCAGCTCCTGATACAGGCGCGCGTTTTCCACGCTGCTGGCCACCTGCGGCGCCAGCAGCGCCAGCGTGCGCACGTGATCGTCGGTGAAGTAGCCGACGCGGTCGCTCTCCAGGTCCATCACGCCCACCACCCGGTCCTGCACCACCAGCGGCACCGCCACTTCCGAGCGGATATCGGTGTGCGAGGCGATGTAGCGCGGGTCCTTGGTGGTGTCGTCGACGCGCACCACCTCGCGCGATTCGGCCGCCGCGCCGGTGAGTCCCTTGCCCAGCGGAACATTGTCGATGTTGACCCGCTTGTCGTAGCGGATGCTGAAGAGGTGGCGCAGCGCCCGGGCTTCCTGGTCCACCAGCAGGATGCTGAAAGCGTCGTAATTGATCAGATTGCGCATGGTGCTGGCGATCTTGCCCAGCAGCTCGTTGAGGTCCAGGAGGGAAGAGAATTCGCGCGAGATGTTGGCCAGCGTCTTCAGCGTGCGGTTCTGCCGGTCCACGCGGCGGTACAGCCGCGCGTTGTCGATGGCAATGCCCACCCGCGCGGCGATCAGGCGCAGCAGCGCGCGGTCGTATTCCGAGTATGCGTTTAGGCGCGTGGATTGCAGGTCGATCACGCCCACCAGCTTGCCCCGCGCGGTCATGGGAGCCGCCATCTCCGTGCGCACCGCGTCCACCGTGTTCAGATACCGCGCATCGTTGCGCACGTCGCCCACCAGCACCGGCTCGCCGCGCGCCGCGGCGGTTCCGGTGATGCCCTCGCCCAGCCCCAGCGCCAGGTCGCGGACCACTTCCTCGCGATGCCCCACGCCGTAGCGGATACGCAGATCTTTGCGCCGCTCGTGGTAGAGCAGGATCGCGAACAGGTCGTACGGCAGCACCTTTTGGATGATTTCGGCCACGCTCGCCAGCAGATGGTCCAGATCCAGCGTCTGCGTCGTGGCCGCCGAAACCTCCAGCAGGAAGTCCAGCATCTCCGACCTTTCCCGGAACCGGACGGAGGCTTTGCGGGTGGACTGCATGGCGCGCCTTTCAGGCGGCGGTGGCCTCGACGATTTTCACGCTGGCGCTGGCGCCGATCCGCGTGGCCCCCGCGGCCGTCATGGCCTGCACGTCCGCCAGCGTGCGAATCCCGCCGGCAGCCTTGATGCCCATCTCCGGCCCCACCACGCTGCGCATCAGCGCCACATCGTGCGCGGTGGCGCCCGACGGGCCGAAACCGGTCGAAGTCTTGACGAAATCCGCACCCGCCAGCTTCGAGAGCGTGCAGGCTATGGCTTTTTGGTTATCGTCGAGCAGCGCCGTCTCCAGGATTACCTTCACAATGGCCTTGGCTTCGTGCGCCGCTCGAACCACTTGCCGGATATCCGATTTGACGGCTTCGTTGTCACCGGAGCGCAGCGCGCCGACATTGATCACCATGTCGATTTCCTGAGCGCCGTCGCGCAAGGCGATGCCGGTTTCCGCCACCTTGGCTTCCGTCGAGGTAGCGCCCAGCGGAAAACCCACCACGGTGCAAATCTTGACCGCCGACCCCGCCAGCTCGGCGCGCACCAGCGGCACCCAGTAGGGGTTCACGCACACGCTGGCGAAATGGTACTGGCGCGCTTCGCGGCAGACCTTGACCAGGTCGGTGCGCGTGGCCTCTGGCTTGAGTATGGTGTGGTCGATCAGAGATGCGATGGCCGGGTCGATCTTGGTCAGCCGCTCGCTGGCGGAAACACGGTCGGCGCCGGCTGAAATGATCTCCCTGGTGTTGCGCGCGCAGGTCTGGGCGCAGCGCTGGACGCACCCCGGGCACACCTGGTCCGGCAGGTTGAGGCCCTCGCCTTTCTTGACGGCCGGAGCCGGCGCGGCCGGAACCACCCGCGCCAGGATTTCTTCGCCAATCTGAGCGACGAGTCGGTCGAGTTCCGCTTGGTTCAAGACAGGTCCTTCCTCAGATACTTCCGCTCGATATCCAGGATCTTCTGCACCCGTGCCTGGTGGCGTCCGCCCGCGAACGGGGTGGCGATCCAGGTGCGTAAAACCTCTTCCGCCTGGGTCTGGGTCAAGAGTCGGGCGCCGAGCGTAAGCACATTAGAATCATTATGTTCCCGGCTATTTCGAGCGGAAGCTTTATCATAGCATAGGGCCGCGCGGATGCCCGGCACCTTGTTGGCCGCAATGGAGGAACCGATGCCCGCGCCGTCGATCGCCACACCGCGCGCAGCCGTGCCCGCCGCCACCAGCTCAGCCACCTTGAGCGCCAGGTCGGGGTAGTCGGCCGGCTTCTCATCGTACACCCCCACATCCCGCACTTCGAAACCGAGCTCCTCGAGGATCGGTTTGAGGGCGTTTTTCAAGAGGAACCCGCCGTGGTCGGCGCCCATGGCGATGGTCTTCTCCGGCGGGGCCAGTGTGGAGAGTTGGTCTTCCGGCAGTTCCACAATCCGCACCCCGCGCCCTTCCGCGACTTCTCGAGCCGACGGCGTCACCAGGGCCCCGATGGGAATCCGGAGCTCCCCGGCGGCCGGCACATCTTGTGCGGTGATTACGCGTTTCATCGCTGTACAATCGTAAGGACCATTGTAATGAACCGACGCCTCCTGTTGCCGGCTTTTCTGATACCCGGCGACTATCTCGCCCGCCTGTTGCATCGGGGTGACATTGGCTGGGGGTTGATGCTCGCCGGCGTGGTGGTGGCGTTTGCGCTGGGCGCCATCCACGCGCTTTCACCGGGCCACGGCAAGACCATTGTGGCGGCCTACCTGGTAGGCACGCGCGGAACCCCCATCGACGCCGCGTTTCTCGGCGGCATGGTGACCTTCACTCACACCGTCACCGTGTTCTTTCTGGGTTTCGCCACCCTGTTTCTTTCCCGCTATGTGCTGCCCGAGAGAATCTACCCGGTGCTCGGCGCCGTTTCCGGCATTTCCATCGTATGGATTGGCGCCGTGCTGCTCTACCAGCGAATGCCGCACCACCACGGCGATGGCGATGGCCACGTCCACAGCCACAGCCACGTTCCCGAAGGCGAAGTGAGCATGGCGAGCCTGGTAGCGCTAGGCGCCAGCGGAGGGTTGGTCCCGTGTCCCTCCGCGCTGGTGCTGTTGCTCACCGCGGTGTCGCTGGGCCGGACCGGCCTCGGCCTGATCTTGCTGGTAGCCTTCAGCGCCGGCCTGGCCGTAGTCCTGACGGCGATCGGCTTGGTGGTGCTCTACGCCAAACACTGGCTGCCCGATGGCCAAAAGACCGCCAGCCACGCGGCCTTCCGTTACCTGCCGGTGTTCTCAGCGGCGATCATCGTTTGCATCGGCGCAGCGATGACGTGGGTGTCCCTGCGCAGGCCGTAACCCGTCAGAGCGCTTTCTTCTTCCCGCGCCGAACCAGCCGATCCAAGCTGATGGGACCGGCTCCCGCCGCCGACAGGTACAGATAGATGAAGCAATACAGCACCGCCAGTTCCCCGCCATTTTGAATGGGCCACACTCCCCGCGGAGCGTGGACTCGAAAGTAGGCCACAGCCATTTCTCCGCAAAGCAGGAATGCCACCGAACATTCCCACCAGCTTCTGCAACCCGTGGCAACAAAACAGAAGCCCCACCACGATCCGCAGAATCGACCGCGCATACGACTCGAGGTTTCTCATTTGCCTCCTCTTTTACTGCCTCGTCCTCTGCATAATGGCAGGATAGCCTACCAGAACCTTGTGCGCGGGCGGCCCCGGGGATCGATTTCGTCGATCTCCCGCTGAAGTTCCCTGGCCTGACGGCGGCGGCGCGTGAGGCCGAAAGCCGATGAAGCGCTCTCCCGCGGCGGCATTTCATTTGGACGGCAGCGGCCGCCCCCATCCGCTTCAGCGCCCAGGCGCGGCTGCTGGTGCCCGTTCATCGAGTCATGGATGCTCGGGCGCAGTGCCCGGCGGAGCATTCATCGGGCTGCGCCGCGGCGTCATCAACCTCGTCTTGACCGACCACCTTCCCCTGTACTGGGACAACAGCCGCGCGTTGGCGGGTGTTACCGCGCGATCGCTTGCGATCAGCCGTCGTTCACTCGCACCGCAGCGCCACCACCGCATCCACCGCGGCGGCCCGCCGCGCGGGAATGTAACAGGCCAGCAGCGCAATCCCTCCCAGCAGCAAGGTTACGGCAGCCAGCGTCGCCGGGTCGGCCGGGCGGACGCCGTACAACAAGCCTGCCATGAACCGCGTGAGCGCCAGGGCAGCAACCAGGCCCGCGGCCATCCCGATGGCGGCCAGCCGCATGCCTTGGCGCACGACGAGCCCGACGATCTCCCGGCGCGACGCTCCCAACGCGGCGCGGATTCCGAGTTCATGGGTGCGCCGCGTCACCGCATAAGACATGACGCCGTAAATTCCGACCGCGGCCAGCAACAGGGCGGTGGCCGCGAAGATGATGAGCAACAGCATGGTGAAGCGGCGCTCGGCGAGCGAATTTGAAATGATCTGCTCCATGGTTCGGACCGAATAGATGGGCTGATCCTGGGTCGGGCCGGCCACCTGCGCGCGCACCGCGGAGACCAGGCTCAGAGGCTCGGGCCCGGTGCGCAGCATGAGCGTCAGCCCCGCCACGGCCTCGGACAGGAACTTGTCGGGCACTTGCAGGACGGGGAAGTAAATCTGATCTCGTATCTTGGCGGTATCGTCGGAATCCAACCCCCAATGCTTCACGTGCCCTACTACGCCGACGACCTGGACCGGGCCGACTACCATCAGGCTGATCTGCCGGCCGAGCGGGTCCTGACCTGGAAAGATGCGCTTCGCCAGGACGTCGTCGATTACCACCACCGTGGGCGAAGCCAGGTTATCCCGGTCCGTGAAAAACCGTCCGCGCCGCAAGGGGATTTGCATCACGCTGGGGTAATCGGGAGTGACGATATAGAACATCGCCGACTTCATTCGGTCTTGAGGAGGCTGGGGCCCGGCGCCTGGCCAGAAGGGCATCTCGCTGTCACTCTCCCCGAGCGGCACCAACGACGTAATGGCAGCCGACTGGACCCCTGGGATTGCCGCCGCGCGCTCGATCAATTGCTGGTATGCCAGCCGGATGCCCGGCGGGCTGGACATCACTTTGGGCGACAGCGCGACCTTTGTCGTCAGGACGTTGCGCGTGTTGAACCCGGGATCGATCTGCCAGAGCCGCCAGAGGCTCTCGATCATGAGCCCCGCGCCCGCGAGCAAGATAACAGCCAGACCGATTTCCACGGCCACGAAGACGCCCTCCGCGCGATGACGTCCGCCTCCCGCGCCGCGCGCGCCTTCCTTTAAGCATTCCTGCGGGTTCGCATTCGCGCCCTGGAGGGCCGGGGCGAGGCCGAACAGCACGCCGGTGACCATCGAGACCACCAGCGTGAAGAGCAGGACGTACGGATCGATTCCGATTTCCCCAGCGCGCGGCAAGCTGCCCGGTGCGGCGGCCAGGACGAGCCTGGTCCCCCAGCGGGCCAGCACCAACCCGATCATAGCGCCGCCCAGAGACAGCAGAACGCTCTCCGTCAACAACTGGCGCACCACGCGTTTTCGGTCGGCGCCGAGCGCGGCGCGAATGGCGAACTCACGCTTGCGAGCCGTGGAGCGCGCCAGCAGCAAATTGGCGACGTTGGCGCAGGNNCAGGCGATGATCAGCACGAACCCCACGGCGCCGGCCAGCAGCATCAGCGTGGGGCGGATGTATCCCACCATGTCGTCCTTCATCCGGACCAGCTTCACTCCGTGGCCGGCGTTGGTCTTCGGGTACTGGTGCGAAAGCGCACTGGCGATGGATGCGATCTCCGCTTGCGCGGCTTCGATGGTGGCGCCCG
>PLMF01000232.1:11846-12048 GCA_003142355.1 Bryobacterales bacterium
GCCACTGCGCACCTGACGGCGTTCAGGGTCAGCGTCTTGCCGAGGATGTTGGCATCGCCTCCGAACCGCTCTTCCCAGAAGCCGTAGCTGAGCACCACCGCGCAGGCAGCGCCCCGGCGGTCTTCCTCAGGCAGAAAACTGCGTCCCAGCAATGGCGTGACGCCGAGCACCGGGAAGAAACTCGCCGAGACGTACTTACCCG
>PLMF01000225.1 GCA_003142355.1 Bryobacterales bacterium
GGATACCGCGAAGCGGTTTAGTTCACTCAAAAAGGTCTACTCGGCTCGGCGGTGCCGAAAGCTTGGAGATTGACGGAGCAGGGAGTACTCGCAACGGTCGGCTGCACGACGCCGCACGAAGTCTCGTGTGGCAGCATCCATCGGGTCACATGCAAGTCGGACGCAGGTATTGGCGGGCCTTGACCTTAAAGGATTGAGATGAAGTCCGCGGCGTTGATCAGCGCCTCGTACTCGGCGGCTTCGTCGCTGGTAAGCACGCCGTCATTGGCCCGTTCGGCGAGCGTATCAATCCGCTGCTGCACGGGCGGAGCGACGCGCAATTCGACCATGAAGGAACGAACCCAATTCCGAGTTAATTCCAATTGAATCAGAAGGTTGGTGCACGACGGAGCCCGTCCGGACGATAGCTCTAAAGCACTACCCATGAATGGCTCGATCGGGCTGTGCGGAAGCGCACGGTAACTTTTGCCGAGGCCGAATCATCTCAGAGATATGAGAAAACCCAAAGGGGGGATTTTGGCAAGCGTGGTCAAGGTGCTTGCGGTTTCCATGCTGTGGCAGGTGGCTGCCAGCGCGCAGGTGGCTGCCGGTGCGCAGGATAGCAATTGCTGGTTGCGCGACGGGGTTTCGCCGGCTAAATCGCTGGTTTATCTGCTCTGCGAACAGGGCGGTTTGATGGTCACCACCGACGGTGGAACGACCTGGTCCAGCCGGAGCACTGGGGCGAAGGGGCATCTGCGGAATATCGAGTTCTCCGATCCAAACCACGGTTTTGCGGTCGGCGATGAAGGGCTATTGGTGGCCACGGCCGACGGCGGCAAGACATGGGAGCCTCGGAAGACGGGCGTAACAGAGAACCTGACGGCCATTCAATTCGTCGGGCAGGCGGGCTGGGTGACCGGGTACAGCGGAGTCATTCTTCATTCGGCCGATGGGGGCGCCACCTGGGCCCCACAAACCACCGGATCCAAGGAGTCGCTCGAAAACGTGTTCTTCCTGGACGCGGAGCGCGGCTGGGCTGTCGGCTGGGCTGGGATGATTCTTCGTACTACCGATGGCGGCAAGACCTGGCAGCAGGTGCGGAGCGATGCGGCGTCGTGGTCGCTGACCTCGGTGTACTTCAGCGATGCGAACAACGGTTGGATCGTGGGATTCAGCGGACAGATCTTGCGCAGCCGCGACGGCGGAGTCACATGGACGGCGCAAGCCAGCCCGGTGAGATCGTCGCTGTCCTCCATCCTCTTCGACAGCTCCCATCGCGGCTGGATCACGGCGGATGAAACTCTTC
Source organism: Bryobacterales bacterium (assembly GCA_003142355.1). The sequence continues at coordinate 1,289 of PLMF01000225.1, forward strand.
TGGTGAGCGCAGACGGCGGTGAAAGCTGGAAGAACGTCAGCGGCGTCGACGACCAACTTTTTCTGTGCCAACTGATCACCGTGAACGGGTCTCCCTGGGCGATCGGCCAACTGGGTGTATTGAGGCAAACCGGCCCCGACTCGGCGTGGAAGAAGATCGAAAGCCTGGTTCCAGACGACCCCTTGAAGGACAACTCTACAGGCAGCACGACGCCCAGCAAGTCGAACTGACGGCACTTCCCGTTCGAGAAAAACTCAACTTAGTTCATCTTGCTCAACCTGGCCGGTGGCGTACCATTTCTCTGGGCACGAAAGAAGGGGTGTAGACTCTTTAGGAGGCGGGAGTCCAAAATGGGCGTCCCGGTTCCGTTCGCGGCCGCCGGCCATTAGCGGTGGAGCAAGGGTTCTCAGGCGGCGTAAGCGGCGAATCGTAAATCTTTTCGACATAGGTGATGTCATGAATTATTCACGCTGTTTTTGGGTTGCCGCCTTGCTGGGCGCGGCTATTTCCGCCGCTTCGCAACCGAAGCCGCTGTCGTCTTTTGACGCCCAGGTGAAACCACTGCTGGCGCGAATGACGCTGGCGGAAAAGATCGGGCAGATGACCCAACCCGATCAGGTGTTCATCAAAGATCCGGCGGATATCGAAAGGTATTTCGTCGGCTCCATTCTGAGCGGCGGCTCGTCCGACCCCAAGGAGGGCAACAGCCTTCAGGCGTGGACCGATCTCTACGACCGGCTCCAACAGCACACGGGGAACACGCGGCTCAAGATTCCGATCCTCTACGGCGTCGACGCGGTGCACGGGCACAACAACGTGCTGGGCGCGGTCATCTTCCCGCACGAAATCGGGCTGGGCGCGACGCGCAACGCCGCGCTGGTGGAAAAGGTGGAGCGCGTCACGGCCGAGGAAGTCCGCGCCACCGGCATCCAGTGGGCGTTTGCGCCGTGCGTGACGGTGCCGCAGGATGTGCGTTGGGGCCGCACCTACGAAGGTTTCTCCGAAGACCCGCAACTGGTGCGGGAAATGGCGGGGGCGGCGGTGCGCGGCTTCCAGGGCACGGACCTGGCCAACCCGCTTGCCGTCCTGGCCTGCGCCAAACACTATGCCGGCGATGGCGGCACCGCGTTCGGCTCCGGGAACGGGGGCAAGGGCCTCGACCAGGGCGATACGCGCGTCGACGAAGCCACCCTGCGCCGCATTCACCTCCCAGGCTACATCGCGGCGGTCCAGGCCGGCGTGGGGTCCATCATGCCCTCCTACAGCAGTTGGAACGGCGTGAAAGCCTCCGGCGACAAGCACCTGCTCACGGACATTCTGAAGCGGGATCTGGGCTTCCAGGGATTTCTGATCTCCGACTACAACGCCATCGACCAGGTGGATCGAGACTTCAAGAAAGCCATCGGAATCTCGATCAACGCCGGCATGGACATGGCGATGGTGCCGAGCAAATACAAGGAGTTCATCGCCAACCTGAAGCAACTGGTGGAAGAGGGCGTGGTGCCGATGGCGCGCATCGACGACGCGGTGACGCGCATTCTCCGCGTGAAGTTCGCCATGGGCCTGATGGACCCCAAGCGCTCGCAACTGGCTGACCGCAGCCTCCACAAGACGTTCGGCTCGGCCGAGCATCGCCTGGTGGCTCGCGAAGCCGTACGCCAGTCGCTGGTGCTGCTGAAGAACCAGAACCAGGTTCTGCCGCTGAAGANNGGCGGCTGGACCATCGACTGGCAGGGCAAGAGCGGAGCGGTCACACCCGGCGGCACCACGGTGCTGGCCGCCATCCGGCAGGCGGCCGGCAAGGGCACCCAGGTCACCTTTTCGAAGGACGGCACGGGCGCCACCGGAGCCACCGTCGGGGTGGTGGTGATCGGCGAGCGCCCGTACGCCGAAGGGAACGGCGACCGCACCGATCTGGCACTGGCGCAAGAGGACGTGGACGCCGTGGCCAACATGAAGGCGGCGGGGATTCCGGTGGTGGTGATCCTGTTCTCCGGCCGCCCCATGATTCTCGGCGGCGTGCTGGACCAAGCCGATGCCGTGGTGGCCGCCTGGCTGCCGGGCACCGAGGGCGAAGGAATCGCGGACGTGCTTTTTGGCGACTTCCGGCCCACGGGGAAACTCTCGTTCGCCTGGCCGCGCTCGATGGCGCAGGTGGCCAGGCACCCCGGCGACAAGGAGTACGATCCGCTGTTTGGGTTCGGGTACGGGCTGAGTTACTGAAAAAGGGGTCAGACGCATTTTGCGGATTCAAAAATGCGTCTGACCCCTTTTTCACCACTGTATTAAGATAAAAACTCGTGCAATTGTTGCGCCTCATCAGTTGGCCCTACGCCCGGAAGCACCTGCTGCGGTACGCTCTGTCGGTGGTGGGCATTGCCTTGGGCATCGGCATCGCGGTGGCGCTCCAGGGGGGCACGCAAAGCGTGCTCAGCGATTTCCGGCAGACGGTCGCCCAGATCGCCGGGTCGTGCCAACTGCAGGTGGCTGCCGGAGAAGCGGGCGTTCCGGAAGCGTTCATCGAGAAGTTGCAGGCCCTGCCCCAGGTGCGCGCGGCCAGCCCGGTAGTGGAGGCTCTGGCCGAGACCGACGTGGCCGGCGCGCGGCTGTTGATCGTGGGGTTGGACATCACCGGCGACGCGGCCATGCGGCCCTGGCTGTTTCGTACCGGCGAGGGCACCGCCGAGGTTGACCCGATCACCTTCATCGCCCAGCCGGATTCCCTCCTGATGAGCCGGTCTTTCGCCGCCAGCCGCGGCTGGAACATCGGCAGCAAGCTGGGCTTGCACACCATGGACGGGGTGAAGGCATTCACCGTCCGCGGACTGCTGAGCGATGAGGGCCTCGAAAAAATCTATGGCGGCAACGTTGCGGTGATGGATGTGTACGGCGCCCAGCGGGTATTCGGGCGCGGGTCGACGGTGGACCGCATCGAGATTGCGCTCACCGACGGCACGGCGCTNNCCTCCCTCCGCCCGCGGCGAGCAGTTCGAGGACCTGGTGAAGTCCTACGAGACGCTGGAAGCCATGGCGTGTCTGTTCGCAATCGCGCTGGGCATTTGCATGATCGACGCCTCCTTCCGCCTGGCGGTAGCGCAGCGCCGCACGGAAATCGGCATCCTGCGCAGCCTGGGCGCGACGCGCGGCCAGATTCAATCGCTCTTCATTTGGGAGGGCCTCATCACCGGCGTGCTCGGTTCGACGCTCGGGCTGGCCCTCGGCATCCACCTGTTCGCCGCCGGTACCCGCATGGCGGGGACCATGTTTCGCAGCGCGTTCGGCGGCCTGGCGGACCAGACGCAGCAGGTCCAGGTTACGCCGCTGGTGATGATCGTGGCTTTCGTGGGCGGCATCGGCATCAGCCTGGTGGCTTCCTGGCTGCCGGCCCGCGACGCCGCGCGCGCCAACCCCGTGGAAGCGTTCCGCCCCATGTATTACCAGCGCAGCCTCACCGGGTGGCAGCCTCGCGCGCTGCTGTGGAGCGGCCTGCTCGCGCTCGGCGCTCTGGCCGGCGGCACGCAGGAGGGTTCCACGGCGGCCTTCTATACCTCCATGGTGCTGCTGTTTGCGGCCGTGGTTCTGGCGATTCCGACGTTCGTGTTGGCGGCGGTTCACGTGTTACGGCCGCTGCTGGGCCGCGCTCTGGGCCTGGAAGCGACCCTGGCCCTCGACAGCCTGGCGGCGACCCCCCGGCGGACGGTCGCCACGATGATCGTCCTGGTGCTCATTTTCGGCCAGGCGGTGACGGTGGCCGGCACCAACCAATCCATTCACCAGACCCTCGAGATCTGGGTGGATCGCGCGTTTCAGGCGGACCTTCTGCTGAGCGCATCGGCCAACCTGGCATCCCAGTCCCTGCGTTTCCCCCCCCATTTCGAGGACACCCTGCGCGCTATTCCCGGCGTCGCCGCGGTACAACCCGTGCGCAGCGTGCACGTCCCTTTGCATGGAACGCCGGTGTTGATCATCGCGGCGGACTACGCGGTGTTTGCCGGAAAACGGGGCCAGCGTGTCATCGCCGGAAACTGGCGCGAGATGTGCCTCAAGACCGCCCGCGAAGAGGGCGTATTCATCTCCGAAGCTCTGGCCCGCCTGGAGCGGCTGAAGCGCGGTTCGCAAGTGGAACTGAACGCTCCGGGCGGGACGCTGCGGCTGCCCGTGGTTGGTATCGTAAACGACCATAGCGACAAGCGGGGTGTCGTCTTTCTCTCGCTTCCGCTGTACCGGCGATACTGGAACGACCAGACCACCGACAAGTTCCGCATCGACGCCGCGTCCGGCGTCACGGTGGAACAACTCCGCGCGCGCATTCGCGAGGCTTTGGCCGACCGATACCCGGCCTCCATGATGAGCAAGCAGCAGATGCACGACTACGTTTTCCACCCGAGAGGCGACAGGCTCGGCCCGCTGGAGTATCAACTGTTGATTTGTCTCGCCGTGGCGGCCCTGGCCCTGATGAACATGGCGCTGATTTCGGTGGCCGACCGCGGCCGGGAATTCGCGGTGCTGCGCGCCATCGGCGCCTTCCGCGGGCAGGTGCGCAAGACGCTGCTGGTCGAGATGCTGGCCACCGGCGGCTTGAGCCTGCTGCTGGGTCTGGCGCTCGGCGCGGCCTTGTTGCTCTACCTTCTGGCGGCGGTGCACCGCTACCTGACCGGCGTGAATCTGGAGTATGCGTTCCCCTGGAATGCGGTGCTCTGGCTGGTATGCGTGGCCCTGGTGGCCGGGCCCGCCGCGGTTCTGGCCGCCGTACCGGCCATGCGGCGTGTATCGCTTTCGGTTGCCCTGGATTCGGAATGAGGAGAAGACTCCAATGACGGGAAAAGCCGTGGCTCTCGCGCTCTCGTTGACAGCCTCCATTTTTGCCGCGCAAACCGCCACCCAGATCATGGAGGAAGTCCACCGCCGCGCGCACTCCGATAACTTCCGCTACGAGGGGCGGATCACGACCCGCAAAGCTAACGGCGCCAAAGATCAGAAGAGCTGGCGATGCGAACGCCTGGGTGAAGCCGGCAGCAGCAAGATGATGCTGCGGTTTCTCGATCCGGCCGATATCCGCGGCGTTTCGCTGCTGGTGTGGAACCATTCGCAAAAGCCCTCGGAAATGTGGCTTTACACACCGGCCCTGGCGCGCACGCGCCGCATCGCGCAGCAGGACCGTTCCTCGCGTTTCGCCGGCACCGATTTCAGCTTCGAGGATTTTGAGGAGTCCGACACTTCCAGTTGGGAGTATTCCGAGCTGCAGGAAGAGCAGGAAGCCGGCGAGGCCTGCTGGCACATCGCCGCGCGCCGCTCCACCAACCACCCGTCGCAATACGACCGGGAGTGGATCTGGGTGAGCAAGGAGAAAATGACGCCCCTGCGCATCGACAAGTTCCGCGGCGGCAAACTCGCCCGGCGCCTGACTATGCAATCCCTCGAATTGCGCCAGGGCATTTGGACACCCATGCGGGTTGACGTGGTGGACCTGCTCGGCAACAGCTCGACCACGCTGGAGTTGGTGGATGCCCGCTACAACCAGCGCATGTCCGAGTCGCAGTTCACGCTCGAGGCGGCGAAAGGTACCTGGTGAAACTCCGGCTGGTATGGACGCAGGCCGTGTTGGCGGCGGCGTGCTCCGCGCAAGGCGGAGCCTGGTCGTATCGCGGGTTCGTGGACGACAGCCTGGTCTACTATCCCAGCACCACCGCCAACGACCAGGTCCAGTTCGTCAACGAGACGCTCGTTCGCGTGGAAGGGAAGGTGCAGCTCCCCGGCGGGTTCGGTCTTTCCGCGGGCCTGGACGCGCGGACCGATTCCGACAACCAGGTGATCCGCGCGTGGCGCTTCTCCTGGGACGACCGCACCGCCCAACGCCCGCCGTTCGCTCTGCGGACGATGAGTTTCCACTATACCCACGGAGCCTTCCGCATTGAGGCGGGAAAGCAGGTGCTGCACTGGGGGCAGATGGACTTCTCCTCGCCCACCGACAAACTCGCGCCGCGCGACTATCTCAACCCGGCCAGCGCCGACACCCTGGGCGCCTTCGCCGTGCGCGCCGTGGCCGACACCGGCCCGCACAGCCTGGAGGTCGTCTACCTGCCGCATTTCACGCCCAGCCGCATCCCCCTGCTCGACCGGCGCTGGCTGATCCTTCCCACCGAATTCGACGGCTACACGTACCATTCCCAGAGCGTCCAGTACCCCGGCGGCGGCCAGTTCGGGGTGCGCTATCACCAGATCGTCTCCCCCTACGAATTCTCCGTCTGCTATTTCGAGGGATTCAAGACTCTGCCTACCTTCCTATATGACAAGGACCCCGTCCACATGAACCTGAACTACCAGACGCTGTACCCGAAGATGCGCATGGTGGGCGCCGATTTCGCCGCGCCATGGCGGGGCCTGTTGTGGAAGGTGGAATCGGCCTACATCGACGCGGCGTCCCCGCACGTCACCAGCGCCTGGACATACGCCGTCCAGGCGGAGAAGACCGCCGACAAATGGCAATGGGCGGTGGAATTCGCCGGCGACAAGCTCACGCAAGACAAGCGTCCCAACACCCTGGATCTGGACCGTGCCACCAGGGACGCGGTGTCCGGGCACGTGGCCTGGACTCCAAACCCCCGGCAAACGGTGTCGGCCGAGTGGTTCGTGCACCCCGACGGAAAAGCCTTTGTGACCCGGATTCTCTATTCGCGGAACCTCTATTCGACTTTCCGCGCGGCCGGAGGATTTCTCTGGATCGGCGGCAGCCAATCCGACCCGCTGGCCCGCTACAATGTGAATTCCTATATCACGCTGCAGTTGAGGTACAGCTTCTAGTGTGGGCAATTCGGTGGCCGGCTGCGAAACTCCCGCAGTTTGGGAGTTGCGCAGCCTGTCACCGAATTGCGTCGCGGACGGGGTATTAGGATCGGGAGATTCTTTTGATTCGCCTCACTCAGGTCTCGAAGCAATTTGGCGGCAAGAAGCGGGTCGTCGCGCTGGAAGACATCAATCTGCATGTGGCTGCGGGCGAGATGGTCTCCATCATCGGCCCATCGGGCTCGGGCAAATCCACTTTGCTCAACCTGATCGGCGGGCTCGACCAGCCGACAACCGGGGAGATCGAGATCGCCGGCCGGAGCATCGCCCGGCTGACCGACGACGAGCTGACTCACTTGCGGCGCGACAAGATCGGCTTCATCTTCCAGTTTTTCAATTTGATGCCCAGCCTCACCTGCCTGGAGAACGTGGCGCTGCCGCTGCACCTGCGCGGGTGGCCGAAACGGAAGATCGAGGAGCGTTCGCGCGAGCTGCTCGACCTGGTCCAACTCAACCACCGCCTCGATCACCAGCCCGACGAACTGTCCGGCGGCGAGCGCCAGCGGGTGGCCATCGCGCGGTCGCTGGCGGCTTTCCCCCCGATCCTGCTGGCCGACGAGCCCACCGGCAACCTCGATTCGCGCAGCGGCGCCGAAATCCTCGACCTGATCCGCTCGTTGCACGAGAAGTTGAACGCCACCATCCTGATCGTGACGCACGACTCCGGCGTGGCGCACAGTTGCTCGCGCACCATCGCCCTGAGCGACGCGCGCGTGGTGGCCGATTATCGCAACGATTCCGCGTGAAGCGTCGTCACCGTTCCAGCGTGTCGTAGAGTGGTTGAACCGGTTTCGCCGTCGCGCCTTCCTCGGCCACCGAGATGGCCAGGATGCGGATCTTCTGGTTGTCGGGCAAGGTGAGGGTGGTGGCGCCGGGCGGCATGTCGAGCGGGTACGCGAACAAGTACGAATAGGCGTAGGGTTCGTTGGCGCCGTCGGCCGTGTGGCGATGCGAGGCGAACCATGCGACATCCGCGCGCTTGATGAAGCCCGGCTTCAGGCCCGTCATCTCGCCGTACGGGTCGGTCCGTGTCCGCGCCGCAGCGCCTGCCCGCGGCGGGACGGTCACTTCCTTGCTCTTCCAGGTGCGGTCGTCCCACTGGCCGATGAATCCGCCCCAGTCCTGGATGGTCGTATCGACGGCCTTCTCGCCCACGCGGAATGTGGCTTTCTGGTCGCCATCCGCGGAGGCTGCCAGCACGTACACGCGGTTGAACTTTCCGGCGGGTAGAGGGATCGTCTGGCCTTTGGCCACCACCGCGTTGGGAGTCCCGGTCTTGGCCGGAGCAAGATTGAATTTGACGCCGCCGAAGGCGAGCTCGGCGGGCAGCATTTCGGCTGGAAGGGCGCGGCCATCGGAAGAGAAACCGCTGGCCGATTGGGTGTCATCGTTGCTGGCCGCGGCCAGGTCGAAGGATAGTTTCACCGGCTGCGAATGTAGCGCCGCGACCTTGGCGGGCGCGCCGCCGAGCTTCACCGCAAATGTGCGGGGCTGGAACGCGGTAAAAGAAGTCACCAGTTTGCCGCCCGTGACGGCGGCCGCGCCAACCGCTTCCTCCGCGCCGTTGACCTCACGCGCGGCGGTAACGGGAACGGCAAACGCGATCTCGACGCCGGCAGCCGGCTTGCCGTCGAGTTCTACCAGCCGGACGATCACTTCATCGCTCTGCTCGGCCTTCTTGAGGGCCAAGACCCGCACCCGGCTCTGGCTGACGCTGAGCAGTGAGTAGGTCTTGCCGAGCGCGCCTGTATGCTTGGAAGCTTCGAAAGCGATGAGAGGCTGGTTGAGGCGGTAGGCTTGCCAATCGGTCTGGCCCTTGCGCCAGTCGCCCGAGTGTCCGGCCAGGCCGTACACGAACTCGTGATGGCCCAAGTCCTGCGTGCCCTGATCGTCATAGCTTCCGCGGGTGCCGGGTGTGCGGACCAGGGTGAGGCGAAGCGTGTTGTCATCGGGCTTGTCGGAGCCGTTCTTGCAATCCGTGAGCACCGTTGCGCCGTAAGCGCCGCTGCGATCGGTGAGATCGACCCACTGGTGGGACGGCACTTCGAACTTCTTGGGGTTATCGGTGCCCCGCTCGATGGCGCCGATGTCCCAGTTATAAGTCGCCGCGGGGTTGGTCGCGGTGAGCGGGAAAACGGCCTTGAGGTGGGACTCTTTGGTGTTCCAGTCGACGACGTTGCCGATTTCCACGCGGTTGCCGGCATCGCCCGCCGCCAGCCGGATGGTCTCGACGAATTTGGAGCCTTCGGTTTCGCGTGAAACCTCGAGGGCCACGCGCGCCGGACCGTTTTCGACGATCCGGATCTGCGCCGGCCCGCCCACGTAAGCGCGCGGCGCTCGCGACTGGTCTTCCCAATCCATGTTCCAGGCGGGCCATTGCACGGGCTTGTCGGTCTTGATTTCCAGGCGCGCCGGAGTCAGGAGCAGCTCCTTCTTGACGGCCTTATCGAAGATGCCGGCGATGTCGCCGTTCTGGTCGATGGTGACGCGATAGCGCGCGTTCTCGAGCGACGACTCGGTCACCTTGAGCGTGGAACCGGCGGCCGGAGCCTCGGCGGCCTCGACACCGTACACCGCGAAGCCCACCGATGGCGCCTTGGCCACGAACAGGACTTTGCCGCCCGACAACTGCGCCGGCACTTGCTTGCCGTCGGGCGAGATGACGCGCACGGCCTTCGGCGTCCCGCCTGGGAAAACGACGGCGGCCTCCACCACGTCTTCGCGCGCCACGTTCAACGGATTGTAGACCACGATGGCCGCGCCCTTGGCTTGCGTGTCCATGCCGGAAGCGACGGCTTCGGTGGCGCTGGCCATCACGCCGGCGAACTGGTTCATGGCCAGCACTTCGTCGTTCCAGGAAAACTCGTACGCTTTGGGCGTGGAGGTGCCGGGCGTGATGTCGTGGAACTGCCCGCCCATTACCAGCGTCCAGGCGTTGTTCAGGCGATCGAGCGGATACGGCCGGCCGCCCAGCAGCTCGGCGGCGACGGAAGCTTTCTCGGCGGCATCGGCCAGCAGCTCGTTCTTGCGGTTCCACCGTTTCAGGTACGCCTCCGACGTGAGGGAGCCGGCGGAGTGGTTGGTCAGCTCCATCTCGCCCTTATAACGCGGCAGCCGGGCCGTCTGGCTGGGCTTGATGTCGAGGAACATCTGGTCCGCCGTGGCGGAGACCACGTGCAGCGGGCCGCCGCCTGCCTTGGTGACGGTCTCCTCCAGCATTTTGACGGAGGCTTCACGAGGAGCGCCGCCCACGTCGCCGGTGCCGTAGTAGTGATAATCCGTGAACAGGCCGCTCACCGCGCCATCCAACTGGACTCTGGCGGGCCAGTCCACCACGCGCGGGCCGGGGTTGGCGGGAGTGGTGCTGAGGTCGGTCGAGATGTTACCGTTGTAATCGCCGGGATTCAGGGCCGCAATCACGCTCTTGCCATCGGGCCCCTCCCAGATGCCGACGTTGAACGGGGTGCCGAGCGGCGTTTTCTCGGGCGAATTCGGGCCGCCCGCCGGGGCCGAAGATCCCCATACCAGTTTCTGCGTCGAGAAACCCTTAATGCCGGCGTGGGCCAGAATGCTGGGCAAAGAGGCGGGGAAGCCGAAGCAGTCCGGCAGCATGTATTCGGCGCTGGTCTTGCCGAACTCGCGGCGGAAATACAGCTTGCCGTAAAGCATCTGCCGGATAGTCGACTCGGCGGAGGGCGAATTCACATCGTTTTCCTCCATCGACGATCCCGCCGGAAACCAGCGGCCGGCAGCCACGTATTTCTTGACCTTGGCGTAGTCGGCCGGGAAGTACTCCTTCATCATGCGGTAGCGGTTGGCGCCGCTGAAATTGAAAATATAATGCGGGTACTTCTCAAACAGCGCGAAATTGTCCCGCATGGTGTTCAGGATGTACTCGCTGATGGTGGTGGGATATTCCCATCGCCACTGCGTATCCAGGTGGGCATAGCCGACCACGTACAGCGTCGGTTGCTTGGTCAGATCCGGGCCGGCCGGCTTGGCCGCCTGGCCCCAGGCAGCGCCGAGCGCCACCAGGCAGGTCAATAACATTCGTCTCATGTGCACCTCGCCACTCCAGAGACTAACTCGCGGCGGGGGCGGATACAAGGGGATGCCGGCGCCGCCTGGCGTGCGACCTCCAAACGTCCGGTAGAACGACGCGCCTCGGCCAATTCATTCGCCCCTGATCCGCCTGCCCCACGCGCATCCGACGTCTGCCTCATCGGCTTCCGCTGCGCTACCTTCAGAATGAGGCTTCATTCAGACAGGCTCGTTTCACATCTGCGATTCACCGCGCGTATCCGATTCGGTCGAATCGAGGTACGTGGACTGTTGCTAAGCTCGCCCTACCGTCCCGGCACGCCGATCCAGCCGCGGGTGGTGAAATCGCTCAAGGTCAGCATGAGCAGGATAAGCAGCCATAGCAACCCGCCCAGCACCACCAGCTTCGTGAGCTTGGTGCTGTGACGCACGTGCATGAAGAATAGCGCCACCAACAGCATCTTGCATACGGCGATTGCCAGCGCTACTACCACGCTGAACGCGCCCAGGTCGACAAACGCCACCAGCGTGGTCACTGCCGTCAAAACCAGCAGCGCCAGCAGCACCAGGGCGTAGGTTCTTATGGAATCGACGTGTTCAGTCATAAGTGCCGGTCAATCAGGTACAGCAGCGGGAACAGGAAGATCCAAATGATGTCGACAAAGTGCCAGTACAGGCCGGCGATATCGACAGGCGTATTGTACTCGGCCGTGAACCTGCCCTGGTGCGCCAGCCAGATCAGCCATGAGATGAGTCCAACCCCGATCACCATGTGCGCCGCGTGCAGGCCGGTCATGGCGAAGTAGAGCGAGAAGAACAACTGGGCATGTCCCTGTTGCGGGACGCCGTCGAAGTGGAACGAGGGTCCCGGCACGTGGTGCTGCTCGAACTTCTCATTCCATTCGTAAGCTTTCACGCCCAGGAAGATGCCGCCGAAGATCAGGGTCAACACCAGGAACAGAACGATCATCCGGCGCTGGCCGAGCTGCGCGGCCCGGACGGCCATCACCATGGTGAAGCTGCTGACCAGCAGGACGGCGGTGTTGATGGCGCCGATGGTCACGTTCAGGCTGGAACTGGCCACTGCGAACGCGTCCGAATACGCCCGGCGATACACCGTATAGGCGGTGAACATGCCGCCGAAGAACATGACCTCGGTGATGAGGAAGATCCACATCCCCAGCGTCGAGGCGTCCTTCTGCTGGGCTTCGGTATCGAACTGTACCTCGAGCGCGCTAGCCAACTTCGACCGCCTCCCCGACCACCGTGCTGTAGTCGTAAGCATCGTGCGTGACCACGGGCATCTCGTCGAAATTGTGAAGCGGCGGCGGCGAGGCCGTTTTCCATTCCAGGCCGGAGGCGCCCCAGGGATTGGCGCCCGCCACCTTCCCGTAGCGCAGCGACCAGGCGAAGTAGATCATCGGGATGGCGTAGCCCACGGCCAGCACCGAAGCGCCCGCGGTCGAGAGCACGTGCAGCACCTGGAACTCGTCCGGGTAGGTGTGGTAGCGCCGGGGCATCCCCAGGTACCCGAGAATGAACTGCGGGAAGAAAGTCAGGTTAAATCCCAGGAAGATCACCAGCGCCGAGAGCTTCGCCCACCCTTCCGGATACATGCGCCCCGTCATTTTTGGCCACCAATAGTGCAGGCCGCCCAGGTAGGCCATGATGGCGCCGCCCACCATGATGTAGTGAAAGTGCGCCACCACGAAATAGGTGTCGGTGACGTGCACGTCGATGCCCAGCGCCGCCACGAAAAGCCCCGTCAGNNCCGATGGTGAACAGGCCGATGAAACCGAAAGCGTAGAGCATCGGCGTGGCGAACGAGATGGAGCCTTTGTACAGCGTGGCCGTCCAATTGAAGACCTTGATGGCCGAGGGGATGGCCACAAAGTAACTCAGGAACGAGAACGCCATGCCGGCAAAAACCGATTGGCCGCTGACAAACATGTGATGGCCCCACACCAGGAAGCCGAGCACCGCGATGGCCACGCTGGAGAAGGCTACGATGCGGTAGCCGAAGATGGCCTTGCGCGAGAAGGTGGAAACCAGCTCCGAAACCACGCCCATGGCCGGCAGAATCATGATGTAAACGGCGGGGTGCGAGTAGAACCAGAAAAGGTGCTGGAACAAGACCGGATCGCCGCCCAGCGCGGGGTCGAAGATGCCGATGTGGAAGACACGCTCGCAGAACACCAGGACGATAGTCACGGCCAGCACGGGCGTTCCCAGCACCTGGATCAGGGCAGTTGCGTAGTGCGCCCAGACGAACAGCGGCATGCGGAACCAGGTCATGCCGGGAGCGCGCATGCGGTGGATGGTCACGATGAAGTTCAGTCCGGTCAAGATGGAGGAGAAGCCCGCCACGAAAATGCCCAGCGCGGTGGCAATCACCCACGTGTTCGAGTAAGTGGTGCTGTAGGGCGTATAGAAAGTCCAGCCGGTATCCACGCCGCCCGCGAGCATCGCAAAGAGGGCGAACAGGCCACCTATCACCAGCAGATACCAGCTCAGTAAGTTGATTTTCGGAAAAGCCAGGTCACGCGCGCCGATCATCATGGGGAGGAAGAAGTTACCCAGGACGGCGGGAATCGACGGGATCAGGAAGAAAAAGATCATGGTCACGCCGTGCATGGTGAAGAGCTTGTTATAGGTCTCCGAACTGACCAGGCCGCCGCCCGGGGTCAGCAGTTCGATACGGATCAGCGTGGCGAAGAGGCCGCCGAGAAAGAAGAACAGGGTGATGGTGGCGAGGTACAGCAGTCCGATGCGCTTGTGGTCCTTGGTGAGGAGCCAAGACTTCAGACCATGACTGACGTTTAAGTAATCTTCCCGTTCGAGTACCGCTGCCGTATTCATAGGTGTCTAGTGAGTTACCGCCGGTGGCGGCCCCAACGACTTGATATATTCGATCAACTGCAGGACGCCCTCTTCGGTGACCAGTCCCTGAAAGGTCGGCATGATCGGCCCGTAGCCGGCGACGATCTTGGCCTGAGGTTGCAGGATGGATTCGCGGATGTACCCTTCGTCCGCCTTCACGGTGCCGCCGCCGGCAAGCTGGACGGTCTTGCCGAACACTCCGGTGAGGCTGGGGCACCGGCCGGAGCCATCGGGCTTGTGGCAGTTGCCGCAGGCCAGCTCATCAAACAGCTTTTGTCCGTTCTCCGCCAGCGACCCGCCGGAAGCGCCGCCGCTCAGCCAGGCCTCGTAGTCCCGCGGCGCCATCACATAGACCCAACCGCCCATGCGCGAATGGTTGGTGCCGCAATACTCGGCGCAGAAGAGGTGGTACTTGCCCGCCTTGGTAGGCTTGAACCAGGTGGTGGTGTAGCGGCCGGGGACCGCGTCCTGCTTGGTGCGGAACGCGGGCACAAAAAAACTGTGGATGGCGTCTTCCGACGTCATGGTGAGCCGCACCGCGCGTCCCACGGGAATGTGCAGCTCGTTGATTTCCCGCTGGCCCCCCAGGTGCTCGAGCTTCCACATCCACTGCTTGCCGACGACGTAGATATCGAGGGCGTTATCCGGCGGCCGGCTTTCATTGAAGTAGATGCTGGCGCCCCAGGTGAACATCACCATGGTGAGTCCGAAGGGGATCACGCTCCACAGGATCTCGAGCGCCATCCCGCCATGGATGGCGCGCGGCAATTCGCTTTCGGAACGCCGCCGGTAGCGGATGGCAAAGTAGAAGATGGAGCAGAAGATCGCCAGCGAAAAGAAAGCCGTGACCGCCAGCAGAAAGTACAGCAGGTGGTCCACGTCGGGTGCGAAGGTGGACGCCTGTTCCGGAAATAGACGTAGCGATCCCATTGCGAATTAACCGGCGCGCAGCTCGCGCCGCCAGACCATAAACAGAAAACCGCCGCAGATCAGAACGAAACCGGCGCTGGCGGCGCGCAGCAGGTTGACGGCGGCGGCGCCGTACTTGCCCGTGGCCGGGTCGTAGTGGTAACAGAACAGCAGAATCTGGTCGACCGGGTTGCCGATCTTGCTGTGTGAAGCCTCCACCAGGCCGAGGCGCACATCGCGCGGCGCGTATTCCACGCCATAGAAGTAGCGCGAGACGCGTCCGCCGGGCGTCAGAATCATGATGCCGCTGGCGTGCGCGAACTGGTCGGTGGCGGGGTCGTACTTGTAGTGGAAGCCCACCGCGTCCATAAGAGCCTTGATGTTGGCCGGGTCGCCGGTGAGGAAGTGCCATCCGTTGGCGGTATTCGGCCGGCCGTAGCGCCGCAGGTACGTCTGTTTCTTGGCGGCTGCCAGTTCCCAGGTATCTTTCGGATCGAAGCTGACGCTGAGGATCTCGAAATCCTGGCCTGGGTTGAGCGAGACGGCTTTCAGACTGCTCGCCACGCCGTTCAGGATCTGCGTGCACAGCATGGGACAGCGATAGTAAACGGGCGCCAGCAGCACGGGCTTCCCGGTTTGGAAGAAGCTCGAGAGCGGGACCGCGCGGCCCGATTCATCGCGGAAAACCGTATCCAGCGGCACTTGCTGGTCGAGTTTCTGGTCGATTCCCACGCCCAGAAGCTCGCTGGGAAGCGCCGGCTTCAGGTTGGAATCCTGCATGGTCAACGAGGGCTGTACCGGGGCGGGCTGGCCGGGCTGGGCGAACGCGGTGGAAGCGAGGAGGGCGAGAAGCAAAAGCAATGTGGCGCAGGCACTCGTGCCTGCGCCACGGAACACAATCCTCATTTCAGTTCTCCGGCTGGCGGCCGCGACGGCAGGCCACGCTCCACCAGCAGATCCATGGCGCGATCAATCGGAATCCGCACCACGTTCATTTCCGGATCGATCCAGGCGTAACTGTGCAGAACCTGGTCTTCCGCCGCGCGAATGGCTTTCAAATCCAGCACCTCATTCTCTTGCAGTTGTGGCTGGGGAAAGGCCTTGGCCGGTTCGCTGGCGGCAACCTGGGAACGTCCCGCCGGCGGGCCCCCTTCGCGCGAAAGCAAATACCGGAACAGCCCGAACAGCAGAAAAATCGCTGCCACGCCAACCAGCATCAGCGCGACGGCGAACTTGCCCACCGCCCACACGTTAATGTCGCTTTCTTCGTGACCGGCTCGGCGATTGTGCTGGTTATTCTCGTCCATGCTCTAAAGCGTCGACCAGGTGCGGATCGTTGATCGGCATCAGCGGGCGCTTACCTAATTGGATGAGAAAGTACGCCAGCCAGATTCCACCCATTCCGATCGGGGCCGTAAAATCCATCCAGCTCAGGCCGAACGACGCTTTACGGAAGTCCGGCGCCACCAGCCAGTAGAGGTCCAGCATGCGCATGAACAGAACGAAGATTGCGATCGAGGCCAGCAGCTTAAAATTGCGCTTGAGGTCGCGCGAAAGCAGCAGGGCGAAGGGCAGCGCGAAGTGGCCCATCACCAGCGCCAGAGCCACGTACTGCCAGCCGCCGCGCAGCCGCTCCAGATACCAGGGGATCTCGTCGGGCAGGTTGCCGGCCCAGATGATCAGGAATTGCGAAAACGAGAAGTAGGCCCACACCATCACCAGGGCCAGCAGGAACTTGCCCAGGTCGTGCAGATGGCGCGGCGTGAGGACCTGAGACATAGGAAGGCGGCGGGAGAGCAGCACCATCACCACGATCAGAAACGCCATCGACGAGAGAGCCTGCCCCACCATGAAGAGCATCCCAAAGATGGTCGAGAACCAGTGCGGGTCGAGCGAGAGCACCCAATCCACCGCCATGAATGTGACGCTGAAGCCCCAGAAAATCAGGCCGGGCCCGGCCAGGGCGGCCATTTTCCGATGGGACTTCTCCGACCAGCGATTGAACAGCCAGGAAAGCAGAATCCATCCGGCAAAGTAGATCGCCGCCCGCGTCAGGAAGAACGGCACGTTCAGATAGACCTGCTTGTGCCTGAGGACTTCGTCGGCCGCGACGATCTTCGCGTGCGACCACGGGTATAGGTTGGGGATGCCGATCACGATGGGAGCGAACATCAGCGCCACCAGCGGAAGGGTGCGCGCCGCCGCCTCGCACGGCCTCCGGATGACGACGCCCCAAGCGCCTCCGGTGAGATATTGCAGCATCAGCCAGGCCAGCGACCCTACGCTCACGCCGACGATAAACAAGTAGGACCACAGGTAGGAGCGGTAGAACTGGAACGGCGATCTGAAAAGGCCGATGGCGCATAGAATGGCACCGGCGATGCCGGCGGCCAGGGCGACGGAGCGCCACCGCTTCAAGTCGTTCTCAATCGTCATTTCCCGCCTCCCAGTTGCGAGCGGGCTTCCGGTGGAACGTCGTTAATGGAAGCGTTCTGGCTCAATTCGAGAGCGCGAACGTAGGCCACGATGGCCCATCGGTCGCGTGGCGGAATCTGCGCGGCCAGGTCCGGCATGGCGCCGAATCCGTTGGTGATCACATCGAAAATGAATCCGTTCGAAAGCTGCCGGATCTTGTCGGTGTGATAAGAAGGCGGGTGCCGGTAGCCGCGCCGGACAATTGTGCCGTTGCCGTAGCCCGTGTGGTCGTGGCATGGCGTGCAGTAGATGTTGAAGCGATCCTGGCCGCGCACGATCACTTCTTTGGTGACGGGGAATGGAAAGGTGTCGAGCGGCTTGCCATCGGGGCCTTTGCCGGTGTAGAAGGCGGTGTCGTCATTCAAATGGCCGCGCGCCACGGTCCCTTCCGGAAGCGGCCGCGCCGACCGGCCATCTTCGAAGAACTCGCTGGGCCGAAGCGGAATGTATTTTGGCTGGTCGTGCATATCCTGCCGGCAGGCCGCGCCGGAAGCGGCCAACGCCAGCACAACCAGGGCGAGTTTGAAATTATTCCGCAACTTCCGACACCTCTTTCGCCCCCAGCGTTTCCAGAAACTCCGGCGTCGCGCGCGCGTCGAACAGCGGGTCGGCGGCTTCGATCGCGAGGAAGAACCGGTTGCGCGAGGCCAGCGCGAACCGCGGCACATTGAACGCCGGATGGTAGAGCATGGGCAAACCGCACAGCGCCAGTAGCCCCAAAACCGCCGAAATCGCCGCCAGCAGAATCGTCATCTCGAAGGTGATCACGATGTACGCGGGCCAGCTATGCAAAGGCCGGCCGCCGATGTTGATGGGGAAATCCCATACCGTGACGTAATACTGCATCAGGTAGCCGGCCAGCCCGCCCACAATGCCCCCGGCCAGCACGATCAGCGGCAGCCGGTTCTTGTGCAAGTGGAGCGCGTCGCTCAGCTCTTCGATGGGGAAGGGCGAATAGGCGTCCAGCTTGCGATAGCCCTTCTCGCGCGCCGCGCGCGCCGCATTCACCAGCGCGGTGGGGTTATCGAACTCGGCCATCACTCCATAGATGGATCTCACCCTTGCGCCTCCTCTCCGACCTTGGCTTGAGGCAGCAGCGTGCGGACTTCAAAGATCGAAATCATGGGCAGCAGACGGATGAACACAAAGAACAGGAACAGGAACATCCCGATGGTGCCGAGATACGTGCCCCAATCCCAACGGGTGGNNACCAGCACCACCAGCGAGAAGCAGAACAGCAGCGCGGCGTTGCCGCGGACCCGCTTGAACCACAGCGCCTGCGGCGCCGCAATGTTGCAACCGACCAGCAGCCAGTACGAAGAAGCGTAGGGGCCGGTCATGCGATGCCAGAAAGCCGCCTGCTCGTAAACGTTGCCGCTGTACCACGCGGTAAAGGTTTCCAGGATGTACGCGTAGGCCACGATCAGCCCGGTGGCCAGCATGACCTTGGCGCAGTTGTCCAGGTGCTTGTCGGTAATGAGACCCTGCAAGCCGTAGGCCTTACGCAGCGGAATGGCCAGCGCCAGCACCATGGCAAAACCGGAGTAGATGGCGCCCGCCACGAAATACGGCGGGAAGAAAGTGCTGTGCCACCCGGGCACGATCGCAATCGTGAAGTCGAAGCTCACCACCGTGTGCACCGAGAGCACCAGCGGCGTGGCCAGCCCGGCCAGCAGCAGGGTCGCGGTTTCGTACACGCTCCAGTGCCGCGCCGAACCGCGCCAGCCCATGGCCATCACCCCGTAAATCACGCGCGCCAGGGGGTTCCGGGTGCGGTCGCGGAGCGTGGCCAGGTCGGGCATCAGGCCCACGTACCAGAACAGCAGCGACACCGTGGCGTAGGTCGAGACTGCGAACACGTCCCACACCAGCGGGCTGCGGAAATTCGGCTGCACGTTCATGGTGTTGGGGTATGGGAACAGCCAGTAGAACAGCCACGGACGGCCCAGGTGCAGTAGCGGGAACATGCCCGCGCAGGCCACCGCGAACAACGTCATGGCTTCGGCGAAGCGATTGATGGAATTGCGCCAGCGCTGGTTGAGCA
>PLMF01000086.1 GCA_003142355.1 Bryobacterales bacterium
CTCGCCGACCTGGTGCGGGCGGGCCGCATTACGCGCGAAACGGCGCTGGCACACTGCTTCCGGACGGACGATTTCGAGCGGTATTTGGGGTAACGCGATTCAGCGATCGGCGGGCCGGGCCGGCTGGCTCTCCATCGCAACCCGGAGAATCCGGTTAATCCGCGTCTGGTAGCCTCTGCCCTGGCCCTTGATCCATGCCAGCACATCGGCATCCAGGCGGATCGTCAATTGCTTCTTTGTGGGCGGCCATGCGGTCGTTGCTTTTGTGAAGAACTCATCTCCGAGCGGCGGAATGTCGGAATAGTCAATTGGCTTGGCGTCCAGCCTTCGGGCCTCTGCCGGGGTGAGTTGCCGGGGCCTGCTGGGGTCAAGCCGATAGCGTTTCATGGTATTTCCTCCACTCACGTTCGTTCGCTTTCCGCGCGGAAATCAGCCGGATAATCTGGCTGCGCACGGTGTAGGCGACCGCACAGAGCCGTCCTTCAATCTTGCCGAGAGTGAGCCGCCGTTCTTCGCCATAATCGCGACGGGTATCCTCGGTGTCCAGCCGGTGCAAGTCCAGAAAAACGCGGGTGGCGTACTCAAACGGTACGCCATGTTTGGCGATATTTTGTCTGGCCTTCCTCTCGTCCCATTCGTATTCCAATGCCCACTGTAGCTCTTTTCGTAGCTACACACAAGCCGCGGCGGGCGCTTGATCGCGCAGCAGCTTGTGCCGGGCGCGCGGGTTTTCGAAACACGGTCCCGTTCGGCCGGCCGGCAGCCGGGCCGCTGGATCGGGAACTGCTCAACGCCAGGTTGGCAGCCAACCACGCGTAACCGCACTTCGAACCCCGCCCGCGCGCCACCCCGCCCATGGTGTGCTACAGTTCAGGGTAATATGGCATCCCGAAGCGTCAACAAAGTCATCCTGCTTGGGCATCTCGGCAAAGATGCCGAGACCAAGTTCACTACGAGCGGATCTCCCCGCTCCACTTTCACCCTGGCGACCAACCGCCGCTGGAAGGACAAGCAATCCGGCGAGTGGAAGGAAGAAACGGACTGGCACAATATCGTTCTGTGGGATTCTGAAAACGTGGCGAACTTCCTACAGAAGGGCAAGCAGGTCTATCTCGAAGGCCGCCTGCAAAGCCGCAGTTGGGACGACAAAGAGGGGCAGAAGAGATATATCACGGAAGTGGTCTGCTACGAACTCATTCTGCTGGGCGGCCGCGGCGACACCGCCGGGGCGCCGGCCGGACCCGCCGGCGAGTTCGCGCCGCCGGTCTCCATGCCGCGCTCCGCTCCGCGCCCTCAAGCCGCCGCGTCCGAACCTCCGGATGACCTGAATCAGGGCATCACGGATGACGATGTGCCGTTCTAACCGGCTGCTTGCCGGTTAGGTCCATGGCGCGGCTCGCGTGCGCTGGGACCAGTCTCGGTGGTCGGCCCCGCCGCCGGCTTCCCTGCTGCAACCGCTCGAGAGTGGCTATTGCTGCATTCAGGCTGTCCAACTCCTCGCGGAGAAGGGCCAGCACTTTACCCAAATCCATATGCGGTCTTAGAATAGTGCATTGTTGTACCAATTCATATCAGGGAAAACCCGGCTTCTGGATCAATGCAGTGGCGACACGCCGGCCCCTGAGCATGGAAGAGGACTGGACCCAGCTTGGATTCTAGACTACAGCGCGCTGAGCCAGGGAAATCCCGGCCAACTCCGCTGGGTCCGCATAGCTCTCCAGAGAATCGAGCGACTCCAGCACCCGCTCCAGCAGGCTGTCGGTCTGCGTCACCGTCGTCTTCAGTGCTTCTATGGAATGCGCTTGCGTGGTGAGACGCTCGTCCAGAGAGGTCATGGTCTTAGAAAGCAGTTGCTCCATGGCGGCCACGATTTGCGAAGTGGAGGGGATATCCGCCAGCTTGACCGCGTGCTCCTCCAAGCGCGTTTCGACCTGAGCGAATCGAGTCGCGTTGGCTGATTCGTGCGCCTCCAGGCGGTTCCCCAGATCGGCCATCGAGCGCTTCAAGTCCTGTTCTGCCACCGGGCCGATCCCGCCACGCCCGCGGCGGGAATTCGTCAATACCGCCACCATGACTCCGGCCGCAAAGATGGCGATTCGAGGAACGTAACTGGCAACTCGTGACATCGTTATTCTTCTTATAACACTTTTCCGGAAGTCTATGCAAGTACTGCGCTTAGTAATCATAGTACTAGGTACGTACCGCCATTGAAACTGAGCCGTGAAACTGGCATTCTGTCTACGAAACCTCCTCTGGCATTAGGAGAAGTCTGGTTGAGTGGCGTGGCGGAATCCGGGTCCGCCAGCCGGGGCGGGGTTGCTGATCATATGTTGCTGGAATGCGACTCATGCGGCCATTTGCTCTGGATGAGCGAAAGGTCGCGCTTGGCGGTCGGTCGCGCGGAGAACCTGCGTGACGCGATTGAGGCCGGAACTCGCTCCCAGCCAGATGCCTGGATGCCCGCCGCCGTGTCCGCCGGCCGCGAGGAGACCGCCGCGTTGCTCCTTTTGGAGAGCAGCCTGCTGCGGCATTGTTTCCGCCTGCAATGCGCGGAGCGCGATCTTTCCACCTTCGCCCGGCAGCGGCGCCGGGGAAGCGGGCGTGGGGCCGTGCGCCAGATCGAGCTCGAGCGGCAGCGCCTGGGCCGCGAACTGCACACCGGCCTGGGTCAGATGCTGGCCGCCATCCGCTTGCAACTCGAGATCGTCGCCGCGCTCCTCCCCGACCCGCCATCGCCGGTGCAGCAGGCGCTGAGCCGCATCTCCACTCTGGCCAACGGGGCTTTGGAACACGTGCGCTCCGTCTCCGGGCGGCTGCACCCCCCGGAGTGGCAGCGGCTGACACTCGAAGCCGCGCTCCAACAACTCTGGGACCTCAGCGGTATTCCCCACAGGTTGGAAGCGTCCCTCCGCATCCAACCGCTCCCGCACGAACCCGATCTGGAGGTCAAGGTGTTGATGTACCGGGCGGCGCAGGAGGCACTTTCCAACGTCGCGCGCCACGCCCGCGCAACCCGCGTCGACGCCGTCCTCGAGACGCGCGACGATTGTCTCATCCTGACCATTCGGGATGACGGGGTGGGGTTTGACGTTGCCGGGCTGCTTCGAGGCCCCGCCAGCGTGGCATCCGGCATTGGCCTGCGCTCCATTCGCGAACAAGCCGCCGCGCTCGGCGGAAAATTGGAGGTTCAAAGCGGTCCGACTGGCACTACACTAATAGTCTCGGTACCGTTTTCTTGAGGGACCCCGTCCCTCCCAGGAGAAGTATGCAGGAATCGCGAGAGACTACGGTCGTTCTGATGGACGATCACGCCATCGTGCGCGAAGGAATCGCCGCCCTGTGCGCCGCCAGCGGAATGCGCATCCTGGGGCAGTGCTCGGAAGGCACCGCGGCCGTGGAAATGATCGCCGCGCTCCAGCCCGACTTTGCCATCCTCGATCTCAATATGCCGGGCATCTCCGGCATCGAGGTGATTCGCCGGCTGCGCGCCTCCGGTTGCGCGGCTAAATTACTGATCCTCTCCATCACCCGGGAAGAGGCCACCGTCGTGGAGGCGTTGCGGGCCGGCGCGGATGCCTACCTGCTGAAAGACGGGCCCTCGCGCCACCTTCTGGACGCCATTAGCTTCGTGCGCGACGGCGGCGTCTACGTCTCCCCGCTGCTGCGCGGAGCCGGCCTTTTTACCGGGGCCCAAAGCGCCCCGGCCGAAAATCCGCTGGCCTCCCTCAGCCCCCGCGAGACGGAGGTCTTTTCCTACCTGGTGAGTGGATTGCGCGCCAAGGACATCGCGGACCTGCTGGAAATCAGCCCCAAGACCGTGGACACCTACCGCGCCAGCCTCATGCGCAAGCTGAACGTCCACGACCTGGTCGGCCTGGTCAAGTTCGCGATCGAGCGCAACCTCACGAACACTTCCGCGCAGCGCTGACATCGATGCACTCGGCTGCGCAGGCTTTGTGGCACTGCTCGTAACCCTCTAACGACCGGATGAGATCTTCCACCGCGTCTCTGCGTTCGTAGAGACGTTCCAGTGCTCGTCTGCGAATGGCGTCCCCGGACGACACCCGGATGCCTTCAGGGGATGAGGAAGCGACAAGGGTGATTGGCATATTCTCCCGTTACGGACAATGAGTAGTCCCGAAAAATAAAATGAGAATATCAGCATATATGGTCCCTATATCCGAAATCAAGGAAAATCTGATCGAAACTTAGGATTTTTCTGACGCCGGAATTCTGCCAGGCCAAATGGCTGTCCAGCACTCATCGCGCCCAACTTTCCGTCTCCCGCCCGCTGCTGGTCGACGCGAGTGAGGGCAACCAGCGCCAGCGGAATTTCACCCACAACATCCCGTCTTTTCACCCATCCCACAGTGGCAGGAGAATCCCTGATTGTAGTGAAGAGTTTTTCATCACATTGATAATAAGAGGTTTGAGAATCTGATCCTCTGGCTTCCGGTTTGGATGGGCATGTGCTATGTTTCATTTGCTCGGTAGTTTCGGCATGGTACACCCGCAGGCGCGAGTTGTCTCCGGCCGTTTCTGTGTTTTTCTCAGATTGGGTTTCTTGAATTGGAGATGCATATGCGGATTCCTTCTTCCATCTTCGCGGTTGGACGTTACGCTTTGGCACTCGTGGTGGTCGCCGGGTCGGTGGTCTTGGTGAGTGCCACCAAGAAAACCGAATTCACGGTTCACGACAAGGAATACTACGCGGCTGCCAGCACTGTGAATTTCGTCCGGCCGGGGCTCGCCATCAGCATCGTTTCGGCCAATATCGCCAAAGACGGCACCGTCAGCGTGGATTACAAACTGGCCGATCCCAAGGGCTTAGCCTTGGATTTGGCGGGTGTTCAGACCCCCGGCGCCATTTCGGTCAGCTTTATCGCTGCGTATATTCCCGCAGGGCAGACGCAGTTTTTCGCCTATACCACGCGGGCGCAGACCAGCCCCATCACTAAGGTCACCGCCAATCAGGCGGGCGCCGATTCCGGCGGTACCACCCAAACCGTGGCCCTCGGCGAATACATCTATACCTTCAAGACCAAGGCCGTGTCGCAGTCCGGCGGCGCCTTTGATCCCACCGCCACCCACCGGATCGGCATCTATGGCTCCCGCAATCTGACCGAGTTCGACCTGGGCACAAACTATGACAGCGAGACCATCACCTGGGTGCCGGCGGGAGGGGTATCGACGCCGCGCGACGTCGTCCGGACGGCGACCTGCAACAAGTGCCACGATGCCCTCTCGTTCCATGGCGGTTCGCGCCAAGGCATGGACATCTGTGTCATGTGCCACACGCCGCAGACTATTGACCCCGACACCGGCAACACGTTGGACATGAAGGTCTTTGCCCATAAGCTCCACATGGGCAGCCAGCTTCCGAGCGTGGTTGCGGGCACGCCATATCAGATCATCGGGTTTAACCAGGGGGTGTCCGACTATTCCACGGTCGTGCTCCCCTCCGATCCGCGGCGTTGCGCTTTCTGCCACGAACCAACCTCGAAGACGGGGGCCACGCAAGCCAATAACTGGCTCACCAACCCCAGCCGCGCGGCCTGCGGAGCCTGCCACGACGACGTGAACTTCGCCACCGGCAAGAACCATGTCAACCTGCCACAGGTGAACGACAGCCAGTGCTCCCAGTGCCACATTCCGCAGGGCGAGCTCGAGTTCGACGCCTCCATCAAGGGCGCGCATACTTATCCGCAGGAATCCACAGCCAACCCCGGCCTGGTGCTCAAAATTACCAAGGTCGATAACGGGCAAGCCGGCAAGACTCCGACCGTCACCTTCACCGTCAAGGACTTCAAGGGCAACCCCTACACCATGGCCCAGTTGACGGGCGGCTCCAACCGCCTGGGACTAGTCATGGCCGGTCCGACTTCCGATTACGGCTACACCAGTTTTGGCTCGGACGTGGCCACCCCCGGTTACGTTGCGGAGAACCCCGTTCCCACGGCCAAGTGCGACGGCTCGGGCACCTGCACCTACACCTTCACGCACGCGATCCCGGCTAAGGCCACGGGTAGTTACTCGATCGGCATCGAGGGGCGCCTCACCTTCACCATCAACCCCAACACCGTACTATCGCAGAGCGTGAACTACGGCGCCGACAATAACGTGGTCAGCTTCTCCGTGGATGGATCGAAGCTGGTGCAGCGCCGCACCGTCGTGGCTCTCACCAACTGCGACCAGTGCCACGCGCGCCTCTCGCTGCACGGCGAGAACCGCAACCAGATCGAGCAGTGTGTGCTTTGCCACAACCCCAGCATGGACGACTCC
>PLMF01000010.1 GCA_003142355.1 Bryobacterales bacterium
GCGATTCGCGAAGGCGGCCGCACAGTGGGCGCCGGCACCGTGACGGAAGTGATTAAATAGGAGCAAAACCAAATGGCCCGCGAAATCATCACGTTTCAGTGCACCGAGTGCAAGAACCGGAACTATTCTTCGACCAAGAATAAGAAAACCACGACGGAGCGTCTGGAGCTGAAGAAGTTCTGCCCGCACTGCCGGAAGCACCAGCCCCATAAGGAAATCAAGTAGAATGATGGTTGGCCCCCCGGTAGCCGGGGAGTGTGACCCAGGGGCGTAGGTTTAACGGCAGACCAGCGGTCTCCAAAACCGCGAGTGGGGGTTCGAATCCCTCCGCCCCTGCCAACCACCCCGCATACAGTTGGGAGTAAGAGATTTATGGCTGATGATGCAAGGAATTGGTTTGAGCGCACGAAGGACTACGTCAACGAGCTCAAGCTCGAGATGCGGCGCGTGACCTGGCCCAACCGCAAGCAGGTGCAGGGCACCACCGCGGTGGTGATTTTTTCCGTGTTTCTCTTCGCGGGGTATTTCGAGGTAGTGGACTCGATTCTGTCGCGGGGCGTCACGGCGATCTTCCGGATTTTTACGAAGTAGACGCATATGGAAGCCGAAGAGAACGTTCCTCTCGAGGAGCAGCCGGAAGCCGCGGCGGTCGAAGCGGAAGCGCCGGCCGAAGTTTTTCCCGTCGAGGAGCCCGAACCCGAAATCGACGAACCACAGGCGGTCGAGGAAGCGGAACCCGAAGCCGCCGAACCACCGGCCGCCGAGCAGCCTGTACCCGAAGCGGTCGCGCCTCCGGCCGTCCCGCCGCCCGCCCCGGCTTACGACGAGTCGTCTCCCCGGAAGTGGTTCATCATCCACACCTACTCGGGGTTCGAGCACAAAGTGCAGGAATCGCTGCGCACGCGCTCGGAGGCCTTCGGATTTGCCGACAAGATCGGACAGATTCTGATTCCGACCGAAGAAGTGGTGGAGATGCGAGGCGGCAAGAAAGTCACCAGCAAGCGCCTGGTCTATCCGGGCTACGTGCTGGTGGAAATGGAAATGAACGACGAGCTGTGGCACGCGGTGAAGAACACGCCGCGGGTGACGGGCTTCGTGGGCGGCGGGAACTCGCCGGTGCCGCTGAGCGCGGACGAAGTGAACCAGATTCTGTACCGCCAGGCGACGGCCGCGGAGCGGCCGCGGCCCAAGACCACGTTCGAGAAGAACGATTCGGTGCGCATCACCGAAGGCCCATTCGCCAACTTCTCGGGCAAGGTGGACGAGGTCAACCCCGAGCGCGGCACGCTGCGCGTGATGGTGACGATTTTCGGCCGCGCCACGCCGGTGGAACTGGAGTTTCTGCAAGTCGAAAAGGTTTAGCGCGCCCCGGCGCGCGAGAGGATTTCACGTATGGCAAAGAAAGTAACCGCTCAGGTGAAGCTGCAAATTCCGGCCGGGAAGGCCACGCCGGCGCCTCCGGTGGGCACGGCTCTAGGCCCGCAGGGCGTCAACATCATGGATTTCTGCAAGGCGTTCAACGCCAAGACGTCGGCCAAGGACCAGGAAGGCCTGATCATTCCGGTGGTGATCACGATCTATTCCGACCGCTCCTTCACCTTCATCACCAAGACGCCNNAAGATCACGCAAGAGCAAGTGAAAGAGATCGCCAAGATCAAGATGCCGGATCTGAACTGTTTCGATCTGGAAGCGGCCATGCGTTCGGTGGCCGGCACCGCGCGCAGCATGGGCGTGGACGTGGTTTAGATTTTCCGCAATTTGACTCCAGCTTCGCGGTTTGAAAAAATGGAGTTGCCACCAGATGTGCGGATGTGGCGGAATTGGCAGACGCGCATGGTTCAGGTCCATGTACCCGCAAGGGTGTGAAGGTTCAAGTCCTTTCATCCGCACCACCACCGCCGATGCGCTATAGGGCTTTGGCCCTCTTCGCGGCCTTGGCGGCTCGCGCTTTCGCCAGATTCGCCAGCAGTGCGGCCTTCCGCGCGGGCGACAGTTTTCTCTTGGCGACTGCTTTCTTCGGCGCCGGCGCCGGCTCCTTGGCCTGGTGGAATGCGGCCCACCGCTTCTTCTGAGCCAGCGCAATCCGTTTTCTGGCCGATGCGCTCATCTGGCGTTTTGGTTTCGCTTCACCAAGTGCCACGGGAGCCGCCGCTTTTGCCGGACGGATTCCCAATTGGCGCCGAATGTCGGCGATCTTCTCTTCGATGTTTTCGAGCGACCGTTGGTAGCCGATCAAGGCCATTTCCAAAACAGATCTGTCGAGTTGCTTCGGCATCAAATCTCCTTATCGAACACTTCGTACACACAGTGTAACGCCTCAGACGCCGCCCCGTTGTGCCTCGGCGACGGCCTGCGCCAGTTCTTTCGTCGTCACCAACCCGAAGAGCAATCGGGCGCCCGCCTCGACCACGGGAACCGAGCGGATTCCCTTGGCCGTCAGCAGGTCCGGCCGCAGCGTCACGTCGATCTTCTCCAACGTGAACCCCATCTGCTTCCGCAGGTCTTCCAGCCGCTGCTCGATGAGGGGACAGAAGGGACAGCCGAGCGCGGTGTAGAGCACTACCTTCACCGGCGCACTTCCCGTTGCTCCAGCGCCTTGGTCCACGATGGGGCCGTAGCCCAGCGATCGCGAAAGGCTCGGAAACTTCCGGATGTACAGCCATTCGAAGAGGGGCACGCCGGCCAGCCAGACCAGCGCCAGCACCCACCGCCCGCGCCAGCCCAGATACACCAGCCCTCCGGTGTACATCGCCCAGGTGAGATAGATCATCGAAATGTGGCACTGTTGTTTCATCGGCTGTCAATCTCCGTCGCCCGCCGCTTCGTAGTAAATCTCCAGCACCTGGCGGGCGGCCTTTTCCCAACTGAAGCGGGCGGCCTGCGCGTAGCCGCGGCGGATCAGCTCGGCGCGCCGGGTTTCGTCCAGCAGCGCTTCCTTGATGCCGCGCGCGATGTCGAACACGTTTTCGGGATTCACCAGGACCGCGGCATCGCCCGCCACTTCCGGCAGCGAGCTGACGTTGGAGGTGACCACCGGCGTGCCGCACGCCATGGCTTCGAGCGGCGGCAATCCGAAACCTTCGTAGCGCGAGGGGAACACGAAGGCCGCCGCGGATTCGTAGAAGCAGCGCAGGGTCTCGAAGGGCACGAAGCCCAGGAAACGCACCAGGTGTTCCACGCGGCTCTTGATCACCGTCTGCCGCACGGCGGGGTACTGCGAAATGGTGTCGCCGATGATCACCAGGCGGAGGTCCTTGTAGACGGGATGCGCGGCGAGCTGCCCGCGCACCACGGCGAACGCCTCCACCAGCCGCGGCACGTTCTTGTGGCTGCGGATATTGCCGGCGTAGAGCAGGAAGGGATAGTCGATCTGGTAGCGCTCCATGATGCGCTGCTGTTCCTGCCGGTCGGCGCCGCCGTGGGCGACGAAGGCCGGGTCGGGCGCGTTATACACCGTACGGATGGAGTGCGGCGGCACGCCCAGGTGGGTTTCCGCGTCGTGCCTGGTGGCCTCGGAAACCGCGATCACGCGCTTGGCGCGCAACAGGCCGCGCCGGAAACGGTAGCGCCGAAAGTGCATATGCAAGGGAGAGATACCCTCTTCGTAGAACAGGTTCGCCAAGTCATGGATGGTCACCACGTAGGGCCGGATCATGAGCAGGGGGACGCGGTTCAGAGGGATGTGCACCAGATCGGGCGAGAGGCCCCGCAGAAAAATGGGGAACGCCACGTGGTCGAGATAGCTGTGATCGTTGCGGGCGTAGATGGCGGAGTGGAAATTCTCGGGCAGGCTGGCCAGCAGCGTCACTTCCCCGGGTCCGCTGACCAGGGTGTATTGGTTCACAGGATCGATGGCGGCGAGCGCGTGGCACAGGCTTCGGATGTAGGTCCCGATGCCGAAATCCCTGATGCGCCGGGCGTCGATGACGATGTGCATCTTGCGCTAAGCCCGAACGGCGTCGAGCTTCCAATTGTAGAGCGGGAACCGGAGGGTGAGCGCTTCGACCTTGTGCCGCACCGCCGCGATGGTCTCTTCGCTCGCGATGTTGCCGAGCACTTCCGCAATCAGCGCGCCCACCTGGCGCATCTCCGCTTCCTCAAAGCCGCGGGTGGTGACGGCTGGAGAACCCAGGCGGATGCCGCTCGGGTTGAACGGCGGATTGGTATCGAATGGGATGGCGTTCTTGTTGACGGTGATGCGCGCCCGGTCGAGCGCCTTCTCGGCCTCCTTGCCGCGCAGGCCTTTCGAAAACACGTCGAGCAGCAGCAGATGCGTGTCGGTGCCACCCGAGACCACGCGGAAGCCGGCGTCCATGAGGCTTTCGGCCAGCGCGCGCGCATTGGCCAGCACCTGTTTCTGGTAATCGATGAACCGCGGCTCCATGGCTTCCTGGAAGCACACGGCTTTGGCCGCCATCACGTGGACCAGCGGGCCTCCCTGTATGCCGGGGAACACCGTCTTATCGATGGCCGGGCCGTACTTCTCCTTGGCCAGGATGATGCCCGCGCGCGGGCCGCGCAGAGTCTTGTGGGTGGTGGAGGTGACGATGTCGGCGTACTGGCACGGGTTGGGATGCAACCCCGCTGCCACCAGCCCCGCGATGTGCGCCATGTCCACCAGGAAGACGGCGCCGACCGCGTCGGCGATCTGGCGGAAGCGGGGGAAATCGATGGTGCGGGGATAGGCGCTGGCGCCGGTGATGATCAGCTTGGGATGGTGCTCGTGCGCCAGGCGTTCCACCTCGTCGTAATCGATGCGCTCGTCTTCCTTACGTACCCCATAAGGAACCACCCTGTAACTCTTGCCGGAGAAGTTGAGCGGATGGCCGTGCGTGAGGTGTCCGCCGTGGGCCAGGTTGAGGCCCATGATGGTGTCGCCGGGCGAGAGCACGGAGGCATAGGCGGCCTGGTTGGCCTGCGATCCCGAGTGCGGCTGCACGTTGGCGTATTCGGCGCCGAAGAGCTTCTTGGCGCGCTCCCGAGCCAGGTTCTCGACAATGTCGGTGAACTCGCAGCCGCCGTAGTAGCGCTTCCCGGGATAGCCCTCGGCGTACTTGTTGGTGAAGACGCTGGCGGTGGCTTCCGCCACGGCGTCGGAGACGAAGTTCTCGCTGGCGATCAGCTCGAGCTGGGAGTGCTGGCGCTCCACCTCGTGCTGGATGGCCGCATACACTTCGGGATCGACTTCGGCCAGGGGCCGCGACATTCGTTCCGTCACCGTCATAGTTGACCTTTCTTACCGCCCGGACCAACCGCTCTCTTACGTTCGCGGCTCGGAAACCCGCTCCAATTGCGCGATTTTCGCCACCCGGCGCGCGTGGCGGCCGCCGGCGAATTCCGTGTTCAGGAAGACGTGAATCAGATCGAGGGCGCGCTCCTCGTCCAGGTACTTGGCGCCCAGCGTGAGCACGTTGGCGTCGTTGTGCTCGCGCGTCATATGCACTTCGTCTTCGGATTGCGCGGGCGCGGCGCGCACGCCGGCAATCTTGTTGGCGGCCATGGCCATGCCGATGCCGGTGGAGCAGACCAGGATGCCGCGGTCGGAGCGGCCCTGGGCCACATCGCGCGCGGCGGGCTGGGCGAAATCCGGGTAGTCGCAGGATTCCGCGGAATTGGCGCCGAAGTCGACCACTTCGTGGCCCTCCTGGGCGAGTCTCCGCCGTAGTTTTTCTTTTAGAGCGAACCCGGCGTGGTCCGCGGCAATGGCAATTTTCATAATGGGAAAGACTCTAATTTTACCATGCTAGAATTGAGTTTTCCTTATTGCAACCTTATGCTCTGGAGCAAGTTGTTTATCCCTACCCTTCGCGAAGACCCGGCGGAAGCCGAGGTCGCCAGCCACAAACTGCTGCTGCGCGCCGGATACATCCGCCAACTCTCGGCGGGAATCTACAGTTACCTGTTCCTGGCGCAGCGCTCGCTGCTGAAGATCCAGCGGATCGTGCGCGAGGAGATGGACGGCATCGGCGCCCAGGAGATTTTCCTGCCGGCGCTGCACCCGGCCGAACTGTGGCAGGAGTCGGGCCGCTGGGACATCATGGGCGACAACATGTTCCGGTTGAAGGACCGCTTCCAGCGCGATCTGTGTCTGGGCATGACGCACGAAGAGGTGGTGACCGCGATCGCGCGCGGCGAGCTGCGCAGTTACAAACAGCTTCCGCAAATCTGGTACCAGATCCAGACCAAGTTNNGTGCGCCAGTTCATCATGAAGGATTCGTACACCTTCGACATGGACCAGGCCGGGCTGGACGCGGCGTACGAGAAGCATTACCAGGCCTACTGCCGCATCTTCGAGCGCTGCGGGCTGGTGTATTCGGTGGTGGATGCGCACTCGGGCGCGATGGGCGGCAGCCAGTCGCACGAGTACATGGTGGCCTCGGAGGCGGGTGAAGATCTCGTCGCCGTGTGCCCGGGCTGTAGGTACGCGGCCAATCTGGAGAAGGCGGCGGCCCTGCCTTCGAAGCCCGCCATGGCCGATCCCGAAGGCGATCTCGAGCCCGAGGAGTTTCACACACCGGGGCGGAAGACCATCGCGGAAGTGGCGGAGTTCACGGGCCTGCCTGAAACCTCGCAAATGAAGAGCCTGGTGCTGGTGGCCGACGGCAAGCCGGTGCTGGCGATGCTGCGCGGCGACCATCAACTGAGCGTGACGAAACTCGGGGCCATCGTCAACGACCCCGAATTCCGGCCCGCCCAGCCCGAAGAGATTCAGCGGTGGTTCGGCGCGGAAGCGGGATCGCTGGGGCCGGTGGGCGTGAACAACATGCCGATTCTGGCGGACCAGGCGCTGGTCGGGCGGCGCAACATGATCGCCGGCGCCAACAAGAACGATCACCATCTGCGCCACGTGACGCTGGGCGAAGATTTTCAGGCGGAGATTCACGACCTGCGCCAGGTGGCGGCGGGCGACCAGTGCGCCAAGTGCGGCGCCGCGCTCGAGATCCGCAAGATGGTCGAGATCGGGCACATTTTCAAGCTGGGGTACAAGTACTCGGACTCGATGGGCCTGCGCGTGCTGAACGCCGACGGCAAAGAAGTGACGCCCATCATGGGATCGTACGGCATCGGCATCGAGCGCATTTTGAGCGCGGCCATCGAGCTCTATTACGACAAGGACGGCATCGTGCTGCCGGCGTCGATTGCGCCCTTCCAGGTGGTGATCACGCCCGCCAACAATTCCGACGCGGCGCAGATGGAAGCGGCGCGGAACATCTATCGGGGTTGTCTCGCGCTGGGCCTGGACGCGTTGCTGGACGACCGCGACGAGCGACCGGGCGTGAAGTTCAAGGACGCCGACCTGATCGGCGTGCCGTTCCGCATCGTGGTGGGCAAGAAGCTGGGGAACGGGCTGGTGGAGTTGGCGGAGCGGAAGACGAAGCAATCCACGGACGTGGCAGTGGCGGATGCGGCCGCGGCGGTAGCGGGACGGTTGCAGTAGCTCCTACTTCCGCCCCCGGCGGGCCAGCTCGTCCAGTAGCAGCTTTACCGGGCGGACCGCGGCCAGGACGACTTCGTTCCTCGGTTTGAGCATGCGGTCCAGCTCCTTGGCTTGGGCGGATAGCCAAGCTTTGGGGGCGGGCCGGCGGCTTTCGAGGTAAGTCAGAATCCGCAGGCCCGCCGCGCCCAAGGCCGATAGATCCTGCGATAGCGGCTTGAGCTCGGCCAGCAGTGCATTATCTTCCGCCAGCGGCCGGAAGCGGGCGTCGTTGCCGGCCCAGCGGGTGAACTGCCCGCGCAATTGCGCGATGTCGAGCTTGCCGGCCGCCTGCTCGAGGGCGCGCACGCTTTCGCTTTCGGGGCGAGCGGCATCCACGAAACGGTTGAGCGGAATGAGACTGGTGTATTTCATGGCGCGGGCGCGGGGGCCGAGTCCCTGGGCTTCGCAGGCGTCCGCCAAGATCCGCAGCGGTTCGGCGGAGCGGCCGCCGGCGAGGCGGTCGAGCATGGGGGCGTAGTTGGCACGGTGCTGGACGCCGGTCCACTCGAGCAGGCGGCCGACGGCTTCCATGCGCGCATACATGGAATCCGCATCGGCGATTTTCTGGGGCGACCACAGCCTCTCGGCGATGGCCGCGGCGCGCGGCCAGATGCGGGAGTCGACGGTCTCCGCGTTGGCGTATTCGGCCCACATGCAGGCCTCGCCGCCCAGAATGCGGGACGACTCTTCGGGAGTGAGCTTGTGGGCGGCGTCCGCCAGCGGGTCGATGCCGTAATGGTAGCGGGCCGGACTCAGGTGGTCGAGGTAATAGCCGGCCGAGAGAATCCCGCGGTAGCCTCGGCTCGCGGCCTCGGCCAGCGATGCCTGCCCGCGCCAGGATTGCACGACGGTGTCCGCCGGGAGATCGGGGTGCAGCACCTCGTCCCACCCCACCATGATCTTCCCGTACCTCCGCAGCAGCTTTTGAATGCGCTGGTTGAAGTACACCTGGAGGCCGCGCGTGCCCTCGAGGTTGTGCTGTTTGGCGAAGGCTTGAATGGAAGAGGACTGGCTCCACTGTTTGCCGTTGACCTCGTCGCCGCCGATGTGGAAATACGGGTCGGGGAAGAGCTGCGTCATCTCTCCGAGGAAGGCGTCGAGAAACTCGTAGGTCTCCTCGCGGGTGGGGTCCATGGCGCCGTCGTAGACGCCCCAGGTGCGACCGATGCTATACGGACCCGGGGCGCTGGCCAGTTCCGGATACCCGACCAACCAACTGTTGGTATGGCCCGGTATGTCGAACTCGGGGACCACGCGGATGCCGCGGTCGCGGGCGTAGGCCACCAGGTGGCGGATCTCCGCTTGTGTGTAGAAATTGCCGTCCGATCCGAACTGCTGAAGGCGGGGGAAGCGACGGCTCTCGGCGCGAAAGCCCTGATCGTCGGAGAGGTGCCAGTGAAACACGTTGAGCTTGACGGCGGCCATGGCGTCCAGATTGCGCTCGACCACCTCGACCGGCATCCAGTGGCGGGAGACGTCCAGCATGAGGCCGCGCCAGGGGAAGCGGGGGCTGTCTTCGATGTGAATGGCGGGCACGCGGAATCCCGCCGCACCGGGCGCCACCAGTTGCGCGAACGTCTCCAGGCCGTGCAGTGCGCCGGCCACCGTGGCGGCCTCGAGGCGCGCGCCGCCGGGGGTAACGTCCAGTTGGTACGACTCGTCTTCACCCAGTGACGGGTCTGCGGCTCCGCGGTCCGCGCATTCCACCCGCAGCGTGGCCCGGCTGGCATCCGACGGCCTGGCAGCGAGCATGGGGATGCCGGTCTGCCGGGAAACCCGGGTGGCGAAACGGTTGAGGGCCGATTCCAGGCGGAGATCGGTCGACCCCGTGGCGGCCACGCTGAAACTGGCATCGATGGCGAGCTTGCCTGGGAGGGGCTCCACTTTGACGGGGAGGGGCATCAGCGCCGGAGCGGCCGCAGCGGCGGTTGAGAGGAGCGTCAGGAGGAGTGGTCGCAGCATCCTACTTTTCCGGGAGATCGTAGCCGGCCAGGCGGCGAATCCAGATGTTACGGAAGCGGACACGATCGTGGTGTTCCTGTAACATGAGGGGCTCCTCGGGATCGTGCGGCGTGTACTTCCCCACCTGCCGGTAGACCATGGCGCCGATCGGCTCCTTGTGGTTGTGAACCAGCACGCCATTGAAGAACACGGTCTCCACGGCCGGCTTGAGGAGCTTCTGGCCGTCAAACCGCGGCGCTTCGAAGACGATGTCGTAGGTCTGCCACTCACCCGGTTTGCGTCCCGGATTCACCAGCGGCGGAAACTGTCCGTAAATCGCCGACGCCTGGCCGTCGGCGTAAGTGGGATTGTTGTAGGGGTCGAGCACTTGAATCTCGTAACGGCTCATCAGCAGCACGCCGCTATTGCCGCGCGCCTGGCTGGTGCCGCTGACGCCGGCCGGCTCGGACCACTCGACGTGAAGCTGGCAGTCGCCGAACTTCTCGCGGGAGAAGAGGTCGCCGGTGCCGGGGACCAGCTCGAAGTAGCCGTTCTCGACTTTCCATTGCGCATCCACGAGCTTGGCGCTATCGGCGCCCTTGCCGTGTTGCGCCCACTGAGAGAGGTCTTTGCCGTCGAACAGCACGACGGCGTCCGACGGAGCCGCGCCCGGCTCTTTCCCGGGCGTCACCACATGCGGATGGGGCCGGTCGGGATCGTGGACGTGCCATTTCTGGCCCGGCAGCATGGGGGTATCGGTGAAGCCCAGGTCGGCTCCCTTTTTTTGTTGAGCGGAGAGCGCGATGGCGAAGCACAGCGCGGTGGCGAAGAGGGTGAAAGTTTTGTGGCGCATAGTGACCTTCACAGGATAACGCCGGGCGCGCCCGGTGGCGAATGTCAGGGTTTGGGCGCGATCAAACCCACGCGCGCCGGCTTCACCCCGGGTGGCGCCTTGACCACCTTGCAGACGAACTGCAGCGATTCCGCGGGGGAGACGACGCGCACCGGGTTGCGGTCGGCATCCAGGCCCTTGAGCACTGCCACCTGCCACGACGGCACAAAGATCTCCGTGACGCGGATCTTCGCGGTGGCGCTCTGGAAGAGCACCACCAGCTCCTCGTCTTCCTTTAGCGCCTTCTGCATGGCGTTGATCTGGGCCAGGATGACGGCGCAAACGCTCTCCTTCTGGGCGGGCGCAGCCGGTTCCTTGGCGGGCGAGGTGGCCGACAACAGGGCCTGCTGGGCAAGCTGCTTGGTCAAATCCGCGAGCGCCATTCTGGTTTGATGCTAGCACAGGGGGGGGCTCGCTTCGCTCGCGGGGCCGGGGGCCAGGGGCCAGG
>PLMF01000137.1 GCA_003142355.1 Bryobacterales bacterium
CCCTGACGGTGACCAACGAGTGGCTGGCGCTGGCGATTTTTCTTTCAGCGGCGGCCACGGACACGCTGGACGGGTATCTGGCGCGGCGCTGGAAACAGGTCACCACCATCGGGACGCTGCTCGACCCGATTGCGGATAAGCTGCTGGTATCGGCCGCGCTGATCTCACTGGTGCAGGTGCGCGCGCTGCCGGGATGGATGGCCATTCTCATTATCGGGCGGGAATTCGCGGTGTCGGGGTTGCGGGCCATCGCGGCGGCCGAAGGCTACACCATCAGGGCCAGCGACCTGGGCAAGACCAAGATGGTCTCGCAGGTGGTGGCCATCTCCTGCATGTTGCTGAGCCTGCGGCATCCGGCACTGCGGCGGCCGGGGATGATTCTCATGTGGGGCGTGGTGTTCTTCGCGCTGCTCTCCGCGTTCAGCTACTTCGGCAAGTTCTGGCGCAAGGTGGACGAGGGCGTCAAGAATCGGCGCCGGCGCGAATTGCTGACTCTGGAGCGCAAGCGGCAGAGAGCGGCGGTGCGCCGTCACAGGGGATCGAGGGGCGCGGCAGGCTTGGCCACGGGTACAATTTCGAACCCGCCCGAGGTGAACTGAACCGTCCGCACCTGGCCCTTGGGTCCCACCGGGCCGACGGGTTTTCCATTCAGCGTAATGGTGACGCCGCCGGCATTGCCCAGCCGCAGCAGCACGGTGCTGGTGGCCTCGAAGGCGCGGCTTTCCTGGGCGCCAAGAGTGCCGGAGAAGAAGTACTTGCCATCGCTCCGCACCAGGACCCACACAGGTTCGTCGGCGGTCAATTCCACGCGCACCGGCGCGTTGGGATGGGCGCCGGTCACGGGAACGGGCGGCGGCGCCGCTACGGGAGGCGCGGATTGCCCCGTCGAAGGAGCAGGCGCGGCAACTGCGGAACGCGGCTGAGTTCCGTTGGGAGCCGTGGACGGCTGAACCGCCGGCGATGGCGCTGGCTGAACGGCCGCAACCGGGGGGCTTTGATGCGCGGCCACTGGACGGTAGGCGCGCTGCCACCAGGCGTAGAAAGCGTACAAACCCGAGCACAGCAGCATGACTACCACCACGAGCGCCGCGGCCGAGAGCGACGACGACGACCATCGGAAGCGGCTGTCGCCAACCGCCTCCCACTCCTCGACGCGCGGCACGCGAATGGCGGAATCCGCGGGTTTGGGCGCTTCGACGGCGGCGGGAACCTCCGGGTACGGATCGAGCGTGCGCTGCAAATCGCCGGCGATCTTTTCTTCGTCGAGACCCAGCAGGCGGGCGTACTGCATGGTGAAGCTCCTGGTGAAGAGGCGGCCCGGGAGCTTGTCGAGTTGTCCAGCTTCAATGGCCTCCAGGAATCTAGGCGCGATTTTGAGTTCTTGGGCGATCTGTCCCAGTTCGAGATTGCGCTTCAGGCGTTCGCGGCGCAGGATCTCGCCAATGGAGGTCATACAGGTGGTATTTCGGCCTTTGAACCCATGATACAACAAGCTTTCAGCGGTCAGCTTTCAGCTCAACCAAACGCGGCGGGGGCCGTTGTCTTAGCTGAAAGCTGATCGCTTCCTGCTAGCATAATCAGTTGATCTCCGTTGTGGTGGTGAATTGGAACCGGAGGGAGCTTCTGCGCGCCTGCCTGGCGTCGCTGGCGCGGCAGACGGGGGTGGAGTTTGAAACCATCGTGGTGGACAACGGCTCGACCGACGGCTCGGCGGAGATGGCGGAGCGGGAGTTCGGCCGGCGAGTGATCCGCAATACGGAAAACCGGGGGTTCTGCGCGGCGAACAACCAGGGCATCGCGGCGGCGCGCGGCGAATTCATCGCGCTGCTCAACAACGACGCGGAAGCCGAACCGGGNNAGCAAAGTGCTGGTGTGGGAGGACCCGGGGCGCATCGACAAAGTGGGGCACCTGATATTTCCGGATGGACAGAATCGCGGACGGGGCAGCGGTACAGAGGACCGCGGCCAGTACGACCGCGAGGAGGAAGTGCTGTGGCCGGACGGCTGCGCGGCCATGTACCGCAAGCGAATGCTGGAGCGGATCGGCGGATTCGACGAAGATTTTTTCGCCTACGGCGACGATGCCGAACTGGGGTTGCGCGCGCGCATCGCCGGCTGGAAGTGCATCTACACGCCGGAGGCCGTGGTGCGGCACCACCGGGGTTCGACGCTGGGGAAAGATTCGGTGCGGCGGCTGGAACTGATCGAGCGCAACCGGCTGCTGCTGGCGATCAAGCTGTTTCCCTGGAGCCTGCTCTGGCTCAACCCGGTTTACTTCGCGGCGCGCGTGGCGGCGGGCTTGGCGGCGGCGCGGCGGGGCCAGGGCGACACGGCGCATTTCCCCGGCATGCGGGGCAAGTGGG
This sequence comes from Bryobacterales bacterium, assembly GCA_003142355.1. The sequence continues at coordinate 2,364 of PLMF01000137.1, forward strand.
CGATGGCGTGCGCGCTGATTCGCGGCGATCTGGAGGCGCTGCGCCTGGCGCCCCGCATGTTGCGCAAGCGCGCGGATATCCGGCGCATCCGCCGGTTGACGTCGGGTGAAGTGCGGCGGCTGATTCTGGCGCATCGGCTGAGCCTGAGGGAAGTGGCATGAGCGCGTGCGTGGTGTGCGGCTGTGAGCGCTGGGCGCCGCTTTTCACGGCGCCGGACCGGCTATACCACACCACGGCGAAGGAGTTCGCGGTGGTACGGTGCCGGGAATGCGGGCTGGCGCGGCTCGATCCGCAGCCGGCTGCCGAGGAACTGCGCCGCTACTATCCCGAGAGCTACTGGTTTGCGCCGGATNNGCCTACCGGCGATTGGTTCTGCGGGACCACGTGCGGTTCGTGGCGCGAGCGCTGAGCGGCTGCGAGCGCGGGCGGCTGCTCGACGTGGGGTGCGGCGGAGGACTTTTTCTGGGAATGATGCGGGAGCGCGGGTATCGGGTGGCGGGGCTGGACTTTTCGCGTGAAGCCGCCTCCGTGGCATGGAAGCGGCAACAGGCGCCGGCGGTTTGCGGGGACCTGGCACACGCTCCGCTCCGCGCCGGCAGCTTTGCGGGCATCACCATGTTCCACGT
>PLMF01000156.1:0-8868 GCA_003142355.1 Bryobacterales bacterium
CCACGAATTGGGTTCGTTCCGTCATTTCCTGTTGCCGCCGCAGGCCGTCCCCGTCCGCACGCGGGTGCCGATCCGTCCTCATTCCGTCCACACCCCGCTCGTCCTATTCCGGTCGTTTGATTCCATTGAGGTTAACTCGAAATTGGCTTCGTTCCGTCAACTCCTGGCTGCCCCCCCCTGGCCCTCCGTCCCCTGCTGCCGCTACAATGAAATTCAGTGGGGACGTAGCTCAGTCTGGATAGAGCGGTCGCCTCCTAAGCGACAGGTCGGCAGTTCGAGTCTGCCCGTCCCTACCACTCTCAATGGCGGATTCCCGGGTCTACGCGTTCGGCCCGTTCCACTACGATCCGGAACAACGCTTGCTGTTCCGGCAGGGCGAAGTGGTTCCGCTGGTGCCCAAGGCCATCGACACGCTGCACGTGCTGCTCGAGCAGCGCGGGCGGGTGGTGGAGAAGGCCGAGCTCATGAAGTTCGTGTGGCCGGACACCACCGTCGAGGAAGTCGGGCTGGCGCGCAACATTTCGCTGCTGCGCAAGGCCCTGGACGACGAATCGGGCCAGTACATCGAGACCATCCCGAGGCTGGGATACCGCTTCGCCGCGGAGGCGCCGATGCAGGGGCCAGGGGCCGGGGAAACGAGCGTGGCTCGCAGTGGCTGCCGGCATCGTGGCGCTGGGCGGAATCGTCTACTGGCAATTCTATGTGCCGTCGAGATACCTGCCGCAACGGCCGGGGAACGCCCACCAGGAGACGGCGCACCAGCAACTAACCGGCGAAGCGCCCATCACCAACATCCTCGAGGCGTTGGCGCCGGCCTTGCCGGAGATTGCGAAGAAGGCGCGCGTGGCGATGGCTGAAAGCCGACGAGCGGACACGGACGATTCTGCGGGGGCTCGATTGAGGGCCGCGTGGAAGAATGCCAGGAAGAGCAGGCCATCAGCGTGCCCGGGTTCCCGCCCATTTTCCGGCTGCCCTGGCGGGAAAGCCTTTCGGTCCTGCTCATGAGCGCCATGATGGCGGGNNATGCCCCTGATCGGCATGCGGGGGATTGGGACATGGCTGTTCCTGGTCATCCTGGGCAGGTTGTCGCGGGTTGTGCGGCCATCGGAGCGGATTGCCGGTGACCGGTTCACGGCGCCGCTCACGATGAGGGGGGTGGGTTTGGAGGGGGTGCTGTTTCTGTCGCCACAGCCGTTGCGGTTGAAGCTGAGAAAGCGATAGATGACACGAGCACACGTACGTACGACTCTACCGACTCGTACGTATGCTACGATGAAACCTGGAGGACAAGATGCGCGTGACGGCTTCGAAACTGCGCGAGAATGTCTACCAGATTCTGGACGAGGCGATCGCGACCGGCGTACCGGTTGAGGTCATCCGCAAGGGAAAGGTCTTGAAGATCGTGCCCGATAAGCCCGTCTCCAAGCTCGAAAGGCTGAAGAAGCGGAAGGGATTTGTCGGCGATCCAGAAGATATCGTAAGCATGGATTGGTCCAAAGAGTGGACTGAATTGAAATGACGATCTACGCGGACACCCACGTTCTCGTCTGGCTCTTTTATGGCGAGACGGGGAAACTTGGGGTTGCCGCCCGCCAAGCCATTGAGGAGAACGAGACTGTAGCTTCGCCCGCCGCCGTCCTGGAGATGGAACTGCTGCACGAGATTGGCCGAATGCACCATTCCGCGTCGACAGTGGTGGAAACCCTGGCGACGAATATTGGTCTCCGCGTTTGCGATCTGCCGTTCCGGACGGTGGTGGAGTACGCGCTCAAAGAGAACTGGGGCCGGGATCCGTTCGACCGTTTAATCGTGGCGAATGCCAAGGCGGCGGAGGCACCGCTGGTCACCAAAGACGCGCGCATCCGCCGGCACTATTCCCGCGTTATCTGGTAAATTCTCGTCCTGGGCTTGCGTTCCCCGACTATTCGCTGTATAGTTCATCCGAATTACCTGGAGGCGCGATTATGCGGGTCAGCGCGAGTTCCATCTTCAGCAGATTTTTCCGATGGAAGTCCCCCGATCAGACGGAACCCTTGTCGGTGTGGGAAGTCTTGGGCGAAGAATACTGGCGCGGCGAGAATCCGCCGCGAGATCCCGAGGACTGCGGCGATAGCCAGTACGCCGGTGCCTTGAAGGAGTACCGGGAAAAGGGAAAGCTTTGGCAGGATGCGGGGAGGCCCGAAGAAGGTCCGGTCACAGCGGACTACCATGCGGCCGAGTTGGCCTTCCGGAAAACCCTGATGGCGCGCCTGCACACGGGGAAAAGGACGGCGCTGTGCTTCTCCGGCGGCGGCATCCGGAGCGCTACTTTCGGGCTGGGAGTGCTGCAGGGGCTGGCGGCGAATTCCTGGTCTCCGAAAGATCCCGCAGCGCCGCCCCGGCTCCTGGGCGGCGTGGACTACCTTTCCACGGTTTCCGGCGGAGGATATCTGGGCGGCTGGTTCTCGGCCTGGGCGTCGCGCCACCCGGACGGGTGTGCCGGAGTCGTCAGGGAACTCGCGGCGGCCCCGGACGCGGGGTGGGAGCCGGAGCCGGCCCCGCTGCGGCACCTGCGCAAGTTCTCGAACTACTTGAACCCGCAACTGGGGGCCTTTTCGGCCGATACCTGGACACTGGTCGCCACGGTGGTCCGCAATATCGTTTTGAACTGGTTGGTGCTGCTGCCCCTGCTGGCGGCCGTTCTGATGGTGCCGCGGATTCTGTTCGCCATCGTCGAGGCGTGCCCACACCCAGACTTTGATTTCCGCCCCATCCTCTTTCCGGCGGCTGCTCTGATGGTGGCCGGCGTGGCCTACATGGTCATGGACCTTCCGAGCGCGGGAGACGTGCGCTGGCCGCAGCCGCGATTCCTTCTCTTTGGATTCGCCCCGCTGTTACTCTCCGCGGCCGGTTTCTCGCTGTGTTGGGCCTGGTCGGGATACCTCCACGAGGCGCCCGGGCCGGCGGGTTACGTCGCCGGTGGCATCGGCGTAATGGCCACGGGTGTGGCCGCCGGGTTGCTGATCGCATTGTTGAAACGCCGGCCATTCCGTCGGGAATGGCTGTGGAAGGGCCTGATGTTTTCAATTGTGACCGGGGCCGTGGGCGGCCTGCTCTCCTTCTGGATGACCTGGCTGTTCACCGACCCCGCCAGCCAAGACCTGTATGACAACCGGCTGTACACGTGGCTCTCGGTGCCGGCGTTGCTCGGTGTTTTCGCGCTGGCTCAGGGCTTGCTCGTCGCCATGACCAGCAACATGACGGAAGACGAAGATCGCGAATGGTGGGCGCGCTCCCTGGCGTGGCTCTTCGCCTCGATGGTTGCCTGTTTCGCCCTGAGTGGCGTGGTCCTGATGACGCCGGTACTGGTGGACAAGCTTCCGTCGATCGGGTGGCAATCTCTGGCCACGGCCGCCGCCGGTTTCATCGCCAGCAGGCTGGGATTGAGTTCGGGCGTCAGCGCGACCGCTCAGGGCAAGGAGGCGAAGGAAACTAAGCTCCCGGCCTCCATCTCCCAACTCGTGTCGCGCTTCGCCCCCCAGCTCATCATGCCGGTGTTCCTGCTACTCCTGGTCGGGCTGGTCGCTACCTTTAATGAGAGGGCCATCCAACTGCTCACGCGGTGGAGGCAGGTTCCTCCACCATGGATCCCCTTCGCCGCCGTCCCGGAGCCCAATCCCGTGGTGATGGAACTCCTGCTGGCGGCGCTGCTGGCCCTCCCCGCATTGATTCTGTCCCGGTTCATCGATGCCAACAAGTTCTCGCTTCACGCCATGTATCGCGTGCGGCTGATCCGGGCCTTTCTGGGAGCGTCCAATACCCGGCGGAAACCGCATCCGTTCACCGGCTTCGACCCCAACGACAACCTGCCCATGGCCGATTTATCCCCCAGGCCGCTCCACGTGGTGAACGCGACGTTGAATCTGGTCAAGGGCGAAAACCTGGCGTGGCAGCAGCGTAAAGCGGAGTCCTTCACAACCACGAAATACCGCACCGGAAGCTGCCGGCTGGGCTACCAGGAATCGCGGCTGTACGCCGACCGAATTTCGCTCGGCGGCGCCATCGCGATTTCCGGCGCGGCAGCCAACCCCAACATGGGCTACGCTTCCTCCCCGGTCCTGAGCATGATCATGATGCTGTTCAATGCGCGCCTGGGCGCCTGGCGGCCCAACCCTGGCGAGCCTGGGAGAGGGTACTGGTCCAAGCCGGGTCCGACGTTTTCCGTCAGGCCCTTCATCGACGAGGCGTTCGGGCTGACGAGCGACAAGAATACCTGGGTGAACCTCTCCGACGGCGGTCATTTTGAAAACCTGGGCCTCTACGAGATGGTGCTGCGGCGATGCGCCACCATAATCGTCGTGGATGGATCCCAGGACCCTGCCTTCCACTTCGACGACCTGGGCAATGCCACTCGAAAGATTCGCATCGACCTGGGCATCCCGATTGAATTCCCCGACGGTGTGCCGATCGCCAAGGAGGTCACCGCGGCATCGAAGCATTGCGCCGTGGGCCGGATCGTGTACAGCGCGGTGGACGGCCACGCCGTGAAAGATGGGACCCTGATCTACATCAAGGCCTCGCTCACCGGCAATGAGCCTCGGGATGTGCTGACCTATGCGGCCCAGAATCCGGCCTTTCCGCACCAGTCCACCGCCGACCAGTGGTTCGATGAGCCGCAGTTCGAAAGCTACCGCCGCCTGGGCTTCCACGTGGTGGAAGAGATTTTTCAATTCCGCGACGATGTGGCTACCATCGACCAGCTCACGGATGCGGTCCGAAGCTACCTCAGACCGCCCGTAGCCGCTCCGCCGCCGCCTCCGGTGTAATGTCGCGCTGCGGGGTGGCCAGCATTTCATAACCGACCAGAAACTTGCGCACCGTCGCCGAGCGCAACAGCGGTGGATAGAAATGCAGGTGCAAGTGCCATTCCTCGTGCTCGAGGCCGTCCGTGGGCCGCTGGTGGATCCCCATCGAGTACGGGAATGAGACGTGGAACAGGCGGTCGTAGCGCGCCGTGATGCGCTTCAAGATGTCGGCCAGGCCGTCGCGCTCCGCGTCCGAGAGCCGGTCGATCGACGGCAGGTGCCGTTTGGAGATGACCGCCGTCTCGAACGGCCAGACGGCCCAGAACGGAACCACCACCAGGAAGCTGTCGTTCTCTTCCACCACGCGGTGGCGCGCGGCCTGCTCCAGTGTCAGGTACTGGCAGAGAAGGCATCCGCCGCGCTCCTCGCGCCATGCCCGTTGCGACGCCTGTTCCTTGGCGACTTCGTTCGGCAGGGCGTGGCTCGACCAGATCTGGCAGTGCGGGTGCGGATTACTGGCACCCATCATGGCGCCGCGGTTTTCGAAGATCTGCACGTAATTGATGGCGGCGTTCGACCCGAGCTCGGCATACTGCTCCACCCAGACGTCCACCACTTTCCGCAGGGCGGCCGGGTCCATGCCGGCGATGGTGAGGTTGTGTCGCGGCAGGAAGCAGACTACGCGGCAGATGCCGGGTTCGGATTCGGCGATGAGTAACCCGCCCTCTTGGTATCGGTCCACCGGCGTCGACGGCTTGAGCGCCGCGAAATCGTTATCGAAAACAAACGTCGAAGTGTAGTTGGGATTGCGCACGCCGCCCGCGCGCGCATTGCCCGGACAGAGATAGCACTCCGGATCGTACTCCGGCTCGGCGGCAGCGCCTCCGGTCTCCACCTGCCCCTGCCAGGGACGGGCGGTGCGCTGCGGAGACACCAGCACCCATTCGCGAGTGAGCGGGTTGTAGCGCCGATGAGGGTCCTGCTTCCAATCGAACATGAACTTCCATGTTAGCCGCTGGCGGGCTTCAACATGATGAACCGCAGCGGCAGTTCGGCACACTGGCTGATGCCTATGCGGGGGGTCACGGCGATCTCAAACGGCCGCTCGACGGCGGGCTCGCGGACCACTAGCGGGCCGCGCGTAAGGTCGGCGCCGTTGTGCGCTCGCGTGATCCCCAGGGCGAGCGTCAGTTTGCCGGGTCCGGAGGCCAGGTCTTCCATCCGGCGAACGGCCGGCCGCCGCTGGCGCATGATCTCGATTCCGGCCACCGGCTCCAGAGCTCGCACCAGTACGCAGCCGGGTTGGCCCGCCGGCTCGGCCACGATGTTGAGGCACTCGTACATCCCGTAGATGAGGTACACGTAGGCGTGGCCCGGCGGGCCGAAAATGACGCGCGTACGGTTGGTGACGCCGCGCGCGGAGTGCGAGGCAAGATCGTCGCCGCCCAGGTACGCCTCGGTTTCGACGACGATCCCGGCGGCTTCTCCATGTACCAGAACCTTGCCGAGAAGAGCGCGCGCCACCTCGATGGTGGGCCGCTCATAGAAACTGCGCTTGAGGATGGGACCGAAGCGCATCGGGTAACATGAAAGTGCGCACATGCGATTATTCACTGGCCTGGACCTGCCGGCCGAGGTGGTCCACAACCTGGAGCAGCTTCTGGAACGGCTGCGTCCCACTGCGCGGATCCACTGGAGCCTTCCCGCGAATCTCCATATCACCACGAAATTCATCGGCGAGTGGCCCGAGGAACGGCTGGGCGAGATGAAAGCCGCGCTGGCGGCGCTGGAATCTCAGCCGCCGATCGCCGTAGACATCCGCAAGGTCGGGTTTTTCCCCAATCCGCACGCGCCGCGCGTGTTCTGGTGCGGCATCGATGCGCCCGGCCTCGAGGCGCTGGCGAACCATACGGACGGCGCCACGGCGGCCCTGGGAGTCGCCCGCGAGACTCGCGCCTTTTCCCCGCACCTGACGCTGGCGCGGATTAAAGAGAGGCTGGATCTGCAACCGTTGCGCGAAGCCGTGGTGGGGCTCGCTTCGCTCGATTTCGGGCAGTTCGAAGCGGCCAGCTTCTTTCTTTACCAGAGCACCTTGAGGCCGTCCGGTTCCGTGTACACTAAACTCGCGGAGTTTCCGCTGGCAAAGCGATGATACCCATCCTGGTTCTGCTCGCCGCGTATCTCCTCGGCGCGATTCCGTTCGGATATGTTCTAGTCAAATGGAAAACCGGCGCCGACGTGCGTTCGGCGGGAAGCGGCAATATCGGCGCCACGAACGTGCTGCGCACCACGGGACGCGCCGCGGGCATCGCGACGCTGCTGCTCGACATCGCCAAAGGCTCTCTGGCGGTCTGGATGGCGGGCCGCCTCACCGCGCATGACTGGCTGTGGATGAGCGCCGCCGCGCTGGCCGTTATGGCGGGGCACGCCTACCCCGTGTTTCTGAAGTTCAAGGGCGGAAAGGCCGTGGCCAGTTGGGTGGGAGCATTTCTATGTCTTACACCTATAGCACTTGTTGCGGTGCTGGTGGTGTTTGTGGTGGTGGTGGCATGGACGCGATACATTTCGATGGGTTCGATCATAATGGCGGCCACCTTGCCGCTGGCCGTGTGGCTGATTGTGCACCCGCCGCTGCCACCCATAGTCGCCGCGATCATCGCCGGAGCGTTTATAATCTACAAACATAGTAGTAATATTCGGAGACTGCGCTCCGGGCGAGAGCACGTCTTTGGATTCGGGGCGCGCAAGCCGTGAATGCAGGGGCCGGGGGCCGGGGGCCAGGGGCCAAGTGAAGAACCTTGCCATCATAGGGGGTGGAAGCTGGGGCACGGCCCTGGCGATCATCCTGGCGCCCCGGTTCCCAAGCGTCCGCCTGTGGGTCTACGAAGCCGACCTCGCCGCGCGCATGAGGGAGACTCGCGAAAATGATGTCTACCTGCCAGGGTGCCGGTTGCCCAGCCACGTTGAGATCGTCAATCAGCTTGCCGCGGCGCTGGATGGCGCGGAGATCGTCCTGAGCGCGATACCGTCTCACCTGGTGCGAGGCATGTACCAGCAGATGCTCCCGTTTCTGGACGAATCCATGGTATTCGTCAGCGCCACCAAAGGGCTGGAGAACGGCACACTTCTACGAATGTCGGAGGTTATCCAAGAGGTTCTGCCAGCCCGCGTGGCGGTAATCTCCGGTCCAACCTTTGCTCTTGAGGTTGCACGGTTTGAGCCGACTGCCCTGGTGGTGGCTTCGACCGACGGCGCCCTGGCGGAGATCGTGCAGGGGGCCTTCTCGGGCCCCACTTTCCGTTTGTACGCCAATTCAGATCCTATAGGTGTAGAAATTGGGGGATCGGTCAAGAACGTAGTTGCCATCGGCGCCGGCGTGGTACACGGTCTGGGGCTTGGCCATAACGCCATGGCGGCGCTGATCACGCGCGGCCTGGCGGAAATCACAAGGCTGGCGGTGAAAATGGGAGGTGCGGCACAGACGCTGTCCGGCCTTGCGGGACTCGGTGATCTGGTGTTGACCTGCTCGGGCGATCTCAGCCGGAACCGCATGGTGGGGGTGGAATTGGCCCACGGCCGGAAGTTGGAAGAGATTGTCGGCTCCATGAAGATGGTTGCCGAAGGAGTGAAAACTACAAATGCCGTATCACATCTCGCCAAGCGCCACTCGGTGGAAATGCCCATCTGCGAACAGATGCTCCAGATGCTGCAGTTTGGGATATCTCCGCGCGAGGCGATCCAGCGGCTGATGGACCGCTCGTTGAAGGGGGAGTAAGGCAGCTCGAATTATTCCCTTGGGGAACGCAACCTGGGATGCCAGAACGGGTTAAGACCGATATGGGAGGAGCCACAGCGGCTCTGGACTACGACGCTGAGNNGTTGTTCATTTCCTCTACAGAATGGTCCAGAACCAGGCGGTGGCAGAGGAACTGGCGCAGGAAGTTTTTCTGCGGGTATACCGTTCGCGGAGTTCGTACGAACCGACAGCCAAATTCACTACGTGGCTGTTTCGGATCGCGACGCATCTGGCATTGAATTCGCTTCGCGACGGGAAGAACGATCGGTTGCAGGAACGGTTGGATAA
>PLMF01000156.1:8952-10156 GCA_003142355.1 Bryobacterales bacterium
GGGCGTATGAGACGTTGCGCGCCCGTTTGGCCCATATGGCATAGGGAAGAAGAGGTTGGTATGAAGTGCCCAATTGAGACCCGCGAGAACGCGGAGTTGCTGCTGGCGTACTGTACCCGCAAGCTGGACGCCGAAAGCACCGCGATCCTCGAACGACACATGGAAATCTGCCCGGCCTGCCGCGAGTTCTGGAGCGGCCAGCAAGCGGTCTGGGAAGCGCTGGACGCCTGGGAAGCGGCGCCCGTGACGCTGGATTTCGACCGGCGGCTCTACCGGCGCATCGATCGGGAAGTCTCGTGGTGGCAGTTGCTGATGCGGCCCGTGCTGGTTCGCCAGGGGTTGCCCATCGTGGCGGCGGCCTGCCTGGTAGTCATGGCGGGCGTGCTGTTGCAGCATCCTGCCAGCGCTCCGCCCGCGGCACAGCCGCAGTCCGCGCAAGTGGAAGCTTTCGAGCCCGACCAGGTGGAGCATGCTCTGGATGCGATGCACATGCTGGGAGAGTTCAGCTACCGCGTGCGGGGCGATGCCGCCGACTCGAAGATGTGACGGATGAGGCGCGCTCCCCAAGTCGGTGCAGTTGTGTGGCTGGCGATGGTTTCCAGCCTGTTGGGGCAGAGGGGGCCGAAACCGAAGCCGGCCCCGGCGCCTGCGCCGCGCGCGGCGTCCGCGCGTCCGAATGCGCCGCCTAAAAGCGCTCTGCAGCAAGGGAATGGTATTGCCAAGGCCGGAGGCGGGCGGATTCTGAATCCCGGGAACCCGGTCCTGCGGATGATGGCTATGCCGCCCGAACGGCGCGAACAAATGCTGGAGAGACTGCCGCCCCAGCAACAGGTGCGGCTGCGTCAGGCCCTCGAGAATTTCGACAAGCTTACGCTCGCGGAGAGGAGCCGGCAGCTCGGAATCCTCAATATGTACGCGAACCTGCCGTCCGAGAAACAGGCGGCTCTGACCAAGCAGATCCAGCTTTTTAACCATCTCCCCGACGACCGTATCGCCACGCTGCGCCGGGAACTGGTGAGATTGCACCGCATGTCGGAGAGCGAGCGGAACGACCGCGTCGCGAGTGAAGAGTTCAAGAGCAAGTTCACGCCGGAAGAGCAGAAGATACTGGCGGATATCTCCCCCTACTTCCCGTTTTCAGCCAGGTAGCGCGGCTGGGCAAACCGGTTGACAGGCGGAAGCGCCCAATGCCACTTAAATAACT
>PLMF01000091.1 GCA_003142355.1 Bryobacterales bacterium
CCGGGCATCGTAACCGGCTGCGCGGGAGGTTCGGGAACCGCTTCTTCCTCGACAGCGGCGGCGGCCTCCGGTTCGGCGCTGCCAAGCAGCACGGCGAGTTCCTCGTCGGAGAACCCCACCAGCGACAGGTTGAAGCCATCCGCTCCGAGCGACTCCAATACGCCCCGCAGCAGTTCATCGTTCCACCCGGCGTTGAGGGCGAGCTGGTTATCGGCGATGATGTACGCCCGCCGTTGAATCTCGCTGAGGTGACCCAGCACCACTACCGGAACCTCCGCAAGGCCCAACTTGCGAGCAGCCAGGAGGCGGCCGTGGCCGGCAATGATCCCGTCCATGGAATCGACGAGGATCGGATTCACAAATCCAAACTCCACGATGGACGCTGCGATCTGCGCCACCTGCTCCGGAGAATGCGTGCGCGCGTTTCTGGAGTAGGGCACCAGCCGGTCCGCCGGCCAGATCTCGATGCGCCGCGCCATGGCGGGCGTGATGGAAACAGGTTCGGTCATTGAGTCGTGACTGCGGAAATTCCGCAGTCGCACCTGGTGGCGGGCCGGCCAAGGGAGCTACGACCGCAGAGATCACCCACGAAAGCTATCCACCATCTGAAGCCGCCGCCCAATCCAGCGCATGACCGGTACGGCCATCGAATTGCCAATCGCCCGGTATAGCGGACCGTTGGCGGCGGGCTTCCCGCCATATGGGATCAAGGTGTATTCGTCCGGCATGCCCTGCGGCCGACCGTGCCGAGAGCCGGCGCGATCAGGGTGACCAACCGCCCTGACCACCTGCCCTGACCACCCAATTAAGTCACTCTAACTAAAGACTTTGCGCCGCCAGTCCACCCGCCGGTGAAAGTCGCCGGGGAGGACCCAGGATTCGCCCCGGCAGCGCCCGTTTGGCCCCGTCGGCGCCCGTTCGCGCCCGGGTGGCCCGTGTCGCGCCGTCTGGCTCCAGGTTGGCTGGATGGCACACCCGCCGCCTCGGGCGCGCCTGGCCGCCACGGAACCGCACCACGGACGCGAGCGAGCTACCGTATCTTTAATACTCTTAAAGATGGCCTGCTGCTCGCATCCCACATCAGCAGCGCTCGGTCGCCAGGAACGTATGCCTGCTGGCGCCCTTGCGGCGCCCGAATCCCATTGCCACGCCGGGCGCGATCATGGGCAGGTTCGCCAACTCAGCGAGTTGCGCCATGCCGGTGTGGGCGGCACGATCATAAGCGGTTTCTCTCACGACCGATGCGGCGACAATCGATGCAACAGCGCCGCCGGAAATGAACTCCAGACAATCGCGCCCACTATCGTCCTTCACCCACCGCGCAACACAACGCCCTACGCAGCGCTCGGCGCACTTGCGGCTGGTGTACCCGCGCCCGGAAGCTGGGTTCAGAATCCGGACATCAACCCCTTTGTTTCTGGACATTACGATGTAGCCCGCACGCGGAAATCAATGGTCCGTGCGCCTTTTCGCGAGTTGCATGATCCGCAGAGCGGTTGGAGATTTGAGGCGGAATTCGAGCCGCCTTCGGAAAGAGGAATAACGTGATCCTTTGTCAGCGTCACACCCGCGGCACCGCAACGGAGACAGCGGCCATCGTACAGGCTTAGGATCGCCTTCCACTCGGCCTGCGTATGCGATCCGCTAGCGGACCTCTCCAGTGCGGCGCGCTCCAACTCGCGCCGCCTTACTGCTATTGCAGCGCAGGTCTCGATGCGCGTGGCGCGAAACTCGGCACGGGCTTTTGCGGGCGTTCCCCTATCGCCACCCGTGTCAATGAAGCTAATTGCATCGCCACTCCACACCGCAACACCGCGTGCTACAAACTTTGCGGCGCGGCGCCGTGAGGTAAATCTGGCGCCCATGGGGTTCAGTATGCGGACATAGCGATCGGGGCTCTTTTGTACTGTAGCCGTGGTCAACGGCGGTCGCACTGGAGTGCTCATAGACACTTCGGGCATCAACGCTTTTAGGTGTGCGGGTATGCCCGCAAGGAGAGGTGTGAAGGGATCTTTCGGAGAATCGGCTTGGCACCTGTCATCCGAACAGATCGTTGCTTCCGGTAATAGATACTCCCGAGGCCTTCAACATGTGCAATTTTTGTTTGGATCAAAGGGATGTGTTGCTGTTTCGGCGCTCCCACGGCTGCGTGACATCGGGGTTGTAGAAGCGGTGGCGCACCTCCGCTGGCAGAGGATGGATGATCTCGATGGAGTGCATGGTGACTTCGCCAATGCGGTCGGCGGCTTTCAGATAACAGACAAGGCCGCGGAGCGGATCGAAGATGCCGCCGCCAATGCCATACAGCCGTTCGCGCTTCCAGCCTGTGGCCAGCGCGTTGTCAGCGATGCTGTCCACGAGTGCGACGGCATCCGGCGAGATGTGATCGCCGCCGGATTTCCGCAGAACGGGTGTCGGCAAGATTGGCCGATCATCCTCGGTGATCGGCGGCTTGTACTCAGCGGCGCGAAGCGACCGTACTGCCTGCAGCAATTGCTCTTCGCCGAAATGCTCGACCGCCCACTCGTGTACGGTATTGAACCGCAGACGCAAGTCTTCGAACGCGGCCGCGTCGAGATGCCCGGCTGTCGCGGCCTTTCTCGCCAGCACCATTCGCGACCGCAGCCAGGCGTAATACTCGGGATCGAGCCGCCGGTACACCGTGTCGTTGATCTGGAAATCCCTGGCGATCCCGTTCGGCTGGTTCGTCGCCCAGATGGCGAGGGAGGAAGATACGTATAGGGTGCTCCCGCCTCGAGGCGACGGGATCACCGTTGCAGACGGCTCTTGTAGGACTTCAATCATAGATTATTGCCTTCGCCCCAAATCTGTTGTCCATTCCCGCGACGACAGTCGCCGGCTACGGGGGATCCCTGCCGGGAGTGTTCCAGTCCTCGGGCAGGTTGGCCAGGTCGATGGCACCCGGATTTCCAGGTTCGGCGGACCTAGCGGACCTCGCGGACCTCATGCGGACCTCCGAAACTGAGGTCCGCCGAGTGTAAGTATCATCGTGTGTATTAGTTGCGGATACCGCGCGGCCCTGGCGGACCTCTGAGGCGTTTTCGGCACCCAGTTCTATAGAATTCTCTCTACACGCCACCTCTCCCACGGTTGTTTGTGTGTTTTTTGTTTCCCCGCGAAATAGCCCTTTGAGGTCCGCCAGGTCCGTCGAAGTCTCAGAAGTAGTTGTTTCTAAGGAACTTAATACCGGCGGACCTGTCTCCAACGAGGTCCGCGTGAGGTCCGCGTGAGGTCCGCAAGGTCCGCCGAATCAATAGAATCAATGAGATCCAGACCTGACTGGTCGCATGGGCCCGGATCAATGCCACCATCGACCGGCGCGAGGGCGTAAAGGAACGCGCCTTTGTGCTTATTGAAGCTCACGCGCTTCACCGCAAGGCCGTTGAAAACCCGATCCCGCTTATTGCCGAGGGCAGCGGCCAACCGCGTCTGCTGCGAGCGCGGCGATCCGTCACCGCGGGCGTTCAGCATCAATTCGCGTTGTTCGCACAGCCGGTTCAAGTCGCCGACCTTCTGGGGCTCGCTGTGGAAGGCGTCCCACCAGGTTGCGGTGAACTCCCGCCACATCTGTCCGTCGGCGTCGGCGGTCTCATAGAGTTCATCGAGATTACCCAGGAAGCCTGGAATCTGTGCCACGCCGAGGACGCCGCCAACAATGGCCGACCAAGCCTCGAAAGAGCCGAGACGGATGGGATGCAGTGGCTGGCCGGCCACGATCCATGCCTGGACCAGAGTCAGCACGGCGTGAACCAGCGCCGGCCGATTTTGTTGGGCCCACTCCGCGATGGCCGTGCGCTTGAATTTCGCACGCAGCCATGGGCGGTCCACCCGCGGGTCGATGCGCGCGCGGACGCACCGGCGCGACATCTCATCTGAAAGTTTTGGGTTGTTGCCAGTCATCAGCCACAGAGCATTGTTGGGAACGGTGACCATGTCCGTCACGCCGAGATACCGGTCGGTCCAGCGGGGTGCGGTAATGATCGAAGCCAAGGCTTGCGATTCCAACTTCCTTTTGTCGCTGATGTTGTCGAGCAGAATGATCGGACGGCCCTGCATCAGCTCGGCGGTGAGCATCTTGCGAACCTCGTCCTCCTGCTCGGGAATCGTGCGGGCGTCACAGGTCTTGCCGGTAGTCACGATGGAGATCAGGTTCGTGAGCAGTCCTTTGCCGGATCCCATCGTCGGCGCCTCGACGAGATGGATGGGCGTGGGACCGTCGATCATCCGGCGTATGAAAGGCAGGACGACAGCGGCCACCGCATGCGCGCGGTCGGCGGCGGTGGCAAAGGGGAAATCGACGAACAGGTCATCCAGCAACAGAGACTGTGCGGCCGTGATCTGCTCCGGTGTGGGTTCGACGGGGACCTCTGGCACCGTGAGCGACGCGTCGGGAAATAGCCAGAGCCGATCCTGGGGGTGATAGCCCGAGTCGGAAATGAGGCGGCCATCCTTTCCGAATGCCGGTGTGCGAATCAGCGACTCCAGGTGAGGAAGGTTCCGATCCGGGGTTTCGCACATGTCACGCGCAGCATCTTTGGATGGAGATGTGGCAACAACGAGGTCGTCTCCCAGCGTCCTGTTCCAATTAGCCGTTCGCGCCAGCACGCCATACATCGACGTTTCGTTCAAGACATCGATGGTGGGCCCGTCGTCGGCTTCCACGATGCGGACCAATGCACCCCCGCGCAGGAACAGGGATGGCTTGCCTGTGCTGCGCGGGGAATCGATCTGGTTTGCAGCGTGAACCGCAGACCAAGCGTCATTGATAACGTCCCGCAACTGCCGGTTGTTCACCTGGATGTCTGGCAAGGGCGCAGGTTGGGTCCGGTCGATTGGGACCGGTTGGGCTCCACCGGAAAGGCCGTACGATCGACCCCTACCAGGGCACGCCTTTCGGTCAATCTCGACAACCTTCAACTGCTTGCGCAGGGTGGTGACCGGAAGCCGCCCTTTCCCGCAGTGTGCCTGAATGAGGCGTAGATGACGGTCCTGCTCGATTGGGCCCAGGCGCCCGACTTCGGCCAGGATGGGCTCCAGTGCCCGGCTGAGGTTCTGGTCGGGAGTATCGGTACCGAGTTTCGAGATGGCCAGTTCCAGAGGGCTCTGGGCTGCGGCGAGGATATCGTCGAAATCGGCCGCGCTTTTGCCCGTGACGAAATACTCGTTCACGTCGATTTTGGCGTCGGCCAGCAGGCACTGGGCGTGTTGGACCTCCTCCTGACCCTTGCCGTCCATAAGCTTCGCGAGTTCCCTCGGAGTGACGGAGCCCTCGACGCCGAACCGTTCGCGAAGCTCACTCCGCGCAAGTTGCTGCTTTTCTCCCAGCGGCAAAACCGCTAATCGCGTCAGAATACCGTTCTCCGCGAGAGTGCGCGCCGTGCGCATGGCGCCGTTCATGCCGGCTTCCGAAATTTCGTTGTCCTGGCAGATGTAGACGGTCTTTACGCCGGCGAGTTTCGGTAACAAGCGAGCCCAGTCACCTTCGCGGATCTGAACGGTGACGGGAGAGACCGTCGGGAAGCCATGCTCCATCAGCGAAATGCAGTCCGTGACACCCTCGGTCAGGACGACCCGCTCCGGCCGCGTGAGCAGAACGTCCTCATTGAAGAGCACGTCATTCTGGATGCAGGGCGCGACGTGGCTGCCGTCGCGCTCGTTCTGGACCGCGAGCTTCTTGTATTTCGACTTCTCCCAGGATTGATCGGGCGTCCATGGCGTCTGGCGGCCAATCATGAACACGACGCGCCCACGGCTCCAGTACGGGAATACGATGCGGCCGTCGAAGAACGGTACCAACCCGTCCTGCGCGGTGGGGCGGAATGCCGACGTGGCCGCCAGTTCGCGTTTGGTGAATGCGCCGGGACCGTCCATCAGTGCCCGGATGACGCTGGGTTCCGTGTTGGCGGCAAAGCCGACCTTCAACCGGGCGGCCATCTCGTCGCTGATGCCATACTTCTCCCGAAACCACGTAAGCACGTCTGGTGTTGCCAGGAGCCGCTGGTGATAGAACTCTGCAATTTCGGTCAGCGCCTCTCGGACGCGCAACGTGAAGGCGTGGGCCTGTTCAGCATCTTCCGTGCTACCAGCGGAGAGTCTCGACAGCGACGGCATGCCTGCGCGCGATGCCAGAAAGTCACGCGCCCGCCGATGCGATTCCGGCATGCGGCCGGATTGGCCGCGCGTGACCTGACCGCACTGGATGAATTCCACCAGTTGCAGCACGTCGCCGCCGGCGCCACACCCAAAGCAGTACCAGCCCTGCTTGTCGAGCCAGATGTGAAGTGACCGGCGGGATTGGCTCTGGTGATTTGGGCAATCGCATTGGAGGGTGTCCCTGGTCTCCCCGGTGACCCTGCCGGCCAGCAACTCGTGGGCGATCTGGGCGATGTCCACGTCGGTGATCTGGCGGTAATAAGCGTGGACGTCGACGGGAGTCGCACCGCTCATACCTCGACTCCTTGGTTGAGCAGGAAGGAAAGGAACGTATTTCGCCGATCCACCTGGCGCTTCTTGGCGCAGTTATCAATGCCCCACCGGTCGCCCAGGATGATCACCGATTCCTTGGCGCGCGTCACCGCCGTATAGAAAAGGTTGCGATGGTGCATGAAGGAGTGCGAGCGGTGGGCGATTACGATGGCACAGGGGAATTCCGATCCCTGCACTTTATGAATGGAGGAAGCGTAGGCAAGTTGAATGTTGTTGGCCTGATTCGATCCGGCCTCAATCGCGACCTCATTGCCGTCGAAATCAATCGTCATGCCTCCCTTGCCGTCCACGCCGGCCACGTAGCCGACGGCGCCATTCATGACGCCGCTTTCGTAGTCGTTCTTCGTTTGCATCACCTTGTCATTGGGGTAGAGCCGGGGCCGGAGCCCGGCTTCGACTTCGGCAACTTCCACGCCGAACAACTTCCGTTGCAGGAGCTGTTGGAGTTTGATGTTCAGCTCCACGGTGCCCAGTGGCCCTTTGTGGGTGGGTGTCAGCACCAGCACGTCCCGCAGTAGGTCATATCCCAGGCGCTCTGTAAGGATCCCTTCGAAAAGCATCAGGAGGAAGGCGCGCACTTCGTGGCTGTCGGTGAACTTGTCGATGACATACCACGGGCGCCGCCCCGCAACCTTGACGTCGGAGGTGGGCTGCACTTGGCCGTCCAGCACGGCAATGGAGTTTTCCTTCAGGACGCCTGCCTGGCGGATTACCCGAGTGAGTAGGGTGGTCGGAATCGCCCTGGATCGCACGAGATCCCGCAGGAGATTGCCGGGCCCCACCGGCGGCAGTTGGTTGTGATCCCCAACCAAAACCACGGCTGTCTTCTGTAGGTCGATGGCTTGGAAGAGCTGCCAGGCCAAGCGGACATCAACCATTGAGACCTCATCGATAAGGAGGATGTCGGCCTCGATCCGGTTGTCAGCGCCGTAGACGAAGCGGTGGCCGTCAAAACCCAGGAGCCGATGAATCGTGCTCGCCGGGTGCCGCACCACCTCCTCGATGCGCTGGGCGGCCTTGCCGGTGGGCGCCGCCAGGACCACCTTCAACTCCAGTTCCGCCGCAATGCTGGTGATGGTGGAAACCGAGTACGTCTTCCCGCAACCTGCGCCGCCGGTCATCAGCGAGATGGAGTAGCGCAGAACATTCTTCACTGCTTCCCGCTGCTCGGGGTTGAGTTTCGGACCTAAGGTATCGTGAAGTTGGTCGAGCTTGCCAGCATCCCGGTACACAGGGCATGGCATGCGCGCATTTTTGAAGACCGCTGCCAGGTCTTCTTCCATGCGGTGGATTTCCGGATCGGCAACGACAAGCTGTTCGAATGGCGCCGAAACCAAAAGACCTTCAAGTAGCAGGCTTTCCAGATGTCTCTCGATCACCTCGCGGCTGTCGAGCGTGTCCATGATCAAGAGAGCGTTGGCGCGGTCGAGGAGATCTTCGTACTCTACCCAGCAGTGGCCGTCGTCGAGCGCATCCAGAACACAGAAATGGAGCCCGGCCCGAATGCGGGATGGCAGATCCTTGGGCGTCCCCAGCTTCCGCGCGATTTTGTCGACACGCTTGAAGCCGAAGCCGGAGATCTCACGCACGAGCACGTAGGGATCGCGCTCCAGGATCGGAACGACCTGGCTGCCGAACTTGCCCACCAGCGTGGTGACCTGGTGATGCGTCAATCCGAACGCCGACAGGTAGGCCATCGCGGTGTTGAAATCACTGTTCGCGATCCAGGTGCGCTGCAGGTCGCGCGCGATCTCTACAGGCACCTTCGCGGCGGCCGCCACCGCCTCAGGGCTGGCCCGGATCGCGGCATCAAAGCCGCGCCCGAAGGCATCGGCAATCAAACGTGCCTTCACCGGACCAATCCCCTTCACGTCCGGATGGTTGGCCAGGAAGTTCGCAAGGCCATCCGGGTCCATCTCCAGGTCGTGCCCCATGAATTCGGCTTCCAACTGGCGTCCGTACTTGGGATGGTCCACCCAATGGCCTTCCAGCCGAACCGCATCGCTCTCCCTCACGAACACCTTGCCGGCGAACTTAACGATGGCGCCGTTGGCCGTGCGAAGGCGGCCGGCGGAAAATGCCGGTCCCGAGTAGAAGACCATCTCCACGACGCCACGGATGCTGGTGCGCTCTGCTGTCATGTACTCCACCTCGCGTGCGCGGCGAGCAAGTAAGCCTGCACAAAGTGGCAGGCGGCCTGGCGATTCGCGCAGAAGAAGACCGGAATCCGGTAGTCGAGAATGATCGACAGAGCGTTCCCCAGCACGGCGTTGGGGTGCGCCTCGCCCCGGTAACGCCGCTGCAGAATGTCGGTGATGCCTGCCTCCACCACGACGCAAGACGCCCGGTAGTCCGCAAGCTTCTGCAACTCCGCACGAAACCGCTCCCGGCTGTGGATCACCGTGGAGACGAAATCGTCCAGCGTCTTCCGCTCCACCGCGACACATACGTCGAGCCCGTCCACGGAGTAATCCCCGGCTGGCAATGCCCGCCGCACTGCGGTTGCCAACCGGAGATCGAACGAATACGGTTCCTGCTCGCGAGTGTCGATGACGATGGTGGCCGGTCCCTGGCTAGAACGGGACAAGCGCGTCCCCCGCCTCCTGCCGGAACTTGCCCGGTGTCCGGTCGTTTACGATGCGGCTGTTGAAATAGATGTTCTCGTTGTCGCCCTTGGTCTTCTTGGTGACCTCGAGCTTCACGTCGAGCAGCTTGCTGAGATTCCTGGGCAGGTCCGACAGCTTCTCCAAGTCCAGACCGCAGATGTGCAGGTCGGTCTTCACGAACTTCAGCGTGTTGGGCGTGAAGACGCTGTTGCGCCACATGAGGCGGTTGACGTGGCGCGGCGCGAGGACACGGAGTGTCCACTTCAGCATCGGGTTGCCCGTGGTGTGCGCCTCGGCGATCTCCACCTTTTCCACAACAACCTGATACTTCCCGTCGGGAACGCTCTCCATGTCTGAGCGCTCCGCCGGAGTTTCACTCTGGAAGTCGTCGTCAAACTGAGTCAAATCGATCGATTTGTTAGCCATGTGTTTTCCTCCTTGGTGTTATGACTTACTGCTTTGCCGCTGCCTGCGCCGGACGGCTGGGCTCCACAGCTTTGGCCGTGGGCGCCGCCACCGTCGCCGCGTTGTAGGACTCCCTGAACTTGCCGAAGTCGAGTTCCAGCGTCTCGGGCAGGCGGCCCGTGCGGTCGCCTGCCTCGTAGTAAAGGCTCGGCTTGGTGCGGATCACGCGCCGCATGCTCTGCTCGCCGTTGTCGCCCGTTACTACTTCGAGGTCGCAGAACAGCACCATGTCGGCCATCCCAAGCACGATCTTGCGGGCCTTGTCCGGCAGCGTCGGCACTACGCGCATGTACTTGCCGGTGCGCGAATCGACCTCCATCTCTTTGGCGTGCGAGATGAGGAACAGCCCGTAGGGCAGGAAGGCGAGCTTGGTGAGGACGCGCTGGAACTCGTTGTTGACCAGCGCATAGCCCTTGCCGTAGCCCAGATCGGATTCGTGCTCGACCTTGAACTTTGCCAGGATGTACTCGGTGCAGAACTTGTAGGCGTTGTCGATCGTGTCCAGAATCACCGTCTTGAAGGGGTGATTGCCTTCGACGATTTCGGCGCATGCCTTGCGCAGATCCTCCCAGGACTGAATGGGTACCTGATAAACGTCCAGGGCATTGAGTCCGGGCTCGGTGGCCAGGAAGAGCGCACCATCGGCTTGCGAGCAGAGGGTAGTCTTCCCGATTTTCGTCTGCCCATACACCAGCACGGTGAGGTCGGCCAGGTCAGGCTTGGGTTGAGTTTTCGTTGTCGGTAACGGCATGGTGGAGTAGTCTCCTTTTAGAAAGCAGTCTCGGTGGGATCGTTGGGCAGCACCCGTAATTCCTCGTTGGGCGCCACCCGTTGGTAGAAGTTCTCGATGACGTTGGGATTACCGTTCGAGCGGCACAGCGCGAAGTAGGCGCACGGCCTGTGAAAATTGAAGCAGAAACCGGTGTTTTGATAGAAGACGCCGCGGCGCCGGGCGTCGAGGTATGCCTGGGTCAGTTCCCAGAGTTCGCTGCGCAGTATGTCGAAGCGGTCGCGGGAGAGGTAGAGCATCTCCCGGTGGAGCATGGCCGGATCGGTGTACTTTTCCGC
>PLMF01000011.1 GCA_003142355.1 Bryobacterales bacterium
TCGCGCCCTTCCTGCTTCTTGATCTCGTCGATTTCAAACTTGGGGAACAGCATTCCGCCCTCGGGATGATTCGGATGCGGTAAAGGCTCAAAACCGGCAGGAAAAAGGCTGCGCTCCTTGATCTGCTCCGGGCTCAACTTCGAAAGCTGGTCCCAGCTTGTACCGCCGGTGAGTTTGACTCGGACACCCTGTTGAATTGCCTTGCCCCCGGACATTTTGACACCCTGAGCCGGGCGATTGCTCAGGTCATAGCGTTGCTCCAGCAACGCCATGTGCCGCTTCATGATCTCTGGCTTAGCCGCAGTCATGCGATTCATGATGGTCGAAAAGCTCTCGTGAATGTCGACCGGCATGTAACTCGAAGGTATGTTGCTGTTGTCCTGTGAGTGCACTGCAGAGACGCTTATCAGCAAGCCGGCGGCTAGTGCCGCCCATCTTGATGTGCGGAATGTCGTTTTCATTGTTTGAACGAGGACCGCCAACTGCATTCAAAGCACGTTCCTGGCCACTCCCGGAACGACCATGGCGTCAAGCCATCCACTGGGGATTGTTGGCGGTGCCGTCAAACTTCGCTGTGGTCTTGAAGGGTTCGTACTTCCCGGTCATGGCGGCGGCCCTCGTCTTTGAGAGCAGAGCGGATACTCGGGCCTTATCCATCGGCCGGAATGTGCGCGCGGCTTCCATCGCCTGATCGAGGCGTTCCATGCTCTCGCATCCGGTGATCACCACGGAAACTGGTAGATTCAGCGCGTAATGTAGACACTCGACGGGTGTGACCGTTTCGCTCTTGAGGAGGTTTCCGTCCCCCATCGATTTCATGCCGAGCACGGCAATTCCCTGCTCGACGAGTTTGGGCAGTACCTGTTGCGCAAAGCTGCGGAAGTGAGCGTCCATCAGATTCAGCGGCATCTGGCATGAGTCGAAACGGAAACCGTGCGCGGCCGCGACTTCGAGCATTCTCAGATGCACCGCCGGATCCTTGTGCCCGGTGAAGCCGATGTAGCGAATCTTCCCCGCCTTTTTCGCATCCAGCAGGGCTTCGAGCGGCCCGCCGGGGGCGAAGAAGCGGTCGGGATCCTCCATCCGGATGTTCTCGTGAAACTGAATCAGGTCGACGTGATCCGTCTGCAATCGTCGCAGCGATTCATCGATCTGGCGGGCCGTGGAGTCCTTCGTCCGGCCATCGAATTTAGTCATCAGGAACACTTTCTTCCGGTACCCGTCACCGAGCGCAAGCCCCATGCGCCGCTCGCTTTCCCCATTGTGGTAATCCCAGCAGTTGTCCATGAAGGTGATGCCGCGGTCGATGGCGGTGCGAATGATGCGGATGCTCAAGGGCTCATCCACCCCGTTCAAACCANNATGAAGGTGATGCCGCGGTCGATCGCACTGCGGATGATGCGAACCCCTTCGTTCGGGTCCTGAGGGAGACCGATGTGATGGCCGCCCAACCCGATCGCCGAGACTTTTTCGTTGGTGTTTCCGAAGCTTCGATAGATCATTCCGTTTCCTTGGGCCTTGCCCGTCGCCGCTATGCCGATGCCGCTAGAACACTCAAGACGTTCCTTCGTTTCATGCTAGAAGCTTTGCACACGAGGGACCAAAGTCCCTGTGACCTCCCTGGGCATCGCAGTGTCTTCATGAACCGGAATTGACCGGCTCATTTCGAAACGGCTTGAGAAGACGCTGGTGGGCCGGCATTTACACGACTCCTGGGCGACGGCGCGCGAGGCGCCGACACACGGGTTGGCGACGCGAGTATTTCCGAACGGGACGCCACTGCGCGCCCACGACCGGGGCCACGGTGGCTGGTGTGGCGAACGGCACCGTGGTCCAAGTTGTTCAAGCTGGTGAGCGCCAAGCAACGCGGTGAACACACCTCTACCTACGTTACCGAGTGAGGAGCGGAAACATGAGCCGAGGTTCTTGCTACCGCGCTCGCAGGCGACCTCCCTGGATCGTGAGCCCGCTGACGCGGAATTCCTTAGCCGGCGCGGCTCGCTCGTGGCCGATCGTCGAAGCCCAGTCCACACGCTGCTCTGCCAGACAGGACTTTGCGCCCTACTGATGTTTTACTGCTTCGGCGGCTTCCGCCTCGGCCTTGGTCTTGTGCACCGTCCCATCCGCGTGGTTGGGCGGTGAGTAGATCGTATATAGCTTCAACTCCAGCGTCTTCGACGTATTGATCACGTTATGGTACGTCCCCGCCGGAACCACCACCGCATCTCCGTCGCGCACCGTATGTTCTTCCTTCTCGTTCAAGACGAATTTCGCCTGCCCCTTTTCGATGCGGAAGAACTGGTCGACATGCGGATGCACCTCGTCACCAATGTCTTCGCCCGGCCGCAGGCACATCACAACAAGCTGCGAGTGCGGACCGGTGAATAGCACCTGTCGAAAATACGTGTTCTCCGTGGTCTGTTTTTCGATCGGCCCAACGTATCCAGTCATAGTTTTGGTCTCCTTCAGGTCCCTGATGGTATTGCCAGCTTTCGTCTTGGCTCTGCGCCGTTTTGCGGCTACTCAATCTTTCATGTTCTTGGCGACGAAGTCCCAGTTCGCCAGCTTCCAGAAGGCCTCGACGTACTTGGGCCGCGCGTTGCGCCAGTCGATGTAGTAGGCGTGCTCCCAGACATCGCAGGTCAGCAGGGGCTTGTCCTGGGTCGTCAGCGGGGTGCCGGCGTTGGTGGTCGCCCGCAGTTCAAGCGTTCCGTTCGGCATCTGGACGAGCCAGGCCCAGCCGGAGCCGAANNAAGGTGTGGTTCCAGACCTGGGCGGCGTTGTTGAAGATCTTGCCCTCGGAGGAGCGCACGATGTCCTCGAGCGGCAGGTTCTCATACTTGGTGCCGGGAATGAGCTGGTTCAGGTTGTTCACGTAGGCTTGATGGTGCTTGCCGTAATGGTATTCGA
>PLMF01000343.1 GCA_003142355.1 Bryobacterales bacterium
TGGACAAGACCCTGATGCTGTTCGGCGACGCCAAGGTGTTCGTCACCGAGATCCTCAAGGAACTACCCGCGAGGGCCGCCGCCTGACCCGATTTCTCTGCTTCTTCCTGGCGGCGATCGCACTCTCTTGCAGTCATCCCGTCAAGACCGAAAGCCCCAAGCCCGCCGCCAACCGGTTTTCGGAGCCGGCGCCTCGCGACCGGTACGCCGATGATGTCGGCCGTTTTCTGGCGGGATCGCCGGCCAGGCCCGGTAGCCAGTTCACCGCTCTTCAGGAACGCGACGACTGGGTAAAGCACCGCGGCGAATTGGATCCCCGCTGGAACAAGATTGAGGACCAGTCTTTTCCCGCCATGCGCGCCTTCCAGAAGCGGGAGCTCAGCGGTGCTTCCATCACCGACTCGACGGTGTTCTATCCATTCAGTGGTCCGGACGCGCTCATGGTTACGATCTTCTTCCCCCAGAGCCCCGCGTACGTGATGGTTGGGCTGGAACCCGCCGGAACATTGCCGTCGCCGAAGCAACTCGCCGGAAAGGATCTTGGGGAGTATCTCGCCAGCGTCAGGACAACCATCGCCTCGGAGCTGAGTCGCAGCTTCTTCGTGACACGCCAGATGGACCGCCAGTTTCGGGGGCAAGTCACCGATGGCCTGTTCCTGCCGATCCTTCAGCTATTGGTCCGCACCAACCACACCATCCTTGGCTTCCGGTATGTACGGTTGGATGATGCCGGACAAATCGTGGAGCGCGCGGCCGACTACAAGGCGCCCGGAAAGATCGGCAACAAGGGGGTGGAGCTCGACTTCCGGACCGACAGCGACCAGTCTGTTCACAAGCTCTTTTACTTCTCCGTCAACCTGTCCGACCCCCGCCTGCGGCAGAACCAGGCTTTCCTGAGTTTCCTCACCGGCTTGAAGGGCGCTATCACGTTCCTCAAAGCAACCTCCTACATGATCCACAGGCAGGAGTTTTCGATGATCCGCGAGCGCATCCTCTCGGACAGCCTCGCGGTCCTGCAGGACGACTCCGGGATTCCCTACCACTTCTTCGCTGCCGCGCACTGGCGAGTTCAGTTGTATGGCGACTATGTCCGCCCCTACGGCAGCTTCCGCTGGCTGGAACAACCGGACCTGAGAAAAGCCTACCTGACGTCGCAGCCGAAGCCTCTCGATTTCAAGATTGGTTACGGATACGGACGAATCGCTTCGAACCTGCTGCTCGCCACACGAACGGATTAAAGGGCCGCGTCGAGGTCCGCCAGCAGGTCGTCGAGGTCTTCGATGCCCACGGAAATGCGGATCAGGTCGGGAGTAATTCCCATCTGCTCCAGCACCTCGGCGGGGACGGAGGCGTGCGTCATGGTCACCGGGTGTTCGATCAGCGATTCCACGCCGCCCAGCGATTCGGCGACCGTGAAAAGCCGGACGTTCTCCAGCATCCGGAATACCGCGTCCTGCCCCCCCTTCAGGCGGAATGAGAAGGTGCCTCCGTAGCCGCGCATCTGCTTCTGGGCGAGCGCGTGTTGCGGGTGCGTCTCCAACCCGGGATGCAGCACCGCCGCCACTTTCGGATGGCTGCTCAGCCAGCGCGCGATCGCGAGCGCGTTGCGGTTATGCTCCTCCATGCGCACGGCCAGCGTTTTGATGCCGCGCAGCACCAGGAAACAATCCTGCGGGCCGGCGCAGGTTCCCATGGCGTTTTGCAGGAACCCGATCTTCTCGGCCAGCGCCGGATCTTTCACCACGGCGGCGCCGCCCACCACGTCGGAATGGCCGTTGATGTACTTGGTGGTGGAATGGACCACGACGTCCACGCCGAGATCCAGCGGCCGCTGGAAATAGGGCGTGAGGAAGGTGTTGTCGCAAATCGCAATGGCGCCGTGCCGGTGAGCCATGGCGGCCACCGCTTCGAGATCCACCAGGTTCATGAGCGGGTTGGTCGGCGATTCGATCCAGACGGCTTTGACATCGTCGGAGAAATCCACCCGCTCGCGCAAATCCACGTAGCGGGCGTTGATCTTCTTCCCGCGCAGCACGCGTTCGAAGAGCCGGTGTGTGCCGCCGTAGAGATCGTTGTGGACCAGCACGGTATCGCCCGCCTCGAACATCATGAGCACGGTAGTTTCGGCGGCCATGCCGGTAGCGAAAGCAAAGCCGGCGGTGCCGCCTTCGAGCGAGGCGAGACAAGTCTCCAACACCTTACGCGTCGGGTTCCCGCTTCGGGAATAGTCGAACGGCCCGGGCCGATTGACCCCTCGAAAGGCAAAGGTCGAGGTCTGATAAATGGGCGTCATCACCGCCCCCAGATGTTCCTGGGGATTATTCCCCGAATGAATCGCAAGCGTTCGAAATTTCATTTAGAACTACATGATAGCGTCGAATGGCACGTAGATCCGGCAGCGTTCGCCGGTCTGGTCAAGCCAGAATTTCGCCGGGAGTCTTCCGGCCGGCCGAGGTCCGGTCGAAATCGCGATCGAAACTGACGAGCGTGAGATCCAGCCGATCAGCGAGGGTGAACTGGTAGGCATCGTCGAAATCCAGGTTGAACCGGACCGCATTATCGAGGACGATGCGCAAGTCGGGCACTGGAACGGCTACGACATGCACGCGCCCGGCATCGACAACATCGGCTAGAAACTCCTGTAGGGCCTTCAACTGACGCTTGCGAATCAGCAACGTGGCGATCGAGTGCAAAGCGTAGTCTGAAAGGAACAGAGAATGCTCCGCCCTGTTTCGAAGCAATTCGACAGCAGCGGATGCGTTTGCCTGCTCGAGCAGGACCTCGAGGAATACATTGGTGTCGAGCAGCAGCTTCACGGCTGCTCGGTTCTTGCGGCCAGCAAAGCGTGCTGAAGCTCGACGGAGGTGAAGCGCTCGCGCATGTCCGACAAAGCGCCCGCCCAGCGGAAGGCCGGCTCGGGCACAGGGGTGTTGCCGCTCTTCGACGCCAGGGCTTCAATGAAACGCCGGACAGCTTCCTGCTGCTCCGGGCCCAATGTCCTGACTAAGTCTTCGATGGGTCGCGCCTGCTCCGCCATGACGTTCCTTTTCCTTCTCTATTCTAATCTTCCGCCACCCCACCCACCAACTTGGCCGTCACCTCCGGCAGGGGGGCCCTAAAGGAAGAGATCCGTCGAGACACGAAAGAACTCAGCCAGCTTGCGGATATGTGCTTTGCTGGGCTCGCGCTTGCCAGCCAGTACCTCGGACGCAACGCTTCGGGAACCGAAGACCGGTAGCAGGTCGGCCTGGCGTAGACCGCGATGCTCCATCAGGAACGCAATCATCTTGTGCGGCGGTACGTCGGGGAGCGAATAGTGCGAATCGTCGTAGTCTTTGATCAGCTTTTCGAGAAGATCCCGCACTGCGGCTTCCTCCGCCGTCGCATCCGGTTTGCGGTCCAGGGATTCCATCACTTCGACCAGGCGATCGAACTCTTCGTCGGTCTCGATCACTTTCGGCAACACGGTCGCGCAGAGGCGCCCATATTTGGCTGGGTTCAGCGTAGTCACGCCCATTTTTTCCATCCCTCCCGGTCGTATTTCTTGTGCGTGAGCAGAGCCTTCAGATAGATCGTCCGCGCCGGATAGAACACGGTGGCGATCAGCCGATACCGGTTCCCCCGGATGTTGAACACCAGGGCTTCGCCAACCTGGTCGGCGTCGAGGAAGGACAGCCGCACATCTCGGATGCTGTCCCAATGCGCGGCAGCCGCGGTCTTGAACCAGGACGCCACCTCTTCGGCCACGTCCAGCGATTTCCCTTTGAGGAGCAGGTGCAAGCCGCGCATGCTGACCACGTTCACAAGAACATGTTAGCATAATGCGAACGCGGCGATGGGAGTGATCGCTTGTGCTAGACGATCCCCTCGAACAGCACCGAGCTCAGATACCGTTCGCCGGAATCGGGCAGAATCGCCACGATGGTCTTGCCTTTGAATTCCGGCGCGCGGGCTAGCCGCACGGCCACGGCTACCGCGGCGCCGCACGAAATGCCGGAGAGAATGCCCTCCTCCTTGGCCAGCCGGCGGGCGAAATCGATGGCTTCGTCGTTGCTCACGGTCTCGATGCGGTCCACCACGCTCAGGTCGAGCGTGCCGGGGATGAAGCCGGCGCCGATCCCCTGAATCTTGTGCGGCCCCGGCTTCAGCGGCTCTCCCTTGAGGTTCTGGGTGAGGATGGGGCTGGCTTCCGGCTCTACCCCTACCGCAAGAATGGCCTTCCCACGGACTTGCTTGATGTACCGCGAGACGCCCGTAATGGTGCCGCCGGTCCCAATGCCCGAGACCAGCACGTCGATCTGGCCCGCGGTGTCGTCCCAGATCTCTGGACCGGTGGTCTCGAAGTGGATCTGCGGATTGGCGGGGTTCTCGAACTGCTGCAGCAGAACGTAATGGCCGGGGTCCGAGCGCTGGATCTCGACCGACTTGGCGATGGCGCCCTTCATGCCCAGCGGGCCTTCCGTCAGCACCAGCTTGGCGCCGAACGCCGCCAGCACCTTGCGCCGCTCGAGCGACATGGTCTCGGGCATGGTCAGCGTAATGGGATAGCCCTTGGCCGCCGCCACGAAGGCCAGCGCAATCCCGGTATTGCCGCTGGTCGGCTCCACCAGTTCCTTGCCGGGCTTGAGCACGCCGCGCTTCTCGGCGTCCCAAACCATGGCCGCGCCAATGCGGCACTTGACGGAGTAGGCCGGGTTGCGGCCTTCGATTTTGGCGAACACGGTGGCGCCGCCGCCGTTGACCACGCGGTTCAGTTTGACCAGCGGAGTCCGCCCGATGCTCAATACGTTGTCGTCGAATTTCATGCGATTGATCCCTCCTGGGAAGCACGCAAGGCCTGATCGAGATCGGCCTTAATATCTTCGATGTCCTCGATGCCCACGGAGACTCGGATGTACTCCGGAGTCACGCCCGTGGCGAACTGGTCCTCCACCGAGAGCTGCGAGTGGGTGGTCGAGGCAGGGTGTATGACCAGCGTCTTCGCGTCGCCGACGTTGGCCAGGTGGCTGGCCAGCTTCACCGAGTTGATGAACTTGATGCCTGCCGGCTTGCCTCCCCGCACGCCGAATCCCAGAATGGCGCCCGCACCCTTGGGTAGGTACTTCTTGGCGGCCTGGTAGTGGGAGTGGCTGCGCAGCCCGGGATAATTCACCCAATCCACGGCCGGATGCGCCTCCAGCCACTCGGCCAGCGCCTGGGCGTTTTCGACGTGCCTCTCCATGCGCACGTGCAGCGTCTCGATCCCCAGCAGGAACAGGAACGCCGCGAAAGGACTCATCGATCCGCCCGTATCCCTCAGCCAGTGCGTGCGGATGTGAATAATGTAGGCCAGGTTGCCGATGGGGGCCAGGGCTTCGGTGAACACCACGCCGTGGTAAGAATCGCTCGGAGCGGTGAACTCCGGCCACTTGGCGGCATTCTCGGCCCACTGGAAGTTGCCGCTATCGACAATTGCGCCTCCAATGTGAACGCCATGCCCACCCAGGAACTTGGTCGTGGAATACAGGGCGATATCAATGCCGTGCTCGAAGGGCCGGAACAGCGCCGGCGTCAGCACGGTGTTGTCGATAATCACGGGAAGGCCGTGCCCATGGGCGATATCGGCGATCTTGCGGAAGTCCGGAACGTCGTTCTTGGGATTGCCCACGGATTCCAAATAGACCAGCCGCGTGTTCTCATCGGCCAGCTTGCCGATCTCCTCCGGATGGTCGGGGTCGAAGAACCGCACTTCGATCCCCAGCTTCTTGAAGGTCTGGGTGAAGAGCGTCCACGTTCCGCCATACAGGCTGGTGGCCGAGAGGAAGTTCTGGCCGGAGTGCGTNNATGTTGCCGAATTCCTTCAGCGCGAACAGGTTCGCGGCGCTGTCGGTATCCTTGAACACGTAGCTCGAAGTGGCATAGATGGGGACCGCCCGGGCCGTCGTGGCCGGATCGGGCTGCTGGCCGGCATGCAGAGCAAGCGTGCCGAGACCTGGTTTGCGTTCTGGAGTTGGCATGAGATGTCCTTAGATTCCGTATGAAATTCCCAAAGCGAATTGGTGGCGCGCCTGCAAGTTCACGCCCGGCAGAATCCAGCCCGCCGCCTGCGCCACGCCGAAGTCGATGTTGAACTTCGCCCGCTCGGGCAGGGGCACAATGCGCGCCGCATAAGTAATGGTGGTGGGGACGATGGCGCCGGGAAGGTTCTGCACTTCGCGCGGCTGTTGCGCGAATTCCGAGCCGAAAATCAACTGGCTCTTTTTGGGTCCCTTCACCACGAAAGCCGCCGCGCCGAACAGCCTGCCCCTGTACGCGGGAGCGTTGCCGGCCAGGCCGAACACCGAAGCGTTGGTCGCCTTGTAGCCGAGGTTGAGGACCACCGGCAGCGGCTTGATTTGCGTCACCGTCTTGGTGGCCACCAGGTAGAAATCGGCGTTATTGTAGTCCCGGTTGCCCAGGACGCCGCTGACGTGGTGATCCTGGGTCCGCGCCACGAAGCCCGCCGAGATCGAGGGAAGCCAGTTGTTCTTGCCGGCGTTTTCCCGAACCAGGTTGACCTTGCCATGCACAATGTTGAAGCCGCCATCCCAAAGCGGGCTGAGGCCGGTGGTGCTCCCCGGTTGGTGGAAGGTCCGCGTATAGCCGAACTCAGCGCGCCCGAACAGGCCCTCCGTTACCGACGCCGTGTGGAACCCGCCCAGCACGCCGCCCGCATCCAGGTAGTGATAAGCCACGACGGGCTTCCCCACATTGTCTTTGGGCGACGCCGCCATATAGGCCAGCGGGGTGACAAACACGCCGGTCGGTCCTTCCCAGTTGAGACTCTGCGCCGTGGCGACGCCCAGCCCGGCCAGTGCGAGAGCGAGAATGCGCATCCCATTGTTTCGATTGCGTTTGGAATTGAAATGATGAGTCATGATCTTGTTTCCTTTTATTGGATTGCGTTGACTTGAAGCAGATGGCCGCGGATGCTGTCAGCAACAACAGCGCCGCGAATGGACGGGCGTACGGCAGGTGATCGTCAAACTACCCATACTCTATGGAGTATAGGGTATTCACTTTGTCAATGCAAGCTTTTTCTTGGAAGTGCGCCCCGAACTGTAGCAAACTGGACTTATGATCGCGTTTCTTCTCGCCGTCGCGCTGCTTGGCGGCGCCAGTGTAGTGGCTCAGGACAAAAAGCCGCCGGAAAAACTGGTGTTCCCGGCGAAAGGCGGCGACGCGATCTTCACCCACGCGACGCACATTAACCGGGAGAAGGGCGAATGCGCGACCTGCCACGAGAAGCTATGGCCGCAGTCCGCCCAGGAACCGCTCAAATCCAGCGACGGCTGCAAAACTTGCCACCACGCCGGCGGCGGGGCGTTCGAAATGAAGGGCAACTGCGTTAAGTGCCATCCCAACGGCAGCGCCAAGACCGGATGAGTTGGCCGGGCACGGTGGCCCACGATGCTAGACTTTCTACTGGATGCCTAAAGCGACGCATTTGGAATGCAGCCTGTGCCATAACCGGCTGGACGCAGGGGTGGTTGCCAACCTTTGTACCTGCGGGGGTCCGCTGCTGGTGCGATATGACCTCGATAAGATCCGGCATCGCTGGAGGAGGCGGGAGGTGGCTACCGGCCCGTCGAGCATGTGGCGCTATGCGCCGCTCCTGCCGCCGGCCACCGAATCCATCGTCACGCTGGGCGAGGGCTGGACACCTCTGGTCCGCACCGAGCGGCTGGGCGCGCGCATCGGCGCCGATGAGCTGTGGGTGAAAGACGAAGGGCTGAATCCCACCGCCTCGTTCAAGGCGCGCGGCCTCGCCTGCGCCATCTCCATGTGCGTGGAGCTGGGCATCCGCAAGGTGGCGATCCCTTCCGCCGGCAATGCCGCCAGCGCCATGGCGGCCTACGCGGCCGCGGCGGGCATCGAGGCCCACATCTTCATGCCGCGCGACGTCCCGCAAGCCAACTACCTGGAGTGCCTGGCCTACGGCGCGCACGTGACGCTGGTGGATGGCCTGATTAGCGATTGCGCCCGCATGATGGCCGAGCGCGCGCCCGCGGAGGGCTGGTTCGACGCCGGCACGCTCAAGGAACCCTACCGCATCGAAGGCAAGAAGACCATGGGGTACGAAGTCGCCGAGCANNCGGCCCAAGATGATCGCCGTGCAGGCCGAAGGCTGCCAGCCACTGGTGCGCGCTTTTGAAGAAAACCAGCCGCGCAGCCGCTTTTGGGAAGACGCCCACACGGTGGCCGCGGGGCTGCGGGTGCCCAAGCCTCTGGGCGATTTTCTGGTGCTCGAAGCCGTACGCCAGAGCGGCGGCACGGCCATCGCGGTGAGCGACGACGCCATCCTCGACGCCGGCGCGCGGCTGGCCGCCGATGAAGGCATTTACGCGGCGCCCGAAGGTGCGGCGTGCGTGGCGGCACTCGAAAAACTGCTGGCTTCCGGTTTCTTGAAACGCACCGACCGGATCGTGCTCTACAATACCGGCTCCGGGTTGAAGTATCCGGAGGCTTATTCGGCGCGGTTTCCGCGATGAAAGACCTGGCGCTGGGCGCGCTCGACGCGGTGGCGCGGCGCGGCGTCGCCTACGCCGACGTGCGCGCCCTCGAGATCCGCGAGCGGGAGATCACCACCAAGAACGGCAAGGCCGGGCACGTTTCGAGCTCCGAATCCGTGGGGATCGGGATTCGCGTGCTGGCACACGGCTGTTGGGGGTTCGCCGCCACCGACGATCTCAGNNGAGCAGAAGTACGAAGCCACCTGGGTCTCGCCGTTCCAGATCGATCCGTTCTCCATTCCCGTGGACCGCAACCTGGGGGTTCTGCTGGCGGTGGATGCGGAATTGCGCCGCCATCCGAGGGTCAGCCTGGCGGAAGCCTCGATGCACTTCGAGCGGCGGCGGCAGGTCTTCGCATCCACCCTGGGGAGTCTCATCGATCAGACCCGCTGCCTGACGGGCGCCGGTTTTGCGGCCCTCAGCTACAAGGATGGCGAGATCCAGCGGCGCTCCTATCCCAATTCCTTCGGCGGCCAGTACCAGTTGAAGGGATATGAGCTGGTGGAAGAGCTGCGCCTGCTCGAGAACGCGCCGCGCGTGGCCGAAGAGGCGGTGGCGCTGCACTCCGCCGATCAGTGTCCCGAAGGCGAATTCGACTTGATTCTGGATAGCTCGCAGCTCGGTCTGCAGATCCACGAATCCATCGGCCACCCCATCGAGCTCGATCGCGTGCTGGGCAGCGAAGCCAACTACGCCGGCATGAGCTTCCTCACGCTCGACCAACTCGGCCGCTTGCGCTACGGCTCGGAAATCGTCAACGTGGTGTGCGACGCGCGCTTGGAACACGGACCGGGCCTGGGCACGTTTGCCTTCGACGACGAAGGCGTGCCGGCGCAAGCCACCGACATTATCCGCGGCGGCCGTTTCGTGGGCTATATGACCTCGCGGGAAACCGCCGCGGCCATCGGCGCGACGCGCTCCAACGGCTGTATGCGCGCCGATGGATGGGAACGGCTGCCGCTCATCCGCATGACCAATGTCAGCCTGCTGCCGGGCGAGCAGTCGCTTGACGAGGTGTTCGGAGGGGACCACGCCATCTACATGGAGACCAACCGGAGCTGGTCCATCGACGACAAGCGCTACAACTTTCAGTTCGGGTGCGAAATCGGCTGGGAGATGCGCCACGGCAAGCGCGTCCGCATGCTCAAGAACCCCAGCTACAGCGGCATCTCGACCGAATTCTGGAATGCCTGCGCGGCCATCGCCGGGGCCCGTCACTGGACCCTGTGGGGCGTGCCCAACTGCGGCAAGGGGCAGCCCGAGCAGGTGATGGGCACCGGCCATGGCGCCAGCCCCGCGCGGTTCCGCAACATCCGGATCGGGAGCGCCTATGCGGGATAATGCCGAAGCCATCTTCGAGCAGGTCGTGGATGCCGCGCGAGCCCTAGGCGTCGCCGAAATCGAAGCCATCGTCGCTAGCTCCGACGAAGCCCTGACGCGATTCGCCAACAACGCCATTCATCAGAACGTGGCGGAACGCACCACGCTTCTTTCGGTGCGCCCGGTAATCGATGGCCGCACCGCGCGCGCCTCCACCAACCGCCTGAGCGGCGACGCCATCCGCGAGGTGGTGGCCGAGGCCATCGCCATCGCAAAACTCACGGAGCCCGACCCGGATCTGCCGCCGCTCGCCTCGCCCGCCGAATACCAGCGTGTCGAGCGCTGGTTTGAAACCACGGCGCGCTCGACGCCGGAAGATCGTGCGCGGGCCGTGGCGGAGGCCATCCACGCCGTCGAGGCCGCCGGCCAGACCGCGGCCGGCATCTATTCCACCGGCCAATCGGTCTTCTCTCTGCTGAATTCGCGCGGTGTTTTGGCGCGCCACCGCGAGACCATGGCGCGCTTCTCCATCACCGCCATGGCTGCCGATAGCTCCGGTTGGGCCAAGGCGAGCGCCTGCAATCTCGCCACCCTCAACCCATTGCAACTGGCTCAAACTGCCGCGCGCAAAGCCGCGGCATCGGCAGCCCCGCGCGAGCTGCCGCCGGGCCGCTACACGGTGATTCTGGAGCCGGCCGCGGTGCTCGATCTCACCGGCCAGATGTTCCCCGACTTCAGCGCCACGGCCATCCGCGACGGCCGCAGCTTTTTGAACGACCGCATCGGCAAGCGGATCTTCGGCGAGAACATCACGATCCACGACGATTCCGCCCACCCCTTGCAGTCGGGCGCGCCGTTCGATGGCGAGGGCGTGCCGCGAAAGCGCCTCACCCTGGTGGAGCGCGGCGTAGTGCGCGAAGTAGCCTATAGCCGGCAGGCTGCGGCGCTGGCGGGCCCGGCGCCCACGGGCCACGGCTTCCCCCTGCCCAACGAATTCGGCGAAGCGCCCACCAACATCGTGATTGCCGGCGGCGCAACTTCCCTGGACGAGATGGCGGCCTCCACCGATCGCGGCATTCTGGTGACACGGTTCTGGTACATCCGCGAAGTGGACCCCTACGAGAAGATCTTCACCGGCATGACGCGCGACGGCACATTCCTGATCGAAGGCGGACGCGTGACCGCTGGCGTGCGCAATTTCCGTTTCAACCAGGGTTTGCTGGAGATGCTCTCGAATGTGGAGTCGCTCTCCGCCCCGGTGCGCGCGTCGGGAGAAGAAACCTTCGACATGGTGGCCCCCGCCATGAAGGTGCGCGAGTTCAACTTCACGGAGACGACGCAGTTCTAAGCCGCCTTGCCCGCGATCACAGGGTTCATGACCTGGGCTGTTCGGGCCCAAGTGACGTATACTGGGCCACTATGACGGTTTGCCACCATCGGAAGGGCGCTGTTCTTGGTGGACCTCCCAATTGAAAATGGATTCAACCCCCCAACCCGATTTGACGAAGACCGACGGAACAACAATATCGGCGAACACACCTCCGCCCGGCGACGGTTCTTCTCAGGATCTGCCAGTGAAGATCGTCCGGGGGGTTCGCTGGCCCAGGTTCGCAGCCCCGCTGAAGAAACATGCCCTCGCGCTTGTCGCTTACCCGATTACCGTTCTGCTCTCCCTATGGCTCGGCAGCACGTTTCAGGAATATCAGAAAGCTCGAATCCATCTGAGCGTCAGGAGCGCGACGTTGGGCACGCTGGGACGAATAGTCGTCCTTCAGGGGACGACGGTCATCGAGGAGAAACGTTTTTCCCCATGCCGGGAACCGAAATGCTTCCAGGCGACGCTCCGACTACCACCGGGATTCTACGAGATCCTGGTCTCCTACATGGATCACCGATATGAAGTCGAACGACGGAACTTCGGGCGCCGCGATCCAGTAGATTACCCGTACTGGGACAGGAAGTGGCACGTTTCTGAGTTTTTTGATGACAGCGAATTCGTTCGAACACCAGCCGGCCGCTTCCTTATGGGCACGCGCGAAGAACGGGATGCTACGCCGCATTGGGTCGAACTGGATGAGTTCTTCATTCGTGCGAAGCCGGTCAGCCAAGCCGAATACGATTTGTTCCTATTGCAAGAGAGAAGCGAAACTCCTCGCGAGCCACGCACCCAGGCAGACCTGTCAAAGCCAGCCGTTTATCTTACCTGGAAGGACGCGGTCGAGTTCTGTGATTGGATAACGCGCCTGAAAACTCTCGGGGCAGCCTACCGGCTGCCGACGGAAGCTGAGTATGAACGCGCTATGCGGCAAGAAGGTCAAGGTCTCACGTATCCGTGGGGGAATGAGGAGCTTGACCGCAGCGAAGACCCGCCACTTCGGCGTGCTAACTACCGACAGGCGGGGGTAGAGCCGAGGGTGCTGCCGATCGGCACGTTCCCACCTGTCGACGGCCTGTACGATATCGCAGGCAATGTGTGGTCGTGGACAAGCGACTGGTACGAAGACCACTACTATTCCTCGCCGGCGGCCCTACACAACCCACAGGGCCCTGATCGCCCGCATGGGCGCAAGGTCCTTCGGGGAGGTTCATGTCAAGACCCGGCCCGAGATTTGAAATCCGGACACCGCGGCAAGGCTGATCCGACAATCACCTATTACAATGTGGGTTTTCGGGTGGTGCGATGCGACAGACGCTGAGGCCGTCGCGATAGTGAGGACCCTCAGGGGATAATGCGCCTTTCTTCTCGCGGGTGAGCCATGGTGAACGCACTGTTCTGGCTGATCGGGGGGACCCACGATTCAGCGCGGGACGCACACCACAGCGGGAGTCCACGGATCGATCCCAGGACATCCCAGGCTGCGCCGGAGTTCCGGATTTCGGCAGTGCGTTATGCTTGAAGTCGATGGCGACCGTTACCGAGACAGGCAGCCTGATCACTCGACGTCCCGAGATTCGCGGCGGCCGGCCGTGCATCGCAGGGACGGGTGTTTCGGTTCGACGGATCGCTCAGTGGCACAACATGGGGCTGATTCCGGAAGAAATCGTGCGGAAGTTTGGCCACCTGTTGCTGGCGCAGGTTCATCCGGCTCTCGCCTACTACCATGCCAACCAGGGGGAAATTGACGCGAACCTGGAATCCGAGGTGCGGGAGATAGAGGCCCTCGAAGAACAGCATAGACGCTGATCCTCACCTGGGCGAATTGCAATTTCGCAACATTGCGAATAGACTGGGATCGAAGTGCCCAAGACTAGAGTCGTCCTCTTTCGGGATGCAGACGGATCATGCCCGTTCCTGGAGTGGTTCGACGATTTACCGGCGAAGTTACAGGACAAATGCTATCTCCGGTTGGAGCGCCTGCGCGAGATGGGCCACGAACTGCGGCGGCCGGAAGCGGACTTCCTGCGCGACGGCATCTACGAACTGCGGGTCGGTCTTCGAGGAGTTCAACACCGGATGCTGTACTTCTTCCACGGGACGATCGCAGCCGTGGTCTCGCACGGCCTTGTGAAAGAGCAGGTGGTCCCGCCGAAGCAGATCGATCGCGCGGTAGAGCGCAAGAAGCAGTTTGAGGCGAATCCGTCCAGGCACACGTACCAGGAGGCTTGACATGGCTAAGCGAACGAAACCCGCCATCGACGCGTTGGAGATCCTTCACCGCCGGTTCTATCGAGGCAAGGCAGCCCGGCTGAAGAACCTTGAGGCGGCGCGAGCGAACGAGGAAGTCGCCCGCAAGATCCACAAGCTGAGGACCGCGGCCAGCCTCACCCAAACTCAGCTTGCCAGGCTCATTGGCACCACAGCATCGGTCATCTGCCGCCTGGAGGACGCCGACTACGAAGGCCACTCCCTGGCAATGTTGCGCAGGATCGCGGGCGCCTTGAACCAGCGGATCGAGATCCGCTTTGTGCCGATTCGGCGGTCTGCGTAGTACGGCAATGGACTGGGTGTCTCAGCGGCCAGCCGGCGGCCCCAAATTCGCCTGCGCGCTTTCTCCGAGAGATTCGTCTCTCTTAATTAGAGATGTCTCGTGCCGCCAGTCTGCTACTGTGTAGTGCTATCTGCGCCTTAGCCCGGACGGCGCCGATGGCTGTGCTCCAATCCCGGTACGAAATCCGCGCCGGCCAGCCCGCCCCGATCGCGGCGCCGGCGGAAACGCTCGATTTCCTGTTGCATGCCAAGACCCGGCGCGTCTCCATCGCAGGCCTGGAAACCAGCGGCCTGGTGGTTGGGCCGGGCTATTCGCCCGATCAAATCCTCCTGGCGGCATCGCCGAGAGCCAAACCCGGCCAGTACATCGTCACGCTCTCCGCCACCAGCGATACCGGTGAGGAACGGCAAACCAGTCTGGCCGTGGTCGTTCAAGCTCAAGTGACCGTGCCCTCCGGCTCCACACGCCCCCCTGTGGTGCTCTTGAATGGATGGATGACCGGCTTCGCCAACACGTGCCCCATCGCGACTACCTCCGCCACCACGTTTGGCAATCTCGCCCAGTACCTGGTGTCGGATGGCGTTCCCGTCGTGTATCTGTTCGACAACTGCGTAGAGGACGCGAGCAACACCATCGAAGCTTTGGGCGCCGATTTGGGCGCCTTCCTGAACACCATCAAGTACGACTCGGGCGCCCAGGTGCCCCAGATCGACCTGGTGGCCCACAGCATGGGCGGGTTGATCGCCCGGGCATACCTTGCCGGCATCCAGCCCAACCAGACATTTCTGCCGCCGGCGCCTACACTGGTTCGCAAGCTGGTCTTGATTGCCACGCCCAACTTCGGGTCGTTTGTGGCCGGCAACTATGTATACAGCATCGCGGCGGGAAGCCAATCGGCCGAACTGGTGCCGGGCAGTGCGTTCTTATGGAACCTGGCCACGTGGAACCAGCGCGGCGACGATCTGCGCGGTGTGAACGCCATCGCGGTCATTGGCAACGCCGGTTCCTACATCCCCAGCTTGTCGTCCGGCACGTTTTCCAATAATGCCAGCGATGGGCTGGTATCGCTGACCAGCGCCTCCATGGGATTTGCGTATGGATCCGTACTGTCCGCCACCCGCGTGGTGCCTTACTGCCATATCGATCCAACCGCGTTTACGAATATCAGCCTGGGCACATTCGCATGCAATGCCGCCGGAATCGCGAATGTCACCGACACCAACCACTCGACCGGCCAAATCGTTCGCTCCTTCCTCGCCGGCACTACCGCCTGGTCTTCTATTGGAAACCCGCCGGCATCGGACCCCTGGCTGAAGACCTATGGGGGTATGTTCTTCGCGTTGGTGAATGGCTCCGGCAACTACGTCCAGGATCTGAGCGCGGTGATTTGGGGAACCGTGCCACTGCAAAATGGCGCCGATGCCGGTACCATCTTCTACACCGACTTTGATTCGGGCACAGGCGCCTACTCGGCCACCAGCCAATCGCTTGGCACCACCAACTGCCCTTCGCTGGCGCTAGGCCCGGGGTACACCTCGGCGGTGCGCTGCAAGATCGGCGCGGCCGTTTTTTCCGTCACGCCGCTGGCCAGCACCAGCCCCCGGGTGCTGAGCGCTGGTACCACCGTCACGCTCAACGGCGCGAATCTTGGTTCGCAATGCAGTGGCTGCCAGGTTCAGGCTTACCCGGCCGGTTCCGCCACCGCGCAGGCCCTCACCGTTACATCGTGGCAAAGCCAGGCGATTTCCGTGAAACTTCCGGCCAGCCTGACGGGCCTCCTGACACTCAAAGTGGTGGCCACCACGGGAACCGATGCCATCGGGATCATGGCGGCGGCACCCTCCACCATCGCCGTGGTTCCGGCGAGTCTCGCATTCGCCTATACGGCGGGCGGCACGGTTCCTGCGGCGCAGCCCATCCAGATCGCCAATAGCGGGACCGGGACCAGCACGCTCTCCTGGACCGCCAAGGCGAGCGATTCCTGGTTGAGCCTTTCGGACGCGTCCGGGACGGCTCCATCGACTCCTTCCGTATCCGTCTCTCCCGCAGCTCTGAGCCCGGGCACGTACAACGGTTCCATTCAGATCTCGGCTGCGAGCGCGTCCAACAGCCCGCTATCGGTTGCCGTGACGCTGACGGTTTCTCCGGCGGCGCCGGCGGTCACTGTTACCGCCGTGGTAAATGCCGGCAGCTTCCAGCCCGGCATCGCCTCGGGCACATGGATCTCCATCTTCGGCGCCAACCTCTCCCAGAGCACCTATCTGTGGCAGGCCGGCGATATTGTGAACGGGGCGCTGCCCACCACCTTGCAAGGCGTGTCGGTCACCGTCAACGGCCTGCCCGCGTACGTCGATTATGTCAGCCCCACGCAGATCAACGCGCTGGCGCCCGACGATGACACGTTGGGCCCCGTCCCGGTCCAGGTGACCACGGCAGGCGGGATCAGCAACGCCGTCACCGTGCAAAAGAGCGCGTTTGCGCCGGCGTTCCTGACTTTTGACGCCACTCACGTGGCCGCGCTCCACGCGGACTACAGCCCGATAGGAGCGCCGAACCTGCTGCCAGGAACGGTGACCACCCCGGCCAAACCAGCGGAGATCATCCTGTTGTATGGCGTGGGATTCGGTCCGGCCAACCCGCCGCAGCCCTCCGGCCAACTGGTCGCCACGGCGGCCCCGCTGGCGAACTCCGTTCAAGTCACCATCGGAGGTCAGGTGGCCAACGTGGCGTTCGCCGGCCTGGTGGGATCGGGCCTCTACCAGTTCAACGTAACGGTGCCCACTCTTCCCAACGCGGATGCCACCGTGGTGGCGGCCATCGGGGGCGTTTCCACGCAGACGGGAGTCTCGCTTACGGTTCAGCAGTAACAGGTGCCCGCTCGACGCGGGTGCACCGGTTGCCCCTGAGATGAACTACTTTGCGGCGCCCAGCGCGGCCTTCATCTTGGTGACGTAGTCGTCGATCAGGGCCTGACCGGCGTCGGGCGATCCAAGCACGTGATTGGCGCTCACGCTGACGAGCTTGCCCGAGACCGCGCCCATCCAGGAGCCGTTGTAGGTCACGATCGGGGCGTGGGTGCAGCCCACCGCCTGCGTCGTGAGCTTGCGCCAGATGAGCACGCCCCCCAGGTAGGTCTTCTTGCCGGCGGGCTCGTTCACGGTGCGGCCCATGGTAGTCGCCTGATCCTCCGGCCCCTTCGCCAGGAAGTCCACCAACTTCTCGGGACCGCCGGAACCGGAGGAGGCCCGCCAGCCGTAACTGAGATGGATGTCCTGGTCGCCAAAGCACTTCGGCCAGTTGTCGTTTGGCTTGACCGCATCGATACCGTCGGCTGTCCCCTCCGCCTTCATGGCATCGGTGCCCGGATTCTGAACGATTTTGTAGCCGGCGGGCGGCGGCGGCAGGGGCCCAGCCAGCGCTATGCATGCGGT
The DNA here is from genome assembly GCA_003142355.1 of Bryobacterales bacterium. The sequence continues at coordinate 17,211 of PLMF01000343.1, forward strand.
CGCGGCAAAAACCGCGCCGAGAGTCAAACGGTTGATGGTTTTCATGGAAAATCCGCTCCTTAGCCTACTGCGCTACCAGTTCCACGCGACGGTTCTTGGCGCGGCCATCCTCCGAGCCGTTGGAAAGCACCGGGGCGAGCGGGCCGCAGCCCTGAGCGACCAGCCGCGCGGAGGCAAC
>PLMF01000203.1 GCA_003142355.1 Bryobacterales bacterium
AAGCCGTGGGAATAAGCACGAAACCGATTCAGCCCCCGAAGGGGGCGTAAGAATTCTTCTCGTACCAGATCTTACGCCCCGTTCCGGGGCTTTTCCAACCGTTCATCCCATTCCCAAGGCTGACGCCTTGGGCTATTCCCTTTCGCCCTACTGGATGAAGTGATAGAAGAGTTGCGGTAAGCCAGATCCGTAGGGCCCAGAACCCCTTGCCTGGAAGCCGCGGATTTGGTACGTTGACGAATGTTCCCAAAACTGAGAACATAAAGGAGATTGGCTGCTACCCAAATACTCTACTTCCAGGAGGAAGATGCTACGGTGCCAATGGTCCGGTGGCTCGATGGTCTGCACAGCAAGGCGCGCCAGAAGTGCTTAGCCCGGCTTGAAAGATTAGAGGCCATGGGGCACGAGCTCCGGCGTCCCGAAGCCGATTACCTGCGAGACGACATTTACGAGCTCAGAGCCGGCCACCAGGGTGTTCACTGTCGGATGCTTTATTTCTTCCACGGTACAGCCGCGATCATTGTCTCCCACGGCCTGATCAAAGAACGAGAAGTGCCACCACGAGAGATCGATTTGGCAATTCGGAGAAAAGAACAATTCGAGGCGAGTCCGAAACGGCACGCTTATAGACCGAAAGGGTAGACCTCCCCATGGCAATCAAAAAACGAAAATTCAAGTCGCCCACCCTTCAATGGACGTATGACCGCTACATCGGAAACGACCCCAAGCAAATCGAGGAGTACGAACAGGAAGTTCTAAATGCCGAAATCGCCCGCAAGGTCTACGACCTTCGCACCAAGGCCGGCCTTTCCCAGCGCGAGCTTGCCAGGCGCGTTGGCACCAGTGCCTCTGCCATCTGCCGGCTAGAGGACGCCGATTACGAAGGACACTCTCTATTCATGCTGAAACGGATTGCCGAGGCTCTCGATAAGCGCGTCGAAATTCGGTTTGTTCCGATTCGACGCAAGCAACTCCACCCAGCATGAGTGTTTGCTCATCTCCGTGATCCCGCCGGCAACTCAAACGCGACCCTGGCGCGGAGCCCGTGAGCAATAACGGCCTGCTTCCTCCACCGCGCGGCCGCGAGACCTTACTGCACCGACACCGTCACGCCCTTCTGACTCGTATTCCCGCCAACCGACACCAGAATCGGCAGTTCACCCGACGGCGCATTCGCCGGAATCTGCACGTTGAGCTGCATCATCCCCGCCACCAGTCCCGGCGCCTCCCCGGCGTACACATAGGACGCCGGCTGCCCGTTGATAGTCACCCCGACCGCCAGAAGCGGCGCCGGCGTCACCTGCGGCGGCGGCAAGCTCGCCGCGGTAATGGCGCCCGTAACGCTCGGCGGGCTGCTCAGGCCCTCGCCCGTCATGTACACCTGTACGATGCTGCCCTTGGCCGCCCGATTTCCCGGCCCGTTCACGCTGTTGTCCTGGTTCAAAATAGCCCCCGGCCCGCTGCCCGCGGCGTTTTGAGTGAACAGCCCCGGCGCCGTCGCCGCCGTGGTCAACTGGTCCGCATTGGAAGTTTGTCCCGAGTACTTGATCCACACCGACGGGTTGGCAACGGGCGCCATCTCATACGGCACCACCGCCGACACCTGTGTGCTGCTGGCGTAAATCATGGGGGCGGCGATGCCATTGAACAGCATCTGCACCCCTCCGATGGCCGTCGCCAGCTTGCCTGTGGCCAGGTCCGTGGTGGCGGATGCTGCTGTAACCGGTCCGATGTTCGTGCCAAAGATCGTAACCAGCTCGCCTGGGGAAACCGCCCCGGTTGCATAGCTCGCCGCGTTCGTCACGCCATTGACGGTGGGTAGTGGCCCTGTCGTCGTTAGGGTCACGTTGACGCTATAGGCCTTGGTGGCCGTGGCCTGCGCCGAATCGGTCACCTGCAAGATAACGGAGGGGGTTCCGGCGGTTGCCGGCGTGCCGGAAATCAAGCCCGCGGAGTCGATCGAAAGGCCGTTTGGGAGAGCGCCCGAGGCCACGGACCACGTATAGGGCGGAGTCCCGCCGGTCGCGGCGAGGGTGGCCGTGTATGGATCCCCCACATTCCCGTTAGGCAGCGAAGCGGTCGTAATGACGAGCGCTGCCGCAGCGATCCGGATGGTGAAGGTAGCGGCACCACTGCTCTGCTGGGAGTCGCGCACGGTTACCTGAAAAGTAAAGGACCCAGCGGCCCAAGGCGTACCGTGGAGGGTTCCGGTTGGGTCCAGCGTCAGGCCGGCGGGTAAGCTGCCGCTGGTTACCTGCCAGCTATACGGCGGGATCCCTCCCGCAGCAGCGAGCCTCTGGGCGTAGGTTGCCCCGACGGTTCCCGCCGGCACACCGCTGTTATCGAGCGTCAGCGCCGCGGAGACAATGTTAACGGAGAAGGTGGCAGTCGCACCTATCAACTGGTAGTCGGCGAACTTGCTCGTGGCAACCACCGTGAAACTGTAGGTTCCCTTGGCGGTGGGCGTGCCGAGAAGCCCGCCATTAGCGGCCAGCGCGAGACCCGGAGGAAGTGTTCCCGCGGTCTGGGTGAACGTGTGGGTCCCGGAGCCGTAACCGCCCGATGCCGTCAGGTTCTGGTTGTATGCTGCGCCCACCACTCCGTACGGCAGGGTCGATCCCACGAAACTAAATGTTGGAAGTGAGATCGGGATGCCGTATTCGTGCATGAGGCGGGGCCCCCCGCTGGGACTGGCAAGATCAGCATAGATCGTGGGGCGAAAAGAGCCTGAAAGGACGGGTATTCCAGTGATGGTTGCGGTTTCGGCCAACCGCTGATAGGGGTTCTGGGGGGTCAGAGTCAAACCGTTGGGCAGCGCCCCGTAGGCGAGGCCCCATCCCACGGCGCGTGCCGGGGAGAGAGACAGGGTCTGGGAGTACTCGACGCCGACGGTGCCGCCGGGAAGAGTGTCCGGCGAGAAGGTGTTGGGCGGATCTGAAATGACGAGGGTATAGGGCACGGATACGCTAGTAGCCGGGCCACCGGTAAGCTGACTGGTCACAAGCACGTTGAAACTGGAGGTCCCTGAAACAATGGGCGTCCCGAATATCGGGCCGATGGTTGAGAGCGAGAGGTGCGGTGGAAGCCCGCCCGGGTACCGAGTATCCACCGCGAAGGTGTGGGTTCCGGGGCCATATCCGCCGGAGGCTGTCAGAGTTTGCGAGTATTCCACTGAGACCATGCCGTTGGGAAGAGTCGCCGGCGAAACGGTGATGGGTGAAGGTGACTGGCTGAAGAGGGCGCCACTGGCGAGCGGCATCAGGAGCAGCAGAGAGAGGCGTTTCATTGTCGGCCTCCGTCATCTGCCGCCGACGGGGCTGGCGGTGCGCCGGGCGGAGTGGCTACAATGCGCGGATCGGGAACACTGGGCAGCAGAGGCGACCTTCCTGCCGGCGAGGTCGTGTGCGGAAGGGTGAAGGCCGGCCATGAAGTCAATCCTAGAGACGAGCAAGAGCCCCGCCGCGAATTCTTAACCCTGGTTGATGCACAGTCTCGCCGGCTTGAGGTAGAACCCGTCGGTACACGCGCGGCAGTGTTCAGCGAGGGGCCGTCCAGATCAACCTCGCTGAATCGAACGCCGGGAGCAAAGAAGAGCTCGTCACCTACTCTCATGACCGCTCCCGCATCCTTCGGCAACACGCAGGTAGGTCTGTCCAGGTATGGACCGACGAATTTGAACCGGGATTTCCATTTTGACCTCGCGGCCCGCTAAGAGTATACCTCCATCCGCCTGGACGCCTCTCCGGGAAGCCCTCGGAAACTCTGCGGTATCGTAAGAGCATGAGTGCCACCACCGCGCTCGACGGTCTGCTGGACCCCTTGAGCCGCTGCCTCGACGCCGAGTCGGCTCGCCGCGTTGTCGAATTGCGCGTCTCTCCCCCCGTGCAGCAGCGAATTGACACTCTCGCCGAACCGGCCAATGACGGCGTGCTTACCAGCGACGAAGCCGCCGAGTATGAGGCGCCGATCAGCGCTGCGGACTTCATCTCAATTCTTAAGATCAAGGCCCGCCGACACCTGCGCCCGATTTGCATGTGACCCGGTGGATACTGCCACGCGAGACTTCGTGCTGCGGCGGGTAGCCGGCCGTTCCGGTGCCGCCGAACCGGGTAGACCTTTTCGGTCACAAGCACTTTTCTCAACCGTTTCAGTCACTTAGGCGCAGATCCGATTCGCCGCGTGCTACCCTGGTGACAGGTGGTGGCCGTTCGGGGGGTTGTCCGGAGAGGGTCCCAGCTCCGTTGATTCTTTGGGAGTTGCGTTCCAATTGGGATTGTTTCGTCATTCTTGCTTTCGGCCCCTTGGCACCCCCCCGGCCCTGACCCGTGTTCTTTGACAATTTGGCTTTGCTCCGCAGCGGATGTCCGTTCGGGAGGCTGTCCAACGAGGGTCTCAGAGCCATTGATTCATTGGGAGTTACGTCCCAATTGGGTTCGTTTCGTCGTTCTTGTTTTCGGCCCCTTGGCACCCCCGGCCCCTGACCCGTGTTCTTTGACAATTTGGCTTTGTTCCGCGGCGCATGCCGTTTCCGGCGCGGCATAAGGCGAAGAGGTCCACCTGTTCACCAGGCCCGCGGCGTGAAATCCCTGGCCGACATGGGCGTGTCGATGACAACGGTTGACCTGCTGCGTCAAGGTGACCCTGGTCGCAGGTAGCGGTCCGTTCGGGGCTGTCCAGAGAGGGTTTCAGTGCCATTGATTCACTGGGGTTACGTCCGAATTGGGTTCGTTTCGTCATTCTTACTTTCGGACCCTTGGCACGCCGATCCTGACCCATGTTCTTTGACAATCTGGCTTTGTTTCGCAACGGATGTCCGTTCGGGAGGCTGTCCAAACGGGGTCTCAGAGCCATTGATTCATTGGGAGTTGCGTCCCAATTGGGTTCGTTTCGTCATTCTTGCTTTTGGACCCTTGGCACCCCGGCCCTGACCGTATTCTTGGCAATTTGGCTTCGTTTGGCTGTCCAAAGAGGTTCTCAACGCCAATGACTCATTGGGGGTTACGTCCGAATTGGGTTCGTTCCGTCATTTCTGCTTTCGGCCCCTTGGTGCCCCCGGCTCCCTGACCCGTGTTCTTTGACAATTTGGCTTCGTTCCGCAGCCCCAGAGCGGGCCGGCCATGGCCGGCGCCTACGGGTTGTAGGGGCGAGGCATGCCTCGCCCGCGGTCCGGCCCCCACGGACCCACCGCTAATCCCCGCCCCCCTCCCCCGTCCCTACATATTGGAAGAGCCTGATAGGATGAAAGCGCTGATGGCTGCACCCACCGAACCGGCCAACCTGTCCCCGGCGGACCTGGAACCAATCTTCCGCGAGCACCATGCCATGGTGTTCCGGGCGGCTTACCGCATCACCGGCAACCCCACCGACGCGGAGGACGTGCTGCAAACGGTCTTTCTCAGAATGCTCAAGCGCGACCCTGGCGCGGAGCCCGTGGGCCATATGCCCAGCTTCCTCCACCGCTCGGCGGTGAATGCCGCGCTGGACCTGGTCCGCTCGCGGCAGAACATCCGCAGCGTGCCGCTGGACGAGCTGGAACCGGTGCTGGCCGAACCCGCCTACCGCCGTCCGGACCGCGTCCACGGGTCCGGCGAGATCCGCGAATGGCTGCGCGGCGCCATGGCCCGGCTGAATCCGCGCATCGCCCAAATGTTCGTCCTGCGGTTCTTCGAAGGAAAAGAGAACCCGGAAATTGCGCGTCTGCTCAACACCACGCCCGGTACCGTGGCCGTGACGTTATCGCGCACGCGCGACCGGCTCGAGAAAGAGTATCGTGCGTACCTGGGAGGTGTGGCATGACCGAGTACAACCCCATGGATACTGCCCTGGAACAAGCTGTGACTGAGATCCGCGAAGAAATCATCGACGATGCCGTTGTCGAAGCCGCCGCCGCCCGCGTCTGGACGCGTCTGGCGGGGGCCTCTGAACACCACATCCGCGGCTGCGCCGACTTTCAATCGTTGATTCCCGAATACCGCGCCGGCCGGCTCACCGAAGGGCGCGCTCTGTTGCTTCAGGACCATCTCCATCAGTGCGTGGCCTGCCGCCACGTTTTCGAAGGCAAAGTGGTGGCGTTCCCCGCCCCGCGCGCCCCCCGCCGCACGGTTCACACCGTCCGCTGGGCCGTGGCCGCCGTGGTGGTGGCAGCCGCGGGCCTCTCCATCTGGGTGGCCGTCGATCAGTTCGGAGGCCGCACCGGACGCGCCATCGTCCAGACCGTGAACGGCACGCTCTATGAGATCACGCCCGCGGGAATCCGCCAACTGGCGGCGGGCCAGGACTTGCCCGATAACGTCGAGATCCGCACCGCCAAGGATTCCGAGGCCATGCTTGAGCTGCGCGACGGCTCGGTGGTGGAATTGCGCGAGCGCTCCGGCTACTCGGCTTCGCAGGCCGGCGCCGATCTCACCATCCACCTGGACCGCGGCAGCATCATCGTCGAGGCCGCCCATCGCCGCTCCGGCCACCTCTTCGTGGCCACCGCCGATTGCCGCGTGGCCGTCACCGGCACGGTTTTCAGCGTGAGCGCCGGCGTGAACGGATCGCGCGTCTCCGTGATTCAGGGCGAAGTGCGGGTGAACGAGGACAACCGGGAAAAGGTGCTCCATCCCGGCGAGCAGGCCGTGACCAGCACCAGCCTGGAGCCGCTTTCGGTGCGCGACGACATCTCCTGGAGCCGCAACCGCAACCGCCTGCTGAAACAGTTGGACGCCCTCCGCGCCAGTCTCGACAAGTTGCACCTGCCCGATCTCCGCTATTCCAGCCGCCTCGTCGGCCGCTTGCCCGCGTCCACCACTTTTCTGGTGAGCATTCCCAACCTGGCGCAGTATTTGGGCCAAGTGCAAACCGTGTTCCAGCAGAACACCTGGTGGACCGGAGCCGGCCTCAAAGCGGAACCGATGATCGAGAAGCTCCGCGCCGCTAGCGTTTACCTCGGCGACGAGATCATCGTCACAGCTTTCGCCGGCCCGGATGGCAAGATGCTCGGCCCGGTGGTTTTCGCTGAAGTGAAGCGCGAAGGCTTCCCCGAATTTCTAAAGCGGCAGGGATTGCCCGTCGCCATCGAAACGCGTCCCGGAGTGGTGGTCTTCGGCCCGCCGACGGGCGCGGTCGCGGCGTTCGCGGCGGCGCTCGATTCGGGCTTCCAGAAGACAGGTCTCTACGCGCGTATCGCTCAGCGGTACGGCGAAGGCGCGGGCCTGCTGTTGTGCGCCGACCTCGCGCGGTTGCCCTCCCCGCCGCCGCAGCTCAACGGCGTCCGCTACATCGTCGCCGAGCAGAAGGAAGTCAACCACCAGATGGAGGCCAGCGCCACCATGGGCTTCGACGGTCCACGCACCGGAATCGCGGCGTGGCTGGCCGATCCCTCGCCCATGGGCGCGCTCGACTACGTCTCGCCGGACGCCACGGTGGCGACCGCCTTCGTGGTGAAGAATCCGACTGCCATTGTGGATGAAACCCTGGCGCTGGCGCAGCGCTCGCCGGCCGCGGCCGACAAAGCCCTCGCCGACGCCCGCCAGCAGGCCGGTTTCGATGTGCGCGGCGACCTGGCCGCCAGCCTCGGCGGTGAATTCGCGGTGGCGCTCGATGGCCCCGCCTTCCCGGTGCCCTCGTGGAAGCTGGTGGCTGAGGTTTACGACCCCAGCCGCTTCGAAGCCACCGTGCAAAAGGTGGCTAAGGCGTACAACCTGCGCACCTCGCAAGAGACCGCCGATGGCCACACCTTCTACATGATTGCCGCCGCCGTCCCCAACCCGCTGACGGAGGCGCATTACACCTTCGCCGGCGGCTACCTGGTCGCCGGACCGACGCGGGCGCTGGTGACTCGCGCGCTCCAGGTGAAAGACGCCGGCACTTCGATTGCGCGCTCCGCGACGTTCCTTTCCATGGAGCCGCGCGATGG
>PLMF01000307.1 GCA_003142355.1 Bryobacterales bacterium
CGATTGGCTGAAATAGTTGTGACAACTCAGGTAATCGCCGGCAGCACCTTTACAGAACCCGCGCGTTCTTCTGCGCCTTGAGAACCAGTTCCGTGGCCAAGAGCGCCTGCTCCTGGTCCTGGGCCACGTGCGTACGGTTCACAATGTCGGCGACAAACTGCGGTCCAAACGGCAACTCGACATTCTCGCAATTGATGTACCGGGCCCGCTTGCGATCTACGATGAATAGATGGTTGCCGTCCGGCCGCCCGACAATGTCGGCGTACTTCCGCAGCTCGATGTACCCCTCGGTCCCCAGAATGAACAAGCGTCCGTCGCCCCACACTCCCAGGCCATCCGGAGTGAACCAATCCACGCGGACATAGCCGAAGCCGCCGTTGCCATGCAGCATCATATCGCCGAAGTCCTGGAACTTAGGCCTGTGCTGGTGAGTCACATTCGCAACCTGGGATGCCGTTACATCCGCCACGGTGGAACCGGTATAGTAGACGAACTCCTCCGCCNNATCCGCCTGGTGCGATCCGATGTCGCACAGGATGCCGCCATAGCGGGCCGGATCCCAGAACCACTCGGGGCGGGTCTCCTCTCTGAGTTGATGGGGAGCCACGTTGATGGTCTGCACCACGCGGCCGATCGCACCGGCTTTCACCAACTCGCCCGCCTGGACCTCGGCCCTTACCTCCAGGCGTTCGGAGAACATAATGGCGAAGATGCGGCCCGTTTCTTTGATCGTCCGGCGCACTTCGGCAAGCTGGTCCAGCGTTGTCATGCCGGGCTTGTCGCTCAGGTAGTCCTTGCCCTGGCGCATGACGCGCATACCCAGCGGCGCACGCAGGTCCGGGATGGCGGCGGAAGCCACCAACTGGATGGAAGGATCGTTGAGAATCTCATCCTCACTGCCGGCGACCTTGACATCGCCGTAACGCTGCCGGAATTCAGCGAGCGCCCCGGGGTTCGTGGAGTGAACAGACACCAGTTCGCCGCCGCCGCGCCGGAGGGCATCCGTTAGGTGGTTGACGTGAATGTGGTCGAGCCCGATCACCGCGAACTTGACTGTGTATTTCGGTGCGGTCTCCTGACGGGCACTGGCTGCCACCTCGTGAGTAACCTGGCCTGCGCCTTGGAAGGCCAGCGCCGCTTCGGGCAATGCGGCCATTACTCCGGTCGATCCCATGGCCTTCAAAAGGGAACGCCTGCTCACGCTATCCATCATCATGACGGTAGTGTACCTTAACAATGAAGAGTGTGTCTTCAGGATATTGGGCTTGAGGCCCTGTAGATCCTTGAAGTTGCGAGCCTCCTTGGGTCGAAGCACCACACCTCGCCAAGCTTTCCGGGGTTCCGATCGACAGCGCTGCAACGGCTCCAGTCCATACCGTTAGTCTGTCCCCAATCGGGCGAAAGGCCGGCATACTCCAGCGGCGCTACGGCGTCGCCAGCAGCCGCCGGTAGATGGCGTCGGCTTCCGGGTCGGGCTCGGTGCGGTGTTCCAGGTAGAAGGCCATCCAACGGCGGGCACGGGCGGTGTCGCCGATGCGGGCGAATAAATCGCCCAGGCCGCGGGCGCAGCGTGGCTGACCAGGAAGGTGTTGGATGTGGCCGGCGCACTGCGACTCCATGCTGGTGAGCGCTTCGAGAGAGTTCAAGGGCTCGACCCCCGGCGGCGGATGGCGCATGAAGACCACCGCCTCCGCATCCTGGTAGACCAGTTTCCATTCCTTCTGGCTGGGGTCCGAAAGGGCCGCCGGAAGCAGGTAGGTCTCTCCCGAGGTGTACTCGAAGCCGTCCATGACGATGACTTGAATTCCGTATCGGTCGAGGAGTTCGTCGGCGCTCTTGCCGCCGGTGGAGTCGGCGTTACCGGCAATCCGCCGGTAATCCAGGAACACCGATTCGTTGAGCGCGCGCCCATCGATGAAGACCCGTTCCTGGGGCCACAGGCGCCATATCAGGTAGCCGCCATCCCCGTAGGTATTGAACATCGGTTCCGAGACGTGGTGCGCCAGCAGGAAATCGGCGGCCCCGGCGGGGTATCTCCACTCGGCGGCGCGCAACTGAAAGACGTTGCCCCGCGCGATCTGGGGGCCTGCGACCCACAGCACCAGGACAGCCGCCAGCACCGGTACGGTTGGTTTCCAGGGAATGTAACTGACAATCGCTATCGGGGCGATGAGGGCAATCATGAGGACATTCCGGACCGCCCAGATACTGGCGGCTGCGAAGGCCAGAAACAGCAGCCAGTCGGCTACACGCGTCTGGCTTCGGGCCCAGACGAGCGCCGCTGCCCCGACGAACAGCAGCACGCCGAACGCCTCCAGAGGCCATAGCGCCGTGTGCTGCCACTCCCACAAGGACCCCTGCAAGGCGCTGTTCTGGTAAGTGAACAGGATGGTGACGGCGCGAAACCCGTTGAGGTTCAAACCCGACGCCAGGATCGAGGCCGCGCTCACCAGCCACAGACGGCGCTCATCGGCCAGCGGCCTGCCGCGCCATCTAAGGAACAGAGCCTCGGCGCAATAGGCCCCCAGCGGCGCCCAGCCCAGGAAGTACCCGCCATGCATGTTGGCCCACACCACAAACATGGGAGGGAGCAGCCACAGCCACCGGCGATATTCCAGGGCGGCCAGCACAAGCGCCAGCAGCAGGAAACCGATCAGGAACGGCCGGTCGGAGCGGAACTTATCCGCGATGGTCGCCGCGAGGAATACCGCACCCAACGCACGGTAGAAGCCCTTCGACCGGTGAAACGCCACCAGCCCGACGACTCCGCAGAAACCGGTGAGCAAGGCCGCGCGGAATAGCACCAGCCCGGCGAAGCCGCCGCCGGCGTAGACCAGGTAGAAGACCACTTCCGACAGCCACTCGTGGGTCAAGTCGAAATCGCGCATGTGCTCTTCGCCGGAAAAGGCCGGCTGGCCCATGTAAGTCGTATAGGCGAACGGATCGGGAACCGGCAGCTTATGGTTCTGCCAGATGTACTGGCCGCTTTTGAGAAGCCACCAGGTATCCGGATCGGAGACTTCGCTGGAGAACCAGCCCATCAACGCGAATGCGGAAAGCGCCAGGATGAGGGGCCGCAACCAGCGCGGCGCGGCCGCGGGCGGCGTCTTCGCGATGGGTGCCGGGCGGATGGTGGGACGAGGGGGCATGTCAGGGCCTGGCCTCGATGCGGCGGATGAGAAAGCGGATGGCCAGAATGGCGATGAAGAACGAGGCGAGCGAAGCGGCGACTCCGCCTCCCAGCAGCCAGGAGACAACGGTGCGCCGGTCCTGGCGCGAGCTCGGGGTAGTTCCCATCCAATCCTCCTTAGCGGCTCCCAATAATCGTACAATATTCGCGGGCGAGTGTTGGTGGCAGAAGTTGGGCCGGGCATGCGGTACGCACGCGACGTGCCCGGCCCCTACGGGAGGGAGTAGAGCGCCAGCTCGGGCATCGGGAAATCCTTGCGGTTGTCCGTCAGCAACGTCAGCCCGTGGGTCAAGGCCACGGCGGCAATGGTGACGTCGGGCAGGGAGAGGGTGTGCCCTTTCTTGCGCCAGCGGTTCTGTAACTCGCCAGCCAGCCGGGCGATCTCCCAGGTCACCTCGTAGAACTTGAGGCTTCGCAAGAAGGCTTCGGTGAGGCTGGCTTCATGAGGCCGCATGCCGGTGTACACCTCCGTGACGTTGATCCCGCAGCTAGCCAGAAGATTCCGCTGAGCCAGCAATTCGTCAAGAAGGAGATGGCGTTGTTTCTTGCCATTGATCGCGTCGACGATGACGGTGGTGTCGAGGAGCAGGATGGCCATCAGCCGCGATCCCGGTGCTGCTGGATTCGCCGGAACCGGGTCTCGGATCCGGCACGCATCTTCCGTACCCAAGCGGCCGAGCCGTCCCTCAATTCCGGGTGGTCCTTATCCTTCCAGGAGCCGGCGGCGGCCTGGAGCGCCTCGCGCTGCCGGCGTCTTTGAATCTCCTCCCGGGCCACCTCGGCGAGAAACGCGCTCCGCCCGCGCTTGCCGACCAGCCTGTCTATGCCGGCCACGACATCCTCCGGCAGGATCACGTGGGCCCTCCTGGTCAGTGCCTTTGTCACACTACCAGTGTGACAAAGATTCGCATCCAGAGTGGGCTTACCGGGGAACCTGGAGCCCTTGCGCCATGAGAACTCGCCCCGCTGGCGCAGGCCCGCAGGCGAGTCTGCGGCTCCGTGTCGGTGGCCAGGATCTTGTACAGCGGCAATCCCTTGGCTTTCCCAATGATGTCCCAAAGAGCGGTATCGGCTCCCGCCCAAGCCCCTATGGCCCCGCGGCCCGTGATCCCGCCTGCCAGGTACTCCACGTCGAAAGGATTCTTGCCGATGAGACTCGGCTTGATCACCTTTTCGAGATACTCCTTCATCGCCGCCGGCCCGCTGTAGCGGCTGCATCCACCGATGCCCTTGATTCCGACGTCGGTGGATACTTCCACGATCACCGATTCGGTTTTCCAGATGATGTTGTTGTTGCCCGTTAAATGGTCTTCTTACGTCTTCTGGTAAATGCCTTGTCGAGCTCCACCACGCGCATTTCCTGAATACTGACCTTGGGAATGTGCAGACGCCAGCGCCCCGGCCGCACTTCGACGTCGTTGTGCAACTCCATCCCGATCACGACGGCTTCTTCATTCTCATCCAGAAGGAATCCGATCTCCTGAAGCTCCACCAATTGCGCCTGGGGGTTCTTGGAACCAGCATCCCCGGCGTCTTCGGCCACGGCGTCTTTCCAACGAATATAAGCTAACTTCATTTCGAGTACCGCTATCCGGCGGGCAGCCGCCACCAAGGTAACATAGCCGCGCCGGTGAAGTACAATCGTGGGATTATGCGTATTTTCCGTGTCGCTTTGGCAGCCCTGGCGTGGCTGCCGCTGTGTGCCCAGACCCCGGTCCGACTGCGCGTCGACGCTACCGACGCGCCCCGCCGGCTGTTCCATGTCCGGATGACCATTCCCGCCCGGCCGGGTCCCATGACGCTGCTGTATCCGGAATGGATTCCGGGCGAGCACATGCCCGACGGGCCGATTGCCAATCTGGTCGGGCTGAAGATTCAGGCGGGCGGCCAGCCGGTTGCCTGGAGGCGCGACAGCGTCAACATGTATGCGTTTCACATCGATGTTCCGGCGGGAGCGTCGTCGGTCGACGCCGCCTTCGATTTCATTTCGCCGCCGGAGGAAGGCGGCTACACCTCCGGCAGCTCGACCACGAGCGAGCTGGCGGTGCTCAACTGGAACCAGCTCGTGCTGTATCCCCAGGGCGCGCCGGCCGACAGCCTGTCATACCAGGCCACGCTGCGCGTGCCCGACCGGTGGCGCTACGGAACCGCGCTGCCGATCGCGCGTGAATCCGGCAGCGAAATCGAGTTTCAGCCGGCGCCGCTCACCACTCTCATCGATTCGCCGTTGCTGGCCGGCGCCCACTTTCGGACGGTCGAGCTGGGCACGGATCGCGGCGCCCCGCACTACCTTCATCTCGCCGGCGACAGCGACCGCGCCGTCGAGATGAGCCCCGAGCTGGCCGGCGCCTACAAGCGCCTGGTGGCGGAAACCGGCGCGCTGTTCGGATCGCGCCACTACCGCGATTATCACTTCCTGTTCACCCTCAGCGACCACGTGGCGCACTTCGGCCTGGAGCACCACGAATCGAGCGACGACCGGCTGGGCGAGCGCACGCTGGTCGACCCCGGCCCGCGAAAGCTCTCCGGCACCTTGCTGCCGCACGAGTTCGTGCACTCCTGGAACGGCAAATATCGCCGGCCCATGGGACTCACCTCGGGCGGCGCCGATGGCGGCTACGACACGCCCATGAAGGGCGACCTGTTGTGGGTCTACGAAGGTCTGACGAATTACCTGGGCGAAATTCTGGCGCCGCGAAGCGGGCTGGTGAGCGCGGAAGACTTCCGCGAATCGCTGGCCATTGAGGCCGCGGCGCTGGATCGCAAATACGGGCGCACCTGGCGTCCGCTCGAGGACACAGCCGTGGCTGCGCAGACCCTCTACGGGGCAGGGAACGATTATGCGGATTATCGCCGGACCGTGGACTACTACCCCGAGGGCACGTTGATCTGGCTGGATGCCGATGTCACGATCCGGCAACTCAGCAAGGGGTCCCGGTCGCTGGACGATTTCTGCCGCGCCTTCGAGGGAGGCCCCGGCGGAGCGCCGATCATGAAGCCGTACAATTTCGAGGATGTGGTAGCCGCGCTGACTTCGGTCCAGCCCTACGACTGGGCGGATTTCCTGAACAGCCGCCTGCGCTCGACGGAACCGCACGCGCCGCTGGGCGGCATCGAGCACTCCGGCTGGAAGCTGGCTTACGACGGCGAGCGGTCGGAGTTTTTGAAGGCCGAAGAAGGGGAACGCAAGGGGCTCGATCTGAGCTACTCGCTGGGCCTCAAGGTCAAGGAAGACGGCGGGGTCGTCGATGTTGCCTACGGCGGCCCGGCCCAAAAAGCTGGAATCGCGCCCGCGGTCGCCATTGTGGCAGTAAACAACCGGCAGTTCACGCCCACGGTATTGCGTGAAGCCGTCGAGGCGACGGCGTCCACCACCAAGCCGCTGGAACTGCTGATCAAGACCGGGGAGTATTATGAAACGCACGCGATCGACTATCACGGCGGGGAAAGGTACCCCCACCTGGTGCGCGACGCCACGGTTCCGGACCTGCTGTCGGAG
>PLMF01000075.1 GCA_003142355.1 Bryobacterales bacterium
GATCCAGCAATCGCCGAACTGGCCATGCCCCCCGGTCTGCTTCTTGTGCCGGCCCTGGACGTCGGCCGTGCCGCGGACGGTCTCACGGTACGGGATCTTGGGGGCTTTGAGGGCCACGTCCACGCCGTACCGCTTCTTTAGCCGGCTGACCACGATTTCAACGTGCTGCTGGCCGGAGCCGGCCAGGAGGAACTCGCGAGTCTGCGGGTCGCGGTAGAAGCGCAGCGACTGATCCTCTTCCAGGATGCGGTGGACGGCATTGCCCATGCGATCCTCGTCGTTACGCGACTTGGCTTCGATAGCGAAGGCGATGGAAGGCTCGGGGAGCTTCACCGGCGGGTAGGTAATGTTCAAACCCTTGTCGGCCAGGGTGTCGCCGGTTAGCGTATCCTTCAGCTTGGCGACCGCGCCAATATCGCCGGCGTGTAGATCGGTAACCGGCTGCAGGGTCTTACCCATGGGGCTCGATATGTGCGCCAGGCGCTCGGCCGTGCCGCGGGTCACATTTTGGAGATTGGCATCGTTCTTCACCACCCCGGTCATGACCTTGAAAAACGTGATGCGGCCGGCGAAGGGGTCGGCCGTGGTCTTGAAAACATACAGCGACGGCTGGTCGTTTTCGGCGATCTTACGGGTGGCCTCAACGCCGTTCACGGTAGCGGAGAGGGCCTCGCGCTCGACCGGGGCGGGCAGGTCTTCGACAATTAAATTGAGGATGAGATCGGACCCGACATTGTGGAGCGCGGAGGCGCACATGACCGGGAAGATGCGCATTTCCCTCAGGCCCTGTTTGAGGCCCTCGGCGATCTGGCCGGGCGCCAGGGTGCCTTTATCGAAAAACTCCTCCATGAGGGCGTCATTGCCCTCGGCCACCATTTCGACGAGCGCCTCGTGGGCCTTCTGGGCGGCCTCGGCGAGGTCGCCGGGGATGTCGCCCTCCTTGCCCTTGCCGTCGCCGTCGGCGGCGTACGTGTACGCTTTCATCCGAACCAGGTCCACGACCCCGGTGAAATCGCGCTCCGCCCCGATGGGGATCTGGATGGGAACGGCGGCGCGGCCGAAGTTTTCCTGCACGCTTTCGAGGGCGCGCTGAAAATCCGAGCGTTCACGGTCGAGCTTATTGATGACGACGGCGCGAGGGAGTTTGTAATCGGCGGCGAACTGCCAGACCTTTTCGGTCTGCACCTCGACGCCGGCGACGCCGTCCACCACGACCAGGGCGGCTTCGGCCGCCACCAGCGCCGCGCAGGTGTCGTTAATAAAAATGTTGTAGCCGGGAGTATCGAGGATATTGATCTTAGTCTTCTTCCACTCGGCCACGGCGATGGCGGTGGAGATGGTGATCTTGCGCTGGATTTCCTCCTCGTCGAAATCCGTGATCGTGTTGCCCTCATCGACGCGGAGCAAGCGATTCGAGGCTCCCGCGGTGAACAGCAACCCGGCGGTGAGCGTGGTCTTGCCGGAATCGCCGTGGCCCACCACACCGACGTTCCGAATGTCCTTGCTTTCGTAGACCTTCACGGAGTTTGCTCCAGGTTTTAATACGGCATAGTAACACGCGGGGGGATGCCGCGGTTGACGCTCGCGAAGTTCACATCTCCGCGCCCCTATCCAACAATTTCGTAGACTGATGATTTGACGCTGGATGCGCCGCATGATGGAGGTGCGAACCGATGAGTAGCCACGGCCACGACGTCATTGTGGTGGGAGCCGGTCCGGCCGGGTTGGCGGCGGCGTGCCGTGCGGCGGAGTGCGGCGCCACCGTGGCGCTTCTGGATGAGAATCCGCAGCCCGGCGGCCAGATCTGGCGCGCCGACGCGCGCCCGCCCAAGGGAAAGGCGGCGCGGTGGCTGCGCCTGGCCGGGGAGCGTAAGGTCGGTTGGATCGCCGCCGCGCGCGTTTTCGCGGCTCCGGCGCCCGGCCGGATTGTCCTCCAGAGATCCAGCGGAGATCTCGAGCTCGGGTACCACAACCTGGTGCTGGCGACCGGCGCCCGCGAGCGGTTCCTGCCGTTCCCCGGGTGGACGCTGCCCAATGTCATGGGCGCGGGCGGGCTCGAAGCCCTGGCCAAGTCGGGCTTTCCCGTAAGAGGAAAGAAGGTGGTGGTGGCGGGCGCCGGGCCGCTCCTGCTGTCGGTGGCAAAGTATCTGCGCGGCCTTGGAGCCAACGTGCGCCTGGTCGCCGAACAAACCGACCGCTCCACGCTGTGCCGGTTCGCGCGCAGCCTGGCGCGCCGCCCTGGCAAGCTGGCGGAGGCGGTGTTCTTGAGGGCCGCGCTGCTGGGGATTCCGTACCTCGCGGAGTGCTGGCCCGTGGCTGCCCAGGGCCGCGGCAAACTCGAGAGCGTGACCTTGCGCCGCGGCGGCAAGACCTGGAGCGTACCCTGCGATTACCTGGCCTGCGGGTTTGGCCTCGTCCCCAATATCGAGCTCGCGGCCCTGCTCGGCTGCCGCCTGGGTGAGGCCGGCGTCGAGGTGGATGAATACCAGCAGACGTCGGTCGCCGGCGTCTACTGCGCCGGCCAGGCTGCCGGCATCGGCGGGCTCGATCTTTCCCTCGCCGAAGGCGAGATCGCCGGCTACGCGGCGGCTGGCCGGCCGGAAGCCGCCAGAAAGCTCTTCCGCGCGCGCCAGTCCCATCGCCGCTTTGCCGCGGCGCTCGCTCGGACGTTTGCTCCGCGCCCCGAGCTGCGAAGCCTCACGCGCGCCGGCGACCCGGAGTGAAATGTTAGAATCGAATGCGCGGAAATGCCACGACGATTACAGCCAGCCCAGTTCTTTCGACACCCTACCGCCATTGTAGAGAGCTCCTCCATCGGCCGCGGAACGCGGATTTGGGCCTTTGCCCACGTGCTGCCCGGCGCTGTCATCGGCGCGGATAGTAATATCTGCGATCACACGTTCATCGAAAACGATGTGCATATCGGCGACCGCGTGACGATCAAATGCGGTGTCCAGCTCTGGGACGGAATCACCATCGAAGACGATGTTTTCATCGGCCCCAATGCGACCTTCACCAACGATCCGTTTCCGCGCAGCAAACGCCGCCCCGGCCAGATCGTGCGCACGGTTGTGAGAAGGGGAGCCTCCATAGGCGCGAATGCGACCCTGATGCCGGGAATTACCATCGGCCAACAGGCCATGATCGGCGCCGGGGCGGTGGTGACCGGCGACGTCCCCCCGTTGGCCATCGTCACCGGCAACCCCGCGCGCATTGTCGGGTACGAGGGGGCCGGCGCGCCTTCCGCCGAAGTCATGGCGGCCGCTCCCGTCGAGGGCGGCGCCACTGAGACCAGAGTTGCGGGCGTGGTGCTCCATCGTTTGCCTCAGGCGCAGGACCTGCGCGGCCTGCTGACTTTTGCGGAAGTCGGCGAGCAGGTTCCTTTTGAGGTGAAACGCTATTTCCTGGTCTCTGGCGTGGCCACCAAGGAAGTTCGCGGCGAGCACGCCCATCGCAAGCTGCACCAGTTCCTGGTATGCGTTCAGGGGCAGTGCCACATAGTCGCCGATGACTGTCGGAACCGCCAGGAATTCGTCCTCGATAGCCCCGCTCTCGCACTATACCTGCCGCCCATGGTATGGGGTATCCAGTATAAATTCTCTCAGGACGCCGTCCTGCTGGTCCTCTGCTCCGATCGGTATGACAGTGCGGATTACATCCGGGATTACTCGGAGTTTCTGCGGCTCGCCCAGGCAGGCTGAGATGTACTCTCTTGTCATCCCGGTCTACATGAATGAAGGCAGTCTCGACCGGCTGCTGGACCAACTGATCGAACTCGGCTCCCGGGTGTCCGGCGAACTCGAAGTCGTCTTCGTGGTGGATGGAAGCCCCGACCGGTCGCTGGAGATTCTTCGGGAGCGGCTTCCGGCCTTTCCCCTCGCCACGCAACTCGTTTCGCTCAGCCGCAATTTCGGGTCGTTTGCCGCCATCGCCGCCGGGCTGAAGTGCGCCCGCGGCGAGTTCCTGGCGGTCATGGCCGCCGACCTGCAAGAGCCCCCGGCGCTGATCGCCAGCTTTTTCGAGATCCTGGGCAGCGGCCGCGCCGACATCGTATTCGGCGTTCGCAGCGGCAGGAGCGATCCCTGGCCCTCCGAATTGCTGTCGAGCCTTTTCTGGTGGGTGTTTCGCCGGCTCGTCATCAAGGATATGCCCGTCGGCGGAGTGGACGTATTCGGATGCTCCCGCCAGGTATGCGACCGGCTCCTCCAGCTTCCGGGAGTCAGTTCCAACCTGATTGCTTCGTTGTTCTGGCTCGGCTTCCGCCGCGAATATGTGGTCTACCAGCGCGCGGCCCGGTTGGAGGGCAAGAGTGCGTGGACCACCAGCAAGAAGCTTCGCCACGGCCTGAATAGCATCTTCAGTTTTACGGACCTGCCCATCCGCGTGCTGCTCTGCCTTGGATCCATCGCCTTCGTCGCCGCCTGCACCGGCAGCGGCATCGTGATTGTGGCCAAACTTCGCGGCGACATTCCGGTTCCAGGATATACCCCGATTGTGCTGGCAAGCCTGTTCTTCGGCGCCTTGACCAGCCTGGGATTCGGCATCGTCGCGCAGTATCTCTGGCTCGCGCTGCCGGGCTCGCATCGCCGTCCCGAATACATCATCCGTTGCGCCGAAGAGCATGGCCCCTCGCGCACCCAGGCGGCCGGCAACGATCATCCCCGATAAGCCTGGCTCGCCGCTTTTTGCTACGTTTGGTCTGTGGTGTCACGCACGGTTCTGTTCCTTCTGTCCTTCGCTTCCCTGGCCGCGGTTCCGCCGGAAGATTGGCTGGCCGCGGCGAAAAAGGGCGACACCAAGCGCGTACAAGCTCTTCTGAAGGCCGGGGCGGAGCTCGAAGCCAAAGACAAGGATGGGCACACGGCGTTGATGCTGGCCGCGCAGTTCGGGCGCGCCGATACCGTCCGCTTGCTGCTCGTCCAAGGCGCCCATGCGGACGCTCGCGACAAGCGTGGTTGGAACGCCTATATGCTGGCGCTGCTCTCCCCTTCCGGCGGCATCATTCACACCGTCCACGACAGCGTGCTGAAACTCCTTCCGCAACCCCATTTGCGCCTGGCGCTGGAAGCCAGGTGGGCTCCCGGAGCCTCCTTCTTCAGTTCCTGTTTCATGCGTCAGGACGAGCTCGCGCGGCACATGAACGGCGTGAAACCGGAAGCCCTGGTCCTGGAGGCCTTCCGGGATTACGCCTTCACCTCCGGACGGGGCCTGGTGGAGTTGGTCCAGACGCCAGCCGGCGCGGATGCCGTCCTCAGTCTGCTGGTGGAGCCCGGTGTGACCTGCGTGCAGCAGTCCGATCGTCTGAGCATGTTGATTCATGTCAGTCTGCTCCGCCCGCCGGATCAGCCGCCGCTTCTCGAAAGAGCCTATGGCAACGGGATGAAAACCGGGATGCGGGAGCAACTGGCCGCCAATCCCGCCCAGTATCCGGCGCTCTACCAGGCATGGGCGAAATCCCAGGCAGGCCCGATCTACTGGGGTGTGATGGAGGCGCTGATGCGGTCGCAGCCCTAGCGGCGGCGACTGCGCTTGACAGCATCACCGGCCGCAAGTACTATCGACTCCATGAAGACAGCAGCATTAGCACTATGCAGTGTCGCCATGCTATGGGCGCAAGCTGGCAGACCGGCTCCGCCGCCATCCAAACAGTACCTCAAGGTTCAGCAATACAGCGCGGAAGAGGATTCGCGCGTCCTCAAACTGTACGACGGACTGCGCGTGTGCGACGTCATGGACGCTTTAGACGTGGTCGGTTTGCAGGATATCACCATGATGGATCGGAATATCCGGCCGCTTTGGCGCGACGAGCAGAAATTCACGCATCGGATTCATGGTGTGGCCCTTACGGTGCGCCTTGTGCCCGCGCAGGAGCGAGCGCCGCATTTTAACTCCCATGCCGACGAACGTCCCTGGGAGGCGGCTTGGTACAAGAATCAGAGCGAGTACGCTGGGCTCGTCCGGCCCGGCACGATTCTGGTTGTCGATAACCAGGCGCGCGACGACGGGTTTTGTGGGTCCAACATGGGACTCTCTCTCTTTGGACTAGGTTTGCGCGGTTTCGTAGGCAATGAAGTCTGCCGCGATACGGACGAAATGACCCTCTCGAGGATCCCCGTCTATCAAGATCCCGCATTATCGCCGCGTGGCATTAATCCGGGCCGGATGTGGGTCGAGTCCTACAATGAGCCCATCACCGTTGGGCACGTGCTGGTGATGCCGGGTGACATCATCGTCGCCGACAACGATGGCGTGGCGGTAGTGCCACGTGCGAAGGCCGACCAGGTGGCGGAAGTCGGACGGTGGATCTTCGAAGACGACGAAGTAAAGCGCGGGAAGATATACGACCGTGTCGGGAAACCTCGGGACTGGACGGTGGAGGGTCATACCGAGCCACCACCCCCCAGCAATAAGGTGATCCATTAGTATTTCAACCCGTGCACGCTGCGGCTGATGTTCCGACGACCCTCGGGGCTATTACAATAGGCCCTGAGGATTCTCGGGATGTCACGACCTTCTATCACCTTTGCGCTGGCCCTCTCTTTCGCCCTCGGGGCCGCCGGGCAGCAGCGGCCCGCGGGCGCCGCCGCCCCAGCCGGACGCACGCCGGCCATTGACGAACGCACCAGCGGCATGTTGAAGCTGGAGGGCTACTTCCCGCTTTATTGGGACGAGCGAACCGGCAGCCTGTGGCTCGAGATCCCGCGCTTCGACATGGATTTCCTGTACGCCACTGGTCTGGCTGCCGGCCTGGGGTCGAACGACATCGGCCTCGATCGCGGCCAGGAGGGCAACGGAAAGATCGTGTCGTTCCAGCGCGTCGGGCCCAAAGTGCTGCTCGTCCAGGCCAACCAGTCCTTCCGTTCATCGAGCGCCAACGCCGCCGAGCGCCGCTCCGTCGAGGACTCCTTCGCCCGGTCGGTGCTGTGGGGCTTCACCGTGGCCGCCGAGAGCAACGGCCGCGTGCTTGTGGATGCCACCGATTTCCTGCTCCGCGACGGCCACAGCGCCGGCAACCGACTCGGCTCGGGCTCGAGCGTCTACCGCGTCGATCGGACACGCAGCGCCTTCTACCTGCCGCGCACCAAGGCATTCCCCAAGAACACCGAGGTCGAAGTGACGCTGACCTTCACCAACGAGTCCGCCAGTGGGCGCGGCGGAGGCGGTTTTGGCGCCGGGCCGGCTCAGGGACCGCCGCCCATCCAGGTCACTGCTCCTGGCGGAGCCGGCCGTGGCGGGCGGGGCGGCTTGTTCTCGGGAACCGTCGCCAGCGTCACGCCCACGGCGGAGGCCGTGACTCTGCGCGAACACTATTCGCTGGTCGAGCTACCCGACAACAACTTCCAACCGCGCCTCGACGACCCGCGCGCGGGTTACGGCGGCCTCAGTTTCGTCGACTACAGCGTCCCCATCGGCGAACCCATGGTCCAGCGATACATCCGCCGTCATCGCCTCGAGAAAAAGGACCCCAGCGCGGCCATCGGCGATCCGGTCAAGCCCATCCAGTACTGGGTCGACCCGGGCGCGCCCGAGGACGTCAGAAAGGCGCTCGTCGAGGGCGCAAGCTGGTGGAACCAGGCCTTCGAAGCCGCCGGTTTCCGCGACGCTTTTCAGGTGGCCGTGCTGCCCGAAGGCGCAGACCCCATGGACATCCGCTATAACATGATCAACTGGGTGCACCGTTCCACCCGCGGCTGGAGCTCCGGCGGCACCGTCGCCGATCCACGCACCGGCGAGATCATCAAGGCCACCGTCACCCTCGGTTCGCTTCGCGACCGGCAGGATTACCTCATCTTCGAAGGTCTGCTCTCGCCCTACACCACCGGCAACGAAAAGCCCGATGTGCTGTACCAGACCGCCCTGGCGCGCATCCGGCAGCTCGCCGCGCACGAAGTCGGCCACAC
>PLMF01000118.1:0-9423 GCA_003142355.1 Bryobacterales bacterium
TCGCTGGTTTCCTTCTTCGCGGTCATGATCATCCCCGACGCCGCGCGGCAGCACTTCCTGGACGACCTCATCGGCGGGCTTTCCATGTACCTCGCCGGGCCGCTCTCCGCGCGCCTGCTGTTTCACGGCTTCGTGGTGCTGGTGGGGACCCTGATTCTTTCAGGCGCCGTGAACACCGCCATCATCGGGTCCAACGGCGTCCTCAACCGCGTGGCCGAAGACGGCGTGCTCCCCGACTGGTTCCGCCATCCGCACAAGAAGTNNTGGAGCTTCGCCATGAAGGCGCTCTCGGTGCTGGTGCTGCGCTACAAGCAGCCGGGGGGCCGTGAATGGAAGGTCCCGCTGAATTTCCACGTGCGCGGTGTGGAGATTCCCGTCGGCCTCTTCCTGATCACCGTCACCCTCTTCGCGCTGGCCATCGTCAACGTGCTCACCAAGGAGGTGGCCACCATTTCGGGCGTGACTTTCACCATCTTATTCTTCATCGTCTTCGAGCTGTCCGATATCAGCAACCGCAAGCGCCGGATCGGGCACGCTCAAGAGATGGAGAAGTTCCGGCTGGATCCGCACGCGGACCTTACCGTCGATTCGGTCAGCGCGCGGCCGGGCAACGTGCTGGTGGCGGTGCGCAATCCCAACCATTTGCAGCACCTCGGACGCATCCTCGACAAGACCGATACGCGCAAGATGGACATCGTGGTGATTACCGTCCACCGCGTGACGCAGGCGGCCTCCGGCGAGCACGGCCTCGAGAGCAGCCAGCTTTTTTCCGAAGACGAGACCACCGTGTTCTCGCAGGTCGTCACGCTGGCGGAAAAGGCGGGCAAGCACGTCGAGCTGATGGTGGTACCCGGCTCGGACCCGTACCAGGCCGTGGTGCAGACGGCCGCGCGCCTGGAATCGTCGCGCATCGTGATGGGGCTTTCGCCGAAGCTCACGCCTTCCGAGCAGGGCGCCCAGGTGGGCCGGTACTGGGAGCAACTTCCCGAGCCGCGGCCTTCGCTCTCTCTCGAGATCGTTCTCGAAAACCAGAAGGACACTGTGTTCTTCAACCTGGGACCGCATCCTCCACGCCTGTGGCCGGAAGACCTCGACCTGGTCCACCGGCTTTGGCTGGAGTTGAGCGCCAAGGGTCCCGGCTCCAAGCTGCATCACCGCGACATCATCGGCGTGGCGCTGCGCCGTATGAATGCCGAACTGCACTCGAAGCTTTCAGGGGAAGTGGTGGACGACGTCCTGCACGAGGTTTCCAACGGCAACCACCACGAGCCGCCGCCGTAGCGCCGGCGGTCGCCTGTTGCCGCCGGTTCTTCCGATGCAAAACGCGCCGTTTTCACGGCTTTGCGGGCGGGGAGGGATTCGCTTGTTGGACGGAAGCGCATTACCTCCAGAGGCCTCTACCGGACAATGAGAGAGGGAAATCCGCTCGCGCTTCGCGCTACGATGGTGGGCTAGGCGCGCCCCGCCTGCCGCGCGCCAGCACTTCGTGCGCGCACTGGGCGCACCAAATCGCATTTGGAGGCGCCGATGGTTCGAGACTCTCACCTTTTTCTCTTGACGCTGTTGGCGCGGGAGCGTGTTGCATGAGACTTCGAAATATACTTTTCATCGCTGGAAGCATGCTCGTGGCGGCGCTCACGAGCTTTGGGCAGCCCAAGGACGTCGCGGGTTCTAAAGATCCGGCGCTGTTCACCCGGATGCCGGGCTTCTACATCTACGAAAACACGGAGCATCAGTTCGACGCCTACGATTTCCCGGTCCAGAAGGGTAATACTACCGTGACACAGCATGTGGAAGGGCACTGGACGCACTGGCGTTACGACTTCAACCCGTCCGCCGGAACTCCTCCCAGCCCGCTCCAGGTCCAGCGCAACTTCCAGAACGCCGTACTGAAGCTGGGCGGCAAGGTGATGTATAACATCAATCTCGATTCGACGTTCATGGTCGCCAGGAACGGCACGGAAACGTGGATCGCATTCCTGCCTCGGGGACAGACCTACTATCTGCTGATCATCGAAGTGCAGGCGATGCAGCAGGATGTGGTGGCCAATGCCGACGCGCTAAAGAGCGGGTTGGCCGATACCGGCCACGTCGAGGTGCCCGGCATCTTCTTCGACACCGCCAAATCCGACATCAAGCCGGAGTCGCAACCTGCGATCCAGGAAGTCGTCAAAATGCTCCAGGCCAGCCCCGCCGTGAAAGTGTGGGTGGTGGGCCATACCGACAACGTCGGCACAGCGGATGCCAACGTGGCGCTCTCCAATGCGCGCGCGGCTTCGGTGGTGAAGGCCCTGGCCGCAGGCGGCATCGACGCCCGCCGGCTGACTCCTCACGGCGACGGGCCCTTCGCACCGGTGGCGGCCAACACCACCGACGAGGGCCGGGCACGCAACCGGCGGGTGGAACTGGTAGCGCAGCAGTAAGGACGGCACAGATCGACGAATTCGCTAGAAAGGCTGAAGTCGGTGGTCGCCGCAGGTAAAACCTATGCATAAAATGTCACTCAAACGTATTCTCGTCTCGTCTCTCGTCTGCCTGTCGGCTGTCGCGGCGGCCGGCCTGGCCCAGTCGGGGGCCAAGGACACGGACCAAAAGAACTACAAACTGAGCATGGAAAAGATCAAAGCCTATGATTCGGCCATGGTCAAGATGAAAGCTCTGTTCGCGTCCGACCCTGCGCTGCAAAACAGTATGATGGAAGCCCTAAAGAAAGGCGGCATGATGGCTGCGCTGGAAAACAACCAGAAAACCATGGCAGTCATCAAGACGTCGGGGATCTCGGCTCAGGAGTTCCTTATCATTCCGTCGTGCGTCCAGATTACCGCTAGCGTCTACAACTCCCAATCGCAGGGTTCGGCGATGGGCGCGATGGTATCGCAGGAAAACATTGCGTTCTACGTTAAGAACAAGGCGGAAATCGATCGAATGATGAGGGACTGGCAGGCCCGCCCGGGCGGGAGGTGAGCGCGCTCAAACACCCCTGGTAAGGATAGCGCCATGAAACGCTCCCTTCTGTTGGCGGTGGTGGTCCTGTCATGCAGCGACGAACTGCGTGGGCCAACCCGACAGCCTAACGGCTCCGGCGTTCAGCCGCGGCCCGCTTCTTTCGCGCCGTCGGCTGCAGCGCCTTGTCAGGCAGCCTCATGAAGTTCTCGGGCCGAAGGAGGCTGACCACGGAGATGTCTTCGTCGATTGCCTCCCAATGAATTCCGATGCCGCCTCCGACTAGCTCCCACTCGGATCGCGCCCGCGCGGACGCGCCAGCCAGTCTCGGGAACCACACCAGAGGCACGGAAACCACCCGCCCGTCGGATAACGCGACGCACAGCGCGTCGCCCGAACACTCCACGTCGACCGCCACCGTTTCAGATCCACGGACTCTCAGCAAAGCGGGCACACCAATAAGTCTACCGCCGCTGGCAACCACCGCGAGCCGCCAGCGTAGCGGCTAACCGACCGCTCTCTAACGTTCGCGGCTCTGAATGTGGCCTCGCACCGAGCCGCGAACGTTAGAGAGCGGCAGTCGTCAGTCACAGCTTTCTGCAATTTTCGTAAACCATTAGAATTCCGTGGGTTACGCTCAAATCGCCGCCTCACACAGGGCCGTTTCTACACACTCGCAGGTAATAATCAAGATGGAGGGGATGGGGACCTCGGTCAGATCTGACCGGAAACGGATCGTTAACCCTTTTATTTTCAATAAAGCGTACCTGTTTTTTCGGTCGGATCTGACCGCAACATACCGTTTATGGAAACACCAAGAGAATGGATCGATGCCGGCTCCTGGGTGGGGCGCCAGCAGGCGTTCGCTATGATCGCCAACAGATGCTCGGCCGCGCAGGCGCTGTGCCTGAAGCAGGTCAGGGAAACTCGCTTGTTCGAAAAGCTCGAGTTGACATGGGAGGAGTTCTGCAAGGAGTACGCCGGCATCAGCCGTGAGAGCGCCGACCGTCTCATCCGGCAGCATGAGGAATTCGGAGACGCCTATTTTCGTCTTTCCGAGATCGCTCGCATCTCGCCGGAAACCTACCGAAAAATCGCCAGCCAGGTGTCGAACGAGGGCCTCGAGTTCGACGGCGAGAAATTGGCTTTGATTCCTGAAAACGGCCCTAAAATCCGCGCCGCCATTCAAACGCTGCGCGCGCAATTGCAGGAGGTCCGCGATGCCGGCCAGCCGACCTCACCCGGCATTACCCAGTTGGTGATTCGCCTGGACGCGCTGTTGGAAGAAGTCTCGACGATGTCCCGGCGCCTCCTCGACGCCGGCGAGCGCGCCGGGCTCCAGGGATTGGTCGCCTACGCCGTCAACAAGTGGACGCACGTCCAGTCCGAGATCAGAAAGCGTTTCGCGTAGAATTGGAAGGGTATGTCCCCGGACATTGGGCGGCCGACGGCCACCAAGGTGGTGGTCGCCACCACTGTAGCTCTTTCGTTCATTTCGTTCTGGCGGGCCGCGGCGGTGGTGCTCAGCGACCTGGCCTCCTCTGCCTTCTACGCCGGCGGCATCGCCGAGCAGGCCGTTGGGAAGAGCGCGCCCTGGTTCATCCTCGGGGTGATGCTGTTCAGCTTTGCCGTGCGCTCGGTCTACATGGAATCCAGCAGCATGTTCGTGCGCGGCGGCGTGTACGTGGTGGTGCGCGACGCCATGGGCCCGTTCGTCGCGCGGCTCTCGGTCTCGTCGCTTATTTTCGACTACATCCTCACCGGCCCCATCAGCGTGGTCAGCGCGGGCCAGTACCTGAGCCGTTTGCTCAATGAGATCTCCGATCTCAGCCATCTCGGCCTGCACGCCCCTCCCAATGCGTTCGCCGCCGTGTTTGCCGTGGCGGTGACGGTTTACTTCTGGTGGAGCAACATCAAGGGCATCCAGGAATCCAGCGGCAAGGCCCTGCGCATCCTGCAAATCACCACCGTGATGGCGGTGGCTTTCCTGATCTGGTGCCCCATCACCCTGCTGCTGGCGCCCAGCGTCAAGCTGCCGCCGGCGCCGCTTCCTCGCAACCTTCAGTTCAGCTCCGAGGCGCTCGGCTGGTTCAATGGCACCATCTGGCCGCGGATCGGGGCCGTCGCCGTGATCATCGCGTTCGGCCACTCGCTGCTTTCCATGAGCGGCTTTGAAACGCTGGCGCAGGTCTACCGCGAGATCGCCTACCCCAAGCTGAAGAATCTGCGCTACACCGGGAACCTGGTGTGCATCTATGCCGTGCTTTTCACGGGCGTGACCACGGTGTTCGCCGGCATGATCATTCCGGACGGCGTGCGCAAAGAATACGTGGACAATCTTCTCGGCGGTCTGGCCATGCACCTGGCGGGGCCGCCGCTGCTGCGCCTGGTCTTCCACATGTTCGTGGTAATGGTGGGCGTGCTGATCCTTTCCGGCGCGGTCAACACCTCCATGATCGGGGCCAACGGCGTCATGAACCGCATTGCGGAAGACGGCGTGCTGCTGGACTGGTTCCGCAAGCCGCAGCGCCGCTTCGGCACCACCTACCGCATCATCAACCTGATTGCCGCGTTGCAGATCGCCACCATCGCGCTGAGCCGCGGCGACGTCTACCTGTTGGGCGAAGCCTACGCTTTCGGCGTGGTGTGGAGCTTCTTCCTGAAATCCGTCGGCGTGCTGGTGCTGCGCTATCACCGCCACGACCAGGAATACAAGGTGCCGGTCAACCCGCGGATCGGGGGCAAAGAGATTCCCGTCGGCCTGATCGTCACCACCCTGATTCTCTTCCTGGTGGCGATCGCCAATCTTTTCTCGAAACGGATCGCCACCATTTACGGCGTGAGCTTCACCGTGGTCCTTTTCGTGGTCTTCACCATCTCCGAACGCATCAACCTCAGGAAGCTGGCCAACAAGAAGGCCGGCCTGGAGGAGTTCAACCTCGACATGCGGGCGGAGATCAGCCCCGAGACGGTCCACGCGCGGCCCGGATGCGTGCTGGTGGCGGTGCGCGACTACAGCCACATGGCGCATCTGCACAACGTGCTGGAGAAAACCAACCTGCGGCGGCACGACATTGTGGTGATGACCGTGCGGCCCATCTCCACCGGCGCCGGGGAATACGAACTCTCCAACCAGCAGCTTTTTTCCGATTACGAGAGGGAACTGCTTTCGCGCGTGGTCACCATGGCTGAGAAAGAGGGCAAAACAGCGGACCTGATCGTGGTGCCGGGCGTGGATCCGTTCGACGCCATGGTGCAGACCGCCGCCAAGTTGAAGGCGTCGCGCCTGGTGACGGGCGTCTCCGCGCGCATGGATTCCGACGAGTTGGCGCGGCGCATCGGCCTGGCCTGGGAGAAGCTGCCGGAACCGCGGCATGCGTTTTCGCTCGAGGTCATCACCCCCGACCGGCCTTCGGTCTACGTCAACCTGGGCCCGCATCCACCGCGCTTATGGCCCGAGGATCTGGACCGCGCGCACGAGCTCTGGCTGCGGCTCCAGGAGGCCTTCGGCGCCCGCCTGCACCATCGCGACGTGATTGGAGTCGCGCTTTCGCGGCTGCAGAAGGACCTGGAAAGCGGTCGCCGCGAGGAAGCGCTCAGCGACCTGGAGAAAGAGCTGCGGAAGAGCTGAGAACCCTGGCTGGCGGCGGCGCCGTAGTATACTCACATTCACGGAGGAACTCATGCGCCATCGCGCAACACTATTGCTATGTGCTTTTCTTATGCTGGGTGCGGCCTGCACCAGCCGCAAGCCCGGGGTGGAGGTGGATTCCGCCAAGCTGGGAATCTTCAAGGCGCTGCCGCCTGTCATGGATTCGGCCGCCAACCCCATCACTGAGGAGAAGGTGGCCCTGGGCCGCATGTTGTACTACGATGCCCGCCTTTCCAAGGGCCAGGACGTCTCCTGCAACTCCTGCCATGATCTGAACAGGTACGGCGTCGACAACCAGCCGGTGTCCGATGGCCACAAGGGGCAGAAGGGCACGCGCAACTCGAATACGGTCTACAACGCCGCGGGGAACTTCGTGCAGTTCTGGGACGGCCGCGCGCCCACGGTCGAGGAGCAGGCCAAAGGGCCGATCCTCAACCCGGTGGAGATGGCCATGCCGGACCAGAAGAAGGTGCTGGCCGTGCTGAACTCCATGCCCGAGTACGTCGCGGCGTTTCAGAAGGCTTTCCCGGGCGAGAAGCATCCGGTGACCTTCGACAACCTGGCCAAGGCCATCGGCGTTTTCGAGCGCAAGCTGGTGACGGTTTCGCGCTGGGACAAGTTCCTGGGCGGCGACCAGGCGGCGCTCAGCGACCAGGAAAAGGCCGGGCTGAACAAGTTTCTGGATGCCGGCTGCCAGAACTGTCACAACGGCGTTTATGTGGGTGGCAGCATGTTCCAGAAACTGGGTCTGGCGAGGCCCTGGGAGAACGCCAACGACCCGGGCCGTTTCTCGGTCACCAAGCAGGAAGCCGACCGCATGGTCTTCAAGGTGCCCGGCCTGCGCAACATCGAGAAGACCGCACCTTACTTCCACGACGGCTCGATTGCCACGCTGGAAGATGCGGTGCGCAAAATGGCCGATCACCAGTTGGCAAAAACGCTGAACAAAGAGGAAGCCGATTCGATAGCGACCTTCCTGAAGGCGCTGACGGGCGAACTCCCGATGGAGTACATCAAAGAGCCGCCGCTGCCCAAGAGCACTGGCAGGACGCCCAAGCCGGACAAGGCGTGAAGGCTACCCCCAAACGTAGAACAGGACCATCAGGTACACCCAGAGACCATCCAGGAAGTGCCAGAAGATGGCGCTGATATCGATGACGGTGCGCCTGGCCGGCCCGACGGCCACATAAATGAGCGCCGCCACGCCGCCCACCAGGTGGAAAGCGTGGGAGGCGGTCAAGACGTAAAAGAACGAGCTGCTGGGACTGGTGGCGACGTAAATGCCGAGGGCTTTCAACTGCTGCCAGGCCAGCGCCTGGCCGAACAGGAAGAGAACACCCAGCAGGGCGCCGGCGCTCCACCAGGCGTTGAACTTCGAGCGAAGGCCGGCCTTCAGCGCGCGGCGCGCCATCTCGAGCGCGAAGCTGGAAGCCAGCAGGACGGCCGTGTTGAGGAAGAGAACGGGCGGCTTGGGCATGCTGGCCCAGTCGCCGGAAAGGCCGCGCCGGAATACGAAGGCACCGGTGAGCGCCACGAACACCATCACGCTGGCGGCCAGCAGCACATAGAGGCCGATGAAGGAGGCGCCGCGGGCGTCGCCGGAGCCGCCGTCTTCCCACGCGCTTTCCACAGGCATACTGATATAGATGCTTGACGCCGAGGACCGGACGCTTTAGCTTGCCCAGACCACGCGGCAGACTCCGTAGACGGCAAAGGCAGCCAGGCCGGCCGTCCAGAGATGGCCTCGGACGCGGCAGTTCCAGGGCAGCGCGAAGAGCATCGCGAAAGCCAGCGGGCTCAGGCCATTGCAGCGGATAGCTTCGCGCCAATGCCCTTTGGCCAGGGCGAACAGAGCGTGGGTGAGGCCGCAGAAGGGACACGGACGACCAGTCAGCCAGCGGAATCCACAGAGCCGGAACCCCGGGTCCGGGGGCGTGAAGTAGCACAGGGCAGCCAGCAGAAGGGCCGCCCCGGCAATGCGGATGAGGATGCCGCGCGCCGCCATCAGAGCGTTTCCGCGGTCCGTGGATCGAAGCCCACAATCTCTTTGTAGGCCACGGTGACCGCGGCCACCGTCACCGGCACCGCGACCAGCAGCCCGACGATGCAGCACAGGGCCCCGAGGATATCCACCAGCACCATCAGCAACAGGAACATGGTGAAGCCGAAATAGTCGTTCTTCACCACCGCGTGACTGGCCTGCATGGCCGGCCAGAAGTCCATCCGCTTGTCCACGATGAACAGGAAGGTGAACTTGAACATGGCGGCCAGCACCAACCCCGGGATAATGCAGAACAGCGTCCCGCAGCCAACCAAAAGCGTGATGAGGAGCGACGCTATCAGCGCCGGCACGAAGAAATTGAAGCCCTTGAAAAGGTCGGCGACATCGGTCCGGCGATGGAGCAGCTTCTTCATGCAGAAGATCTGGAAACCGGCGATCAGGGGGCCCTGCAGGATCATCGGCACCATGCCATTGAGGACGGCGAAGACAATCGTGAGCAGCATGAAAGTGCCGATGTCGGCTTTCACCATTTGCCATCCCTGGCCCACCCAATAGCCGGGGCGGGCCTGGGCAGCGGCGGGAGGCGTCCAGACGGGCGGAGCGGCGCCGCCGGACGCGCTGGGAGCCGCGAGCGACTCCCCGCAGTTGGGGCAGAATTGGGTACCAGGACCAACTTGAGTACCGCACTTGTGGCAGAACATGAGATCTCCTTGACGTGGGCTAGGAGAGGAATGATAGCATCCGGCTGGGTGGCCTGGGTTGACTGGAGTTTCGTTCTGAAGCGCTTTCCGAGCCGCGACCGTCAGGGAGCGTTTTACGTTGCCAG
>PLMF01000118.1:9452-9691 GCA_003142355.1 Bryobacterales bacterium
TCGCGCGTCTTCACAATGCACGCAATGATGAGCGAGAAGGTCGAGAACAGGGTCGCGGCCAGCACCACGACGACCAACACGTTGAGGAGCGCGAGCGGGCTCCAATTCAGCTTCACCCCGAGCAGCAGCGCGAGGCCGTAAACCACGGCAGCCTGCGAGAGAGTGCGGATACCGACGGAGAATCCCTTGCCGAGCACCAGTGCCGCGCGCGGAGTCGGGCTGGCGAGGAATTTCTGCAC
>PLMF01000118.1:9719-9877 GCA_003142355.1 Bryobacterales bacterium
CACAGCGCGGGCTGGAGGGCGCGAGTGACGAGTTCCGTGAAATCGTGGCGCAGCTTGCGCAACTCGAACTCGGTGATGACGAAAGTCTTCTCGATGAAGCCGGCGAAAGGGTGGATGAAAGTGGCGGTCATAGGGTTGGGCTAGCCAAGGCGCTGGGC
>PLMF01000053.1 GCA_003142355.1 Bryobacterales bacterium
GGGCGACGTGGTCTTCGGCGACCGCGAGGGCGTATCTTTCATCCCTCCGCACCTGGTGCAAGGGATCATCGACGAGGCGCAGGTCACGCACATTCACGATGAGTGGACGAAGAAGAAGTTCGACGAGGGTAAGTACAAGTCGACTGAGATCTACAGCCGGCCGAGGGATCCGGCGTTGCTCAAGCAATACCAGGACTATTTGAAGCAGAAGCTCGGCCCCGCGGCGTACGAAGAGTACATGAAGAGGCCGCAACCAGGCCCCCCGCAGACGCCCGTGCGGCGGTAGCGGGGCTGTTGAGACGTCGGTCCTGGTCCGGCGGGACCCACCCCGAGGTTGGAGCGCCACTCGGAGGGTGAACTGACACGCTGTCCCTCTGCGCCGCGCGGACAGAGCCGTCTGTCCCCGTGTTTTCGCCCGGCCCGAGGATCCCCGCTTTCTTCCGTCTGAGAAATCCCGGTTAACCGTTCCGTGGAAGCCAGTTCCCGGCTTGAGTGCCCAGGCGCGGGACCCCATGGCCGTTAAAATAGCCCTCTCGCCAAGCATTTTCGCCGGCTCTCCGATTGCAGCGTAGTTTCCTGGATGGGGACGTCGCGAGATTGATGGGCGGCGACGCAGCGGATACCCCGGCCGTCTCCGGTCTTCCCCGTCCTAAAGTGTGAAAGCGCTGTTCTCCAACACGATCTTTTGAATGTCCGAAAAGAACGACATCAAATTGTATTCGGTTATCGGAGCTTCGCCCGGATGAGCGCACTGGCACCGCATATCGAAGCAGCTTCGCAGGCGTGTGTGCTGGTTCGAGTCTATGAGGCCCATGCCCTCGATGATCCACAGAACAATCGTGTCGAACACTTCCCGAAGCTCGCTCAGGCTGGCTACGTTCTGTCGTTGATTGAAGTGCTTGTAGCGTCCTTTCGTTTGGCTCGCCATCTGTGCTGAAACCGTGTTGAACTTCGCCAAGCCAAGCTGATCGAGCTTTCGATGGATCCGATCGATTGCAGCGGACCATCCCACAACAGCTGCGGCTCTTAGGAATCCGTTGTCGGCGCAGTCCATGGCTTCCTTAAAGTACGCGCTCTCGTCCGCATCCGATAGGCTCGCGACGAATTGACCAAACAGGGACTTCTTTGTCCGCTGAACCTCGTTCCGCTGGATTGGAAGTATGAACTCCTCGCGAAAATGCCGAATCAGACTGTCCAGAATGTCGAGGTAGCTCTTCCTACGATTGTTATTTTCAGTCAGCTTGATGAGACGCTTGCAGTGGCCGGAGTATCGCTCGATCACTTCTGGCGCAAATGTGTAGTTTTCAGCCGCACCCTCGACGATCACATTGAACCACTTAGAAGCGAGCTGTTCCGCATGGTCCCGGATCGGCTTCTTCGCGATTCGTTCGTGACTCTCGCCCTTGACCTCATGACGCAAACCCTTGAGATCGGCGAGAAACGTCTTCAGTTCTGCCTGCATTAGCCCCTATTGGAGCTCCTTGATAAGGTCGGCTAGCTCCTGCTTCCCACGTTCAGACAACCGGAGCCTCTTTACAGATTTATTGAAAGCCTCAAAGTCGAACAGCTCAGCGTTGTTTTTGAAGTTATTGCCCCAGTTGCTCACGTCATAACATTTCCGAGCATCGCAATCAGTTCTGACCGTCTCCACATCGCACTCGAAGTCACCTGTTTCAATGGCGCGCCGTAGCGCGTGAAGCAGGGTTACTCGCACTTGACATTCGGCAACACGCGTGGTCTTTAGGTCCTCATAGAGCGGGAGAATCTGTCCGTTCTCCTTATAAAAAAGATTGTTCAATTGACCGACCGTGAGGCTATTCTTTTCCAGAAGGCGACGGGCTTTCACATGAAGATCACCCTCGGAGAGGTCGTCCTGCCCCTTCCCAATGCCCTCTGCCGCAGTTGGGGATCCCGCCTCTTCCTGGGCCGGTTGCGCCGTTCGTTTGAGCGGTTCAGGGGAGTGAGACTGCCCCTCGCGTTCTTGCGCTCGCGAGCTCAGGTAGTCCTTTAGAAGAAGCTCAAAACAGATGGTTTGGAGGTTTTCAGGGCACGCCCTCGCGATCTCCGTAATTTCAAGGATTTTCTCTTTCAAGTTTTGGACGCCTCCGTCGCGCCGGTCGAGTGGTCCTTTACATAACTTTAAGGGTACACCCAACTAAGGGTACACCCAACAACGTCCTCTGTGTCGGACTATAGGAAGCCGGATGCGTTCCTCCCAACTCGTGCTTGGTTTGACCCATCCGGAAGTTGAACTGGTCGGGGGGAACAAACCGGGGAACAAATCGGAGACGGACGGAACGATTCCAGACGCTTCCAACGGTTACTCCCGGAACACGCCGTCCACGGCAGGAGCGTCCTCGGGATCACGCAGTTTACCCGATTCGGCGGCGGAGACCCAATTTCCGCTCTCCAGGTTTCCGGCGCCGCCGAACCGAGCAAACCTTTTTGAGTCACAACCTATTCGCCGAATAGGATCAACAACTTAAGTGAAATCCGCGCCCGCCCCGCGCTACACTGGAGGCGGTGAAAGATATCCGCCGGCATGCCGTTCGAGAACCCCGCCTAGCTCTGTTCCCCCACCCTCGCCCGATTGGCTTCGTTCTCCCAGCTTCGATCCCCTCCGCAAGCCGATTCTCTCTCAGCCTTAACCGGCAACCCGAATGGCTTTGTTCCTCCTCATCCCGGCGAACCAGCCCTGCCCCCCAGGGCAACTTTCCCGCCGGCTCCGCAGCCATTGATTTACAGGAAGTTAACCACGAATTGGGTTCGTTCCGTCATCGTCGCATAGTCACCGTGTCCCGGCGAACCAGCCCCGCCCCCCAGGGCGAGTTTCGCGCCGGCTCCGCAGCCGTTGATTTACAAGAAGTTAACCACAAATTGGGTTCGTTCCATCATCGTCGCCAAGTCACCGTATCCCGGCGAGCCAGCCCCGCCCCCCAGGGCAAGTTTCGCGCCGGCTCCGCAGCCGTTGATTTACAGGAAGTCAACCACGAATTGGGTTCGTTTCGTCATCGTCGCATAGTCACCGTATTCCGGCGAGCCAGCCCCGCCCCCTATGGCAAGTTTCGCGCCGGCTCCGCAGCCATTGATTTACAGGAAGTTAATCGCGAATTGGGTTCGTTCCGTCATCGTCGCATAATCACTGTGAGGGGGCGGTGTGTTAGGTTAATCTACCCATATGGACTGCATTGAAGCTTTGAAGACACGGCGATCCGTTCGCGCCTACACGGGCGAACCTGTATCGCGAGAGGTGATCGAGGACATCATCGACTGCGGCCGCCTGGCCGCCACGGCGATCAACATCCAACCTTGGGAATTTGTGGCGGTCACGGAGCCGGCGATGCTCCGCGCCATCGCCGGGGTGGCGGAGTTTGGCCGCTTTATTGCGCAGGCCGCGGTTTGCGTGGTGGTTCTGTGCAAGGACACGAAGTACTACCTGGAGGACGGCTCGAATGCCAGCCAGAACATACTCGTGGCCGCGCGAGCGCATGGCCTCGGCGGTTGCTGGGTGGCCGGAGACAAGAAGCCCTACGCGGAGAAAGTGGCCCGCATGGTTGGCGCGCCGGAGGGCTATAAGTTGATCAGCCTGCTCGCGATCGGCCATGCGGCCGACCAGCAATCCCACAAGGACAAGCGCCCGCTTTCCGACGTGCTGCACTGGGAGAAGTTCTGACGCATGAAGAAGCTGATCAACGATCCGCAAAATGTGCCGGCTGAGTTCCTCTCTGGGCTGGCTCTGGCGCACGCGGATATTCTGAAAGTCTGCCTCGATCCGGTTTACGTGGTCCGGGCCGACGCGCCCGTTCCCGGCAAGACCGGCATCGTGTCGGGCGGAGGCAGCGGTCACGAACCCATGCATGTGGGGTACGTGGGCAGAGGCATGCTCGACGCCGCTTGTCCCGGCCAAGTCTTCACGTCTCCGACTCCGGATCAAATCGAAGCCGCCACGCGCGCCGTCAACGGTGGAGCGGGCGTTCTCCACATCGTCAAGAACTACACCGGCGACATCAT